>CAIKUF010000079.1 GCA_903830565.1 uncultured bacterium | reverse complement strand
GCCCACCGCGTCATCGCCTGCTCGACCTGGTGCCCTTCCTCCGGAAAGTAGAACATGGTCAGCAGTCGGCCCAGGTTCATGAACAGGGCGCCGATGAACGCGTCCTCGCCCTCGAGGGCGTTCGCGCACAACCGCCTTGCGAGGGTTCCGCCCATCAGCGAGCGCAGGAACTCCTCCTTCATGCGGTTGGCATGCAGTTGGTCGCGCATGTGTTCGAGCAGCACCAGGCTGAGCGCCATGTTGCGCAGCGCCGCCAGTCCGACCAAGGCCACCGCGCGCGAGACGGTGCTGATGTTGCCGCCGCCAGCGCGCACATAGATCGCGGTGTTGGCCATCCGCAGCAGCTTGTTCGTCAGCGCCACGTCCTTGAGGATCTCGGCCGAGACGTCGTCCATGTTCTCGCTGTCCGAACCGGTGACGCGCAGGATGCCCGCGACCGAGTCGGACAGTGCTGGAAAGTTTGACTTGTGACGCATCCGGCGCAGCAGGAAATCGAGAGCGCCAGTAGCCTGCCCGGCCCCGCTTTCAAGCAGCGCGGGTGCCATCCACTGCTGAAGCGCGTCGTGGAACGCAGCGGCGCTCGGCGTGCGCTGCGCGCTATTTCGGGCGAGCGCGCGCAGCAGCAGAGCGCGCAGCCGATCGTCGATCTCGTCCGACATCGGAGGCAGGGGCAAGTCCTCATGCGCGACGCGGTAGACCGCACGAAACGGGTCGCGATCCTCGATCACCGCCCGCCCGGCCAGCATTTCGGCGAGCACGAGCGCGGCGGCGAAGACGTCCGTTGCCGGCGATGGCGGTTCGCACAGTGCGGCCTCGGGCGACATGTAGCCCGGCGAGCCAACGACGGACCGCATCGTGCCCGAATCGCCGGGGCGCTGCCGGGTTCGCGTGGCGATGCCGAAGTCCATCACCCGTGCCCGGCCGCTGGCATCGACCAGGATGTTCGAGGGCTTCAGGTCGCAATGCACGACGCCGGCCAGATGCGCAGCCTGCAAGGCGCTCAGCACGCCGAGCATCAGCGACACCGCATCGTGCACCAGCAATCCTTGCCTACGCGCGCGCAGCATCTCGCTCAAGGTGCAGCCGTCGACGAACTCGAACACGAGGTAAGGCCGCTGCTCATGCACGTCGGCCTCGAACAGCGTCACGATGTTGGGGTGACTCAAGCGGCTGACGATGCGTGCTTCGCGCAGCCATGGGGTCTCGCCTCGCCCGATGCGCGAGGCCTCGGCGTCGACGCGCATCAGCTTGACCGCCACATCGCGATCCAGCCGCGGGTCGTGGGCAAGCCAGACGGTCGCCTGCGCGCCACGCCCGAGCACACGGCGCAACTCGAAGCGCCCTAGCTTCGCAGGTGTCGTCGCAACCGGTGGCTTGTCGCTTGCGGACATCGTCGTCTCAGTTGGGTGCTGCCGAGCCGGGGGCGAGCGGTTCCACGGCCGGCGGCTCGCCTGCCTGGCCACGTTGTGCGGCGTCTTCCTCGATCCTGGCCTCACCCGCGAACGCCGGCAACGGGATGGCGTCGCCCTGCACCGCCGCACGCGCGTCATTCAGCGCCTGCAAGAGAACAGGCACCGTGATCCCCAACGTGCGGTTGTAGCGCTGGGCAACGGCGGCCAGTGCCGCGGCGGCCTTGCCGGCAGGCCATTGCGTGATCGCGTCGACCGTCTCGTTGGCGGCGCTGGCGGCCATGCGCAGAAGATCGGCATTGCCATCCGGGTTGAGCACGGGCCGGTTCGTGGGCAACCGCCGCATCAGGTGGACGACCTCGTCGCTCAGGCCCCAGTGGTGGGCGACCATCGCGCCGACGGACTCGCAGTCCACACCAAGCACGGCATAGGTCGCCCACTCTGCGCTCATGCCCTGGCCTTCACCTTCGCCTACGCCGACATCCGCGGGCACAGATGGCTGCATGAGCTTCTCGATCTGCTCGGCTTCGTATGCGAAGTGGTACTTCACGACCAGCCGCCCAAGGTTCTGCAGCAGTGCGATCAGGTAGATCGCCTCGGCGTCGAAGCCCGGCGGACGCAGCGCCTGCGCCGTGAAGGCGGCCAGGCGAACCTGATCCATCAGCTTGTGCAGCGCGGCCGCGCCCGCATCGTCCAGCGGCCCCGGCCAGGCGTGAAGCGATGCGGCGGCCTGGCGCACGCCGTCCAGGCCGAGCAGCGCCAGCGTCCGCTGGATCGTGAGCACCGGCCCGTTGGCCGTCACGTCGGTGCCTTGCGCACGCGCCGAGTTGACCCGGCGCAGCAGTTCCAGGCTGAGGGCAGTGTCGCGCAGGATGGGCTCGGCCAATTCGAGCGCATGCCGAGCTTCGAGGCCCCACAACCGGTACCCGAGTGTCCCGCCACCCGCAGGCGCCGGGAGGTGGCCGAAGGCGCGCAGCCGGTCCAGAAGCTGCACTGGCGGGCTGCCTTGCTGCTCTTCGGAACGGAGCCAGCCGTCGAGGGCGCGCCACATCGTTCGTGCATTGAGGTATCGCTGGCGCGGCTGGCGGTTCGTCGCGCGGGCGGCGATGGCTCGCAACGCATCGGTGATCTGGCACGGCGTAGCCAGGGGCAGGCGCACGGTCTCGCGCCCGAGCGGAGGCATGCGCGCGATGACGCAACCGAGGTCGGTCTCGTCGAGCGCCGGGCGTGCGGCCAGAAGGTGATGCAGGACCAGTCCCATCGAAAGAACGTCCCGCTGCGCGGTGTCGCGGCGCATACGCAGGTAGGCGTGGTCGAGCGCGGAGGCCGCGCCCGCGGAAGGCAGCGCCGCAACATCGGATTCGACCAGAGTGGCCTCGAGGACGATATCGAGCGCGGCCAGGCGCACCTGGCCGTCGCCATCGACGAACAGGTGGTGCAACTGGATGTCGCCGCGGACGACGCCGGCTTCGTGCGCGAAGGCCAGGCCTTCGAGCGCCTGGCAGACCAGACCCACGACTTCGCCGGGTGGCGGGCGCGGGTGCTCATCCAGCCATTCGGCGAACGTCCGGCCCGTCCCTCGCTCGTAGGCAACGAACGGCCAGTGATCCTGAACGCCTATTTCGCGCACCGGCGCGAGCTTCGGGTGCGACAAGCGCGCCGCGCGCCGCACTTCGCGCAGCCAATGTTCGAGGCTCTCGACATCCGCCGGCCGCCAACGCGGCGTGCACAGCACCATCTGCCGCGCCGAATTGGGGTCGTGGACCAGCCACGACATCGTCGCCGCGCTCATGCCGAGCGGTCGAAGGAGTTCGAAGCGCCCGAAAGTGCGGCTTGGTGTGGGATCGTTCACGGGCGGATCGCTGGCGGTTATCGGCAAAGTGAGTTTCGGAAGGTCGGAACTGCTCGATTGGACGACCCGCGACGCATTCGCGGTGCTGCGATGAGGCCCGACAAAGCAGCGCAAATCGACGGCCTCTCGCGGCTGCGGCTCAAGGTCCGCGCGCCGGATTCGCAGATCGCCCCAGCGAGGCGGACTCCACCCCCCGCAGGAAGGCGGTCCACGAACCGGACTGCCGTGCCGAATGCTTTGTGTCAGAATGGAATAGCCCCGTCAACGCCCTGTGCGGCAGACGCCGAAGGACCCCCATGAGCAGCGAATTGATCAAACACGTATCCGACGCCTCGTTCGACAGCGACGTCCTGCAGTCCGGCACGCCGGTGCTGGTCGACTACTGGGCCGAGTGGTGCGGCCCGTGCAAGGCGATTGCGCCCATCCTCGACGAAGTGTCGAAGGACTACGGCGATCGCCTGCAGATCGCCAAGATGAACGTCGACGAGAACCGCGACGTTCCGGCCAAGTTCGGCATTCGCGGCATCCCGACGCTGATGCTGTTCAAGGACGGCCAGCTCGCGGCAACCAAGGTCGGCGCGCTCTCCAAGGCCCAATTGACCGCCTTCCTCGACGGTCATCTATAATCTGCCGTATTGAGGCGGTTGCTGACGCCACGAGCCAGCCACCGCCGTCGCAGATTCACGCCACCACGCCCGACTGCGGCGCGTAGGTCCGGCCCCAAATCCAACCTCCACCGCGGCTTCCCGGCCGCCTGCATGCCAGCAGCCGCAAGCACGGCCGCACCCGCAACGTCCAGCGACCTTGCCGAATTCCACCGATCGCCCGAGCCCAGGGCGATCGTCATCACCGGGGTACCCACCCATGCACCTGTCAGAGCTCAAAGCCATCCACGTCTCCGAACTCATCACGATGGGCGAGGCCTTAGAGATCGAGAACGTCGCCCGCATGCGCAAGCAGGAGCTGATGTTCGCGATCATGAAAAAGCGCGCCCGCGCCGGCGAGCAGGTCTTCGGCGACGGCGTTCTCGAAGTGCTGCCCGACGGCTTCGGCTTCCTGCGCTCGCCCGACGCGAGCTACATGGCGTCGACCGACGACATCTACCTCAGCCCGAGCCAGATCCGGCGCTTCAACCTGCACACCGGCGACGCCGTCGAAGGCGAGGTTCGCGTGCCCAAGGACGGCGAGCGCTACTTCGCGCTCGTGAAGGTCGACCGCGTCAACGGCCAGACGCCCGAGGAGAGCAAGCACAAGGTCATGTTCGAGAACCTGACCCCGCTGTTCCCGAAGGAGCAGTTCAAGCTCGAGCGCGACGTGAAGAGCGACGAGAACATCACCAGCCGCATCATCGACCTCATCGCCCCGCTCGGCAAAGGCCAGCGCGCGCTGCTCGTCTCGCAGCCCAAGAGCGGCAAGACGGTGATGATGCAGCACTTTGCGCACGCCATCGTCGCCAACTACCCCGAGGTCTACCTGATCGTCCTCCTCGTCGACGAGCGGCCCGAGGAAGTCACCGAGATGCAGCGCACGGTGCGCGGCGAAGTCATCAGTTCGACCTTCGACGAACCTGCGGCGCGCCACGTGCAGGTGGCCGAGATGGTGATCGAGCGCGCCAAGCGCCTGGTCGAGATGAAGAAGGACGTCGTGATCCTGCTCGACTCGATCACCCGCCTCGCCCGCGCTTACAACAACGTGCTGCCGTCATCGGGCAAGGTGCTGACCGGCGGCGTCGACGCCAACGCGCTGCAGCGCCCGAAGCGCTTCTTCGGCGCGGCGCGCAATATCGAGGAAGGCGGTTCGCTGACCATCATCGGCACCGCGCTGATCGACACCGGCAGCCGCATGGACGAAGTGATCTACGAAGAATTCAAGGGCACCGGCAACTGCGAGATCTATCTCGACCGCCGGATGTCGGAGAAGCGCGTCTACCCGTCCATCTTGCTCAACAAGTCGGGCACCCGGCGCGAGGAGTTGCTTCTCAAGCCCGAGATCCTGCAAAAGACCTGGATCCTGCGCAAGCTCCTCTACCCGATGGACGAGATCGAGGCGATGGAATTCATCCTCGACAAGATGAAGGCGACGAAGAACAACCACGACTTCTTCGACATGATGCGTCGAGGCGGTTGACGGCCCTGCCCGGCTATAATTTCAGGTTACCTCGTATGGCAAGTGCTGCAAGTGGGTTGCAGTGGCTACCGACACCGACCAAGGATAGAGAATGAAAGAAGGCATCCACCCCAACTATCGCGAAGTGTGCTTCGTCGACTTGTCCAACGGTTTCAAGTTCGTGACCCGCTCGTGCGCGCAGACGCGCGAAACGGTGAAGATGGATGATGGCCGCGAGTTGCCGCTCTTCAAGCTCGAGTCGACCAGCGAGTCGCACCCGTTCTACACCGGCACGCAAAAGAGCATCGACTCGCTCGGCGGCCGCGTCGAGAAGTTCCGCAACAAGTTCGCTCACCTGAAGAAGTGATCGACCTGCAGCGCGCAAGACAAGGCAGCTTCGGCTGCCTTTTTTGCGCTCGGCCCGCGCTGTTGCATGATGCGCGCTGGCACCCCAGCCCATTCTTGGCGTGAACCGCCCCAACCCCGCACTCGTCACCCAGCGTGAGGCCAAGCGCATGCCGCGCGTCGCGCTGCTGCTGCTGTGCGCGGCCTACGTGCTGCCGGGCCTGTTCGGGCGCGATCCGTGGAAGGCCGCCGACGTCAGCGCCTTCGGCTACATGCTGAGCATCGCCGAAGGACGCAGCTCGTGGTGGGCGCCAACGGTGGGCGGCTTGCCGCCCGAGTCGGCACTGCTCCCCTATTGGCTGGGCGCCGTCTTCATCAAGCTGCTCGGCCCGTGGCTCGGCGCGCCGCTGGCGGCGCGCATTCCGTTTGCGCTGCTGCTTGCGGTCGTCCTCGGGTTGACCTGGTACGCCGCCTACCACCTCGCGCGCACCGAAGCCGCGCAGCCGTTGCCGCTGGCCTTTGGCGGCGAGGCGAGCAGCGTCGATTACGCGCGCGCCATTGCCGACGGCGCGCTGCTCGGCCTGATCGCGACGCTGGGCCTGATCCGACTGGGCCACGAAACGACACCGGAACTGGTGCAGCTCAGCGCGGCGGCGCTGTTCCTCTATGCGCTCGCCAGCAGTCCGTTCAGGCACGTCGGTTCGCGGCTGGCCGTGCTGGCCGCGCTGCCCATGCTCGTCGCCAGCGGCGCGCCGAGCATCGCCGTGGGCCTCGGCGTTGCGGGGCTGCTGTCCAACCTGAGGTCGAGCTATCCGCAGGTTCGCCGCTTCGCATGGTGGATCGCGGCGTCGATGCTCGCTTCGATCGCGCTGGCGACACTGATGCAGGCCTGGGCCTGGCGTGCGGTGGCACTGGCTTCACTGCCGCAGTGGACAGCCCTGCTGCGCCTGCTGCTGTGGTTCACCTGGCCGACGCTGCCGCTTGCCGCGTGGACGCTGTGGCGCTGGCGGCGCCAGCTCCGCCGGCGTCACCTCTCGGTGCCGATGGGTTGCGCCGCGGTCGGTCTGCTCGCTTGCGTCTCCATGGGTGCATCGGATCGCGCGCTGATGCTGGCGCTCCCTGCCCTGGCCGTGCTGGCAGCGTTTGCGCTGCCGACGCTGCAGCGCGGCACATCGGCTGCCATCGACTGGTTCTCGGTGTTCTTCTTCAGCGGCTTCGCGCTCTTCTTCTGGGTGATGTATGCGTCGCTGCAGATCGGTATTCCGCCTCAGCCTGCCGCCAATGTGGCCAGGCTCGCGCCGGGCTATGTCAGCAGCTTCTCTGCACTGGCGCTGTGCTTCGCGTTGCTCGGCTCGGCGGCGTGGATATGGCTCGTGCGCTGGCGCACCGGGCGCAACCGCCATCCGCTGTGGAAGAGCCTCGTTCTCCCCGCGAGCGGCGTCGCGCTGAGCTTGCTGCTCTTCATGACGCTGATGCTGCCGCTGGCCGACTACGCGTTTAGCTACCGCGAGCAGGTCGAGCGCATCACGAGCTACGTGAGCAGCGACCAATGCGTCGTGGCGCCCGGCCTGCCGCGCTCACAATTGGCGGCCTTGGAATACTTCGGCCGTTATCGCGTCGATGCCACGGCATCGCTGGACGCGACCCACTGCAACTATCTCTTCGTGCTCGAAGGCCGCGGCCGGCCGCGCGGGACGTTCCCGGGCTGGGAGTGGGTGGCCAGCGAGCGACGGCCCCGCGATCCCGACGAAGCCACCGCGATCTTTCGCCGCAGCGCGATCCCGAACTGACGCCGCGGCGGCCTGGCGGTCAGGGCGCCGCCACTGCGGGGCGCCGTGGATCGGGCGCCGGCTCGAGGTAGCGCACCCGGGCTGCCGGAAACAGCAGCCTGAAGTTCGATCCCTTTCCGGGCTCGCTCTGGATGTC
>CAIKUF010000078.1 GCA_903830565.1 uncultured bacterium | reverse complement strand
GTCATGTCGGCCAGCGACAGGCGGGCGGTATCCGTGCGCTGGCTGCATTGCGGGCAGAACCTGGCGGCGGCAGGGATCGCGCCGTCGCAGTTCAGACATCGGTTGGCTGACATGGGCGCCGATGCTACACATCGATGCGGACTGGCGGTGTCGGGACTGGCGGTAGATCGAAGGGGTTCTTGCCGTCACCGTGCGATCGCGCCCGTTATCCGCCCGCGCGGTGACCTCAGGCCGCGCCAGGC
Source organism: uncultured bacterium (assembly GCA_903830565.1). Lineage (GTDB taxonomy): Bacteria > Pseudomonadota > Gammaproteobacteria > Burkholderiales > Burkholderiaceae_C > CAIKUF01. The sequence goes on along the minus strand of CAIKUF010000078.1, from coordinate 14,447 downwards.
CGCACCAGTGATGCACTACGGTTTCGCCTGCCCAACAATGAAGACCGCGCCAGACGACGTTCGAATGACCGCGCACGTTATGCTTGGCGCCACCGTTTCCAGGAGTCCGCCATGGGCGCACCGCAAGCCTTTACCGCCACCGCCGAAATCGGCCACTACATCGGTGGCCGCGTCGTTGCCAGCGCCAGCGGGCGCCGCCAGGCGGTCTACAACCCGGCCACCGGCGCCGTCGCGCGCGAGGTCGTGCTCGGCTCGGTGGACGACGTCGCCGCTGCCGTCGCCGCCGCCAAGGCCGCCTTCCCGGCCTGGGCCGACACGCCGCCGATCCGCCGCGCGCGCGTGCTCAACAGCTTCCTCGCGCTGCTCAACGAACACCGCGACACCATTGCCGCGATGCTCACCGCCGAGCACGGCAAGGTCTTCACCGATGCGCAGGGCGAAGTCTCGCGCGGCATCGACATCGTCGAGTTCGCGTGCGGCATTCCGCAGCTCCTGAAGGGCGACTTCACCGACCAGGTCTCGACCGGCATCGACAACTGGACGCTGCGCCAGCCGCTGGGCGTCGTCGCCGGCATCACGCCGTTCAACTTCCCGTGCATGGTGCCGCTGTGGATGTTCCCGGTCGCGCTGGCCTGCGGCAACGCCTTCGTCTTGAAGCCGAGCGAGCGCGACCCGTCGCCCTCGCTCTTCATGGCCGATTTGCTCAAGCAGGCCGGGCTGCCGGACGGCGTCTTCAACGTCGTGCAGGGCGACAAGGTGGCCGTCGACGCGTTGCTGACGCACCCCGACGTGAAGGCGCTGTCGTTCGTCGGCTCGACGCCGATCGCGCAGTACATCTACGAGACCGGCGCCCACCACGGCAAGCGCGTGCAGGCCCTCGGTGGCGCGAAGAACCACATGGTCGTGATGCCCGACGCCGACATCGAGCAGACCGTGGACGCGCTGATCGGCGCCGCCTACGGCTCGGCCGGCGAGCGCTGCATGGCGATCAGCGTCGCCGTGCTGGTGGGCGACGTGGCCGACGAAGTCGTCGCCAAGGTGGCCGCGCGCGCCCGCGTGCTCAAAGTCAAGAACGGCATGGAGCTCGATGCCGAGATGGGCCCGATCGTGACCCGCCAGGCGCTCGAGCGCATCGAGGGCTACATCGCGCTCGGCGTGCAGGAAGGCGCCAAGCTCGTCGTCGACGGCCGCGGCTTCAAGGTGCCCGGTTTCGAGCAAGGCTTCTTCACCGGCGGCACGCTGATCGACCACGTGACGCCGGCCATGCGCGTCTACAAGGAAGAGATCTTCGGGCCTGTGCTGTGCTGCGTTCGCGTGCCCGATTTCGCGGCGGCGGTGCAGCTCGTCAACGACCATGAGTACGGCAACGGCGTCGCCTGCTACACGCGTGACGGCAACGTGGCACGCGAGTTCGCGCGCCGCATCCAGGCCGGCATGGTCGGCATCAACGTGCCGATCCCGGTGCCGATGGCCTGGCACGGCTTCGGCGGCTGGAAGCGCTCGCTGTTCGGCGACATGCACGCCTACGGCGAAGAAGGCGTGCGCTTCTACACGCGGCAGAAATCCATCATGCAGCGCTGGCCCGAGAGCACCGCCAAGGGGGCGGAGTTCGTGATGCCGACGGCGAAGTAGGAGACCCACGCGACCGATGTCGCAGGGTCGACAATGATGGAAGCGCAAGCCAATCCGACCGACGACGACATGCCCGCCGAAATCGATTTCTCGAAGGGCACGCGCGGGAAGTTCTTCAAACCGGACGCGCGGCTGAACCTGCCTGTGTACCTAGACGCCGACGTGCAGGCCTATCTCAACGACCGCGCCAAGGCCCGTGGCGTCGAGGTCGCGCAACTCGTCAACGAGCTGCTCAAGAAGGATATCGAACTTATCGAAGTCGCGAAGTAGTCTGGGGAGTGGAGCTCGAGGCCATCGCCCATCCCTCGTTGTGTCCGAGTTGCTCCGCCAGCACCCGAAGGGCGAGCACCTCGGCCTTGGTCATGGCCTCGTTCGCCGACTTGCCATAGGCGACGAGCACGCCGGGCAACTGCGAGACCTCGGCCAACCAACGGCCATCTTCTTCGCGTTCGCATTCGAGGTGGAACTTCATCGCGCCTCCTTTGTGAAGCGCAGTGTATTGGCCGAGCGAAGGTAGTTCAAGCCAACTTCGCGCGCAAGCGGGCGACAACCTCTTCACCGGGGGAAGCCATGCGACCCTTCCCGCAACGATCTCGGCCTCTCTTCGATCGACCTCTATCGCCCACGCTTCTTCCCACTCAGGGTCCGGGTCGAGGCTGGCAAGAAGCTTGTCAAGCAAGCGCGACCGCTCAGTGGGCGCAAGACTCAGGAGTTCGAGTTCGAGCACTTCAACGGGGATAGCCATGGGACACCTTCGGAGTTGCCGACAGTGGAAGGACGCCAGCATGCCAGAGACCCCCAATCTCCCAGCCCCGAACCCCAAGGCATTGACGCACCTCAAGTCGGACTAGCGGATAGCGCATACGCTCTGTCACATGGTTCGTGATCGTCAACTGCCTTTCCCACGCAAGCGCGAAGGCGGCGAGCCGGCGAACACAGGAGCGACAAGTGCAGGGTCACTCAGAGCGGGAACCTGGCGCGGTGCGGGGGGGGTAAACCCCGACCCGCGCGAGTACTTGACGTGCCGCCAGCAAGCCATTGCCGGCCTGCTCTTGCGCGGCCTGACCAACAAGCGCATCGCGGCTGAGCTCCGCATCAGCCCGCACACGGTGCGCGACCACATCAGCGTCATGCTGGTCAAGTGCGGTGCCGGCAATCGCGTGCAACTGGTCGCCCTCATCGCTGCGCACGACATCGCGATGAACGCAGTGCGCGCCCCGGAGCCGCCCGCGCATCCCCTACAGACGTAGCCCTGCATCCGTAGCCTGGGAAACCGATAGCTTGCGCGCGCTTGCCCGCCGCCGCTACCTTTCGCCCCACGCCGCACGCCGCACGCCGCACGCCAAAAGCGCATGCGGCGTAAGGGGAGGCCACAGTGGCACACGACTTGTTCCGTCGCGAAGCATTGGAAGCCAAAGGCAACGCCTTCCTCGGCAGCGCTGTCTTGCGCCCGCCGCTGTCTTTCGCCGCCTGGAGCCTGATCGCCGGCCTGCTCGCCGCGGCCGTCGTCGCCTTCCTGCTCGTCGGCGAATACACCAAGCGCACCCGCGTCGTCGGCCTCACCGCACCGGACAGCGGCCTCATCAAGCTGCTCGCACCGCAGCCGGGCCTGGTCGTCGAACGCCGAGTCGTCGAAGGGCAATCGGTCAAGGCCGGCGACGTGCTGTTCGTGCTCTCGGCCGAGCGCCTCACCGGCAGCACCGGCGCGGTGCTGGGCTCGCAAGCGCTGGTGCTCGACCAACTGCGTCGCCGCCACGCCAGCCTCGACGACGAGCAAGCGCGCCAACGCCAGTTGCTGGCCGAGCAGGGCACCGCGCTGCGCCGCAAGCTGGCCGACCTGACCGAGCAAGGCACGCAACTCGAACATGAAATCACGACCCAGCAAGAGCGCGTCGCTTCCAGCCGCGCCCAACTGCAGCGCTACGAAGACCTGGCGCGCCAGCAGTTCATGAGCGAGATTGCCGTTCAGCAAAAGCGCGAGGAAGCACTGGATCAGCAAAGCCGCTTGCAGGCGCTGGAACGCAACCGCACCGCCATCCGCTCCGACGCCGCCACCGCAGCGGCCGAACTCAAGCAATTGCCGCTCAAGGCCGAACAGCAGCGCGGCGAAGTCGAGCGCAGCATCGCTGCACTGGAGCAAGACCTCGCGTCCACCGAAGCCAGCCGGCAGATCGTCATCACCGCGCCGCAAGATGGCCTCGTCACCGCCATCCTCACCGACAAGGGCCAGATGGCCGGCGCGCAGCCGCTGGCGACGCTGCTGCCGGCCGACGGCAAGCTCGAAGCGCACCTGTTCGCGCCCAGCCGCGCCGTCGGCTTCGTCGAGCCGGGGCAGCCGGTACGGCTGCGCTACGCGGCCTACCCGTACCAGAAGTTCGGCCAGTACGAAGGCCAGGTCGTGCAGGTCTCGCGCACCGCACTGGCCGCCAACGAGGTGCCGCCGCAACTGACCGCGCTGGCGCAGCAGGCTGGGGCCGAAGGCGTTTACCGCATCACGGTGCAAATCGCCTCGCCGACCGTGCTGGCCTACGGCAAGCCGCAGCCGCTGACGGCGGGCATGCAACTCGAAGCCGACATATTGCAAGACACACGAACGCTGATCGAGTGGGTGTTCGAGCCGCTGGTCAGCTTGAGGGGGAAGGTGTAAGAATTCGGTCGTGGTGGCCGGAACCTGGGCGCCGGGTAATGCGGCGCGCGCACTGTTGAAGGAGAACTATCGTGCGACTATTGAATTCAAGTGAAGCATATTATATCGTTGGAGGAGACTGCGGCGATGGGGGCGATTGCAGCAGTGGTGGCGATGTTGGCGATGTTGGCGATGTTGCTTCGTGTGATGCTGGCTCAATTAGCTGCGATGTTGCTGCAATGGCTGCTGCCGCAGCGGCTGAGGCTGCGTGCATTAATTTTACTGAAGGTTCAGCAATAGCCCTATGTAATCTGATTGGCAATATAGTCGGAGAAATGGTAGCGGACTTGTGTAATAACCCACCATCCATCTCACTAGGTCCTGTTCCAGGTGCGCCAGCTCCTCCGAGTTTGGCCGCAGGCGCGCCCGACCGAGGAGGGCGTTATACCTATCCAACTCCGGGGGTTCGCGTAACATACGGTCGAATGATGCGCATTCCATAGGGGGCTGAATCGTCGTTTCTGACGTGGTCGCTTCTGAAGAACTGCCGTCGCTTTCCTTGGGGTGAGATTCGTTGGGACAGATCCATGTCGTCGGCATATGTGCCCTGTTATACTGGTTTTCGGGCTGATCGAATAGTTATTCGCTCAGCCCGCTTAAAACTATAGGAGTTGTGAATGGAGTTAGAATTAACATGGCCCAGACTAATTAGAATATGGATCGTATTCACAGCAATTTCTGCAATTGTCTGTCTAATTACTACGACCCTACTTGGATCTATATTAGGTTTAGTACTTGATAGATTCGGTGTAACAACTGCCACTATACTTACATATGCAAATATTCTTGGAATATTTGTATACATTATCGTTTCTACGATTTCGCTTAAGTACGCACTCGCACGAAATTACAGCGGATTCAGGATCGTGATCCTTCCACCAAGAACATGAACACTCATAAGAATATTTATTCTACCTGATTTAGACTCTCCAACGACTAGAAATCTAGAGAGTATGTCGTATGCGGATAAATATAGTTAGAATATTCACTGCCTGGATGTTTGCCGCAGTCGCAACGGCGGCCGCACAAACCCCGTCGGGTCCGCCCACGCGCGTCGAAAGCAGCGTAGTCGATATTAAATTGGAAGTCGATGGTACGTTCTCTCAAATCACCGAGCGGCGGGTAAAGATAGAGACTGCGGCCGCGATCCATCAGGCCGGGCAGATGGTGTTCGGCTACAACGTCTCGATGCAGAAGTTCGACGTGTTTGGCGCGTACACGCAGAAGGCCGACGGGCGAAAGGTCGAGGTCGCGAAGGACGCGATCTTCGTGCGCGATCTCCCGGGCACTAGCGGCGCGCCGATGTTTGCCGACATGAAGGTCGCCTTGATCGTGTTCCCAGAAGTGGCGGTCGGCGACAGCTTGTATGCGAAGGTTCGACACGAGCAGGTGGTGCCGATGTTTCCGGCGCAGTATTCGAACCTGTTCTCTCTGTCGCCTCACTCGCTCGTCGATGAAAGTCGCATCGTGCTGCGTGCCCCGGCCGCGATGGCACTGCGAATTGCGAACGAGGGCTACGAAGAAAGGCACAGCGAATTGGGCGGCGTGGTGACCTACGAATGGTCGGCGAAAAACACACAGGTCGAGCCCATAGAAGCTGGCGCTGTTGCGCCGCTGGACTACAGCAAACGCCTGTCGATCTCCACCTTCCAGGACTTTCCCAGTTTCGCCCGCGCCTACGCGGAACGAGCCGAAGACAAGGCGCGACCGACCGCAGCCTTACACAGGCTCGCCGACGAAATCACCGCGGGCGCTGCCGACCCGCACGAGCAGGCGAAGCGTCTCTACGACTGGGTCACAGGCAACATCCGCTATGTGGGCATCTTCCTCGGGACAGGTGCAGTGGTGCCGCATTCGGCCGAGGCCGTGCTGTCAAACCGATACGGCGACTGCAAGGATCGTGTAACGCTCTTGACAGCGTTGCTCGCCGCCAAAGGCATCGACGCGCGTACGGCACTGGTGAACCTGGGCAACAGCTACTGGACGGGCGCACTGCCGGTGCTGAATTCTTTCAACCACGTGATCGTCTATCTGCCGAGCCTGGACGTCTGGGCCGATCCAACCGCCTCGCTCACGCCCTTCGGCCGCTTGCCTGTGGCCGTGCAGGGCAAGACGGCTGTGATGACGCCAAACGGCGACCTTCGGACGACACCGGTTGATGGCAGCAGTGACAACGTCACCACACGCACTGCGCGCTACGAGATCCGCGACGACGGAACGATCAACGCCGTAACGCGCATCAGCACTAGGGGCTTCCGCGCCGAGGCTTATCGAAGGACGGCGGCAACGCTGACGCCGGAAAACGCGCCTGCATATGTTCGAGGGCAAACGACAGCGGCACGCTACAAGGGCGAGGGCCAAGTCACGTTCGCGGGCGTTGCCAACCGCATCGACACTGTGACGCTCACCTCGGAATACAAGCTGAGCGGGGGCATCGATTGGCCCGGCAGCGGGGCATTCGAAGTGCCCGCGGGCTTTCGTGGTGGCGAGCATATTTCGACCCAGATTCGTCAGAACGCGGCAGCGAACAAAGGACCCCGCATTTCGGGCGGCGTCGAGACGCTTGTCGAGGAATACCAGATCGTCGTGCCCCGCCAGATGAAGATCGTTGCGCTGCCCAAACCGGTCAACTTCAAGAACGACGTAGCGTCTTACGAAACCACAGTGCGGCAGGAGGGGCAGACGATCACGATCACGCGCAAACTAATCGATCTGTACGCCGGGCCGGTGATCGCCCCGTCGCTGTTCAGGGCCATCGAGGAGAAGTCAGCGGTCATTGCACGCGACTTGCGGGCGCAGATCGTCTACACGAACGAATAAGCGGCGCGATCATGGTTGAGACCATCGCTGAGCACGCGGCATCGCGACTGAACTTCGGCCTTGGCAGGCGGCTTCGGCCGTTGCTTCAGACTGAAGCCGCTGAATGCGGCCTCGCCTGCCTGGCGATGGTCGCCACCCACCACGGCTACCGCGTTGACCTTGCGACCCTGCGCCGCCGCTTTTCGATCTCGCTCAAAGGCGCCACGCTCAAACAACTGATCGACATTGCCGGTCAGATCGAGTTCACCGCCCGCCCGCTGCGCCTGGAGCTCGAAGAGCTGGGCGAATTGAAGACTCCGTGCATCCTGCACTGGAACCTGAACCACTTCGTCGTCCTCGTTCGGGTCACCCGCCGCGGCATCACCATCCTCGACCCCGCCTGCGGCGAAGTGCGCCTTTCACTGGCGGAAGCCTCCAAGCACTTCACCGGTGTCGCGCTCGAACTGACGCCTTCGCCCTCCTTCCGACAGAAGACCGAACGCCAAACGGTCAACCTGCGTGCACTGTTCGGCCGCGTCGTCGGCCTGCGCAAGAGCCTGCTGCAAATCCTGCTGCTCGCCCTCGCGCTCGAAGTCTTCGCGCTCGTCTCGCCCTTCTTCATGCAGTGGGTGGTCGACGGCGCCATCACCTCGGCGGACCGCGACTTGCTGGCCTTGCTCGCGCTCGGCTTTGCGCTGCTGATGCTGGTCCAGACGGCGGTCAGCTTGGCTCGCTCGTGGGTCGTGCTGTTCATGGCGACGCACCTCGGCCTGCAATGGAACGGCAACGTCTTTGCGCACCTGCTGCGCCTGCCCAGCGTCTGGTTCGAGAAGCGCCACATGGGCGACGTGGTGTCGCGCTTCGGGTCGGTGGGCGCGATCCAGCACACGCTGACGACGAGCTTCGTCGAGGCGATTCTGGACGGCATCATGGCCGCGGCCACCTTGGTGATGATGCTGTTCTACAGCGTGAAACTGAGCTTGATCGTGCTCGGCTCGCTCGTGCTCTACGGACTGCTGCGCTGGGCGGCGTTTGCCCCGCTGCGCCAAGCCACCGGGGAGCAAATCGTGCTCAACGCCAAGGCCAGTTCGATCTTCATGGAGAGCATACGCGGCATCACCTCGATCAAGCTCTTCAACCACGAAGACGAGCGCCGCGCGCGGTGGCTGAACGCGACGGTGGACGCCACCAACCGGCAACTGGCGACCGAGAAGATGATGATCGGCTACCGCATCGCGCAGACGTTGCTCTCGGGCAGCGAAAACATCCTGATCGTCTACCTCGGCGCGCTGGCGGTGATGGACAACGTGTTCTCGGTCGGCATGCTGTTCGCGTTCGTCTCGTACAAGAGCACGTTCTCGGGCCGCGTGGCGAGCCTCATCGACAAGTTCGTCGAGCTCAAGATGCTGCGCCTGCAGGGCGAGCGGCTGGCCGACATCGTGCTGGAAGCTCCCGAGTCGCAAGGCGCCGCCGTCGAGCGCGAGGTGGAAGACCTGACGCTGGAGGTGAAGAACCTTTCGTTCCGTTATGGCGATGCCGAGCCGTGGGTGCTGAAGGACTTGTGCCTCAATGTCGCCCCCGGCGAATCCCTCGCCATCGTCGGCCCTTCGGGCTGCGGCAAGACGACGCTGCTCAAGGTGCTGCTGGGCCTCTTGCCGCCCACCGAAGGCGAGGTGCGCATCGGCGGCTTGCGCATCGAGCAACTCGGCGTTCGCACTCACCGCAGGCTGATCGGCGCGGTGATGCAGGAAGACCAGTTGCTCGCCGGCTCGATCGCCGAGAACATCGCCTTCTTCGACTTGCGCGCCGACACGCAGCGCATCGAGGAGTGCGCGAAGATCGCCGCGGTGCACGACGAAATCATGGCCATGCCGATGGGCTACGCCACGCTGATCGGCGACATGGGCACCGCCGTCTCGGGCGGGCAGAAGCAGCGCATCGTGCTAGCGCGGGCGCTGTACAAGCAGCCCAAGCTGCTGTTCCTCGATGAAGCCACGAGCCACCTCGACGTGGCGCGCGAGAGCATCGTCAACGCGGGCGTGCGTGGCCTCGCACTGACGCGCGTGATCGTCGCCCATCGCCCGCAGACCATCGCCAGCGCAGACCGCGTGATCGCGCTCGAAGGCGGGCGCATCAGCCAGGACTTGCGGGTGGCGAGCTTGGTGCCCGAGGCCGGGCAGCGGGATGTGGAGGCGGCAACGGCTTGACGCGCCCTGAGTGGCGGTAAACCTCAGCACGAGCGCTTGGCGCGCCAGAATCGCCCTCACTTGCAGTGCGCGTCCGGGCTTGCAAGCCCGGACCGCTCGACGGGCTCGCCGCAGGCGGCTCGAAAGCCCCGCCTCGCCCCCAACCCTCTCCCGCCAGCGGGAGAGGGAGTGCGCCCTACGCTCGCGATAATCGCAGCCATGACGGAAGACATCACCCGCGGCGAGGACGGCCGCATTCTCGACCCCATCGACCGCATCTCGGAAGTCCTGTTCGGCCTCTTCATGGTGCTCACGTTCACGGGCACGCTGAGCGTGGCGTCGGACGGCCGCGAAGCGGTGCGTACGATGATGGTCGCCGCCATCGGATGCAACATCGCGTGGGGCTTCGTCGATGGCGTGATGTACGTGCTTCGCAACCTGGTCACTCGCGGGCGCAAGGCCAGGCTCGTGCACGCCGTGCACGCCGCAGCCCGCCCCGAGCAGGCGCACGCCATCATCGCCGCCGAGATCGGCCCGCTCGCGAGCGCGCTCGGCACACCCGAACTCGAGCGCGCCCGCCAGTGGATCGTCACCCTGCCGGCGTCCGCGGGGCCGGCCGCCCGCTTGACGGCGAGCGACCTGCGCGGTGCGGTGGCCGTCTTCCTGCTCGTCTTCACGTCGACTTTCCCGGTCGTGCTGCCGTTCGTGTTCATCGCCGACGCGCACACCGCCAAACGCGTCTCGGCCGCGGTCGCGATTGCGATGCTGTTCTTCTGCGGCCACGCCTGGGGCCGTTACGCCGGGATGAAGCCGTGGCGCTTCGGCCTCGTCATGGTGCTGCTGGGCCTGGTCATCGAGGCCGTCGTCATCGCGCTCGGCGGTTGACTATCATCGGCCCAAGTGCCGATACCCGGCCCGCATCGAGGAGAACCCGCCATGACCGAGGAATTCAACTACCGCGAAGTGCGCTGGACCATGCACTTCGACGAGATCGACCGCGAGATTGGGCAGCTCGCCTCGATATGCCAGGTTCCGCTGCTCGACCCGGGCGTGATCGAGCGCGTGCTGCACAACGACACCCTGGTCTGCGGCAAGCAGAACCAGCGCGCGTTCGACAAGATGCGTTCGCTGCTGATGATGCATTACTCGGTGCGCGACCGCGCGCTGGTCGCGCTCGGCGAGGAAGAAACGATGAAGATCATCGCCGGCATCGTCGAGCGCCTGCGCGCGCGCTATGGCGACCGCCTCGGGCGGCCGGCGCCCTAACGATCGATGTGCGTGTGAAACGATGCCGCGGCGCCGCCTTCAGGCGCCGGGCTCTTGCGCGGGGGCGCCGCCGGCGGCCGCCTGCAGCGCCTGGTAGCGCGCGATCGCCTCACGCGCGTTGAACAGCAAGCGCTCGCTGCCCAGGCGCTCTTCCAGGCCAGCGCGCCGTGCGGTCTCGAGCACGCCCGGGTTCAGTCCCGCGATCCAGGCGACGATGCCGCGCTCGGTCATGCGCCGCTCGCCCTCGATCAGCGCCTGCATGGCCGAGTACTCGATGTCGGGCACCCGGCTCAGGTCCAGCGCCACCACGCGCGGCTTGTACTGCGTGACCAACGCGCCGATCCGCTGCATCACGTTCTGCGTGTTGACGAAGAAGAGGCTGCCTTCCGGGCGCAGGATCAAGAGGCCCTCGAAGGTCTCGTCGTCGGCGTGTTCGGGTGACAGGGGCCGGAGCACATCGGCACCGCGCTTGCGGCCGATGACCGACACGCGAGGGTTCGCGGTCTGGCTTGCCAGGCCGATCGTCGACACGATGATGGCGACGACGATGCCCTTGAGCGTGCCCAGCACGAGCACGCCGGCGCAGGCGATGAGCGCCCAGCGGAACTCCATCGAGCGCACGCGCAGGATGGCGCGGAACTCCGCCAGCTGGATCAGCCCGACCGAGTAGACGATCACGACCGCGGCCAGCGTCGCATTCGGCAGCAGCCCGAGCAGCGGCGCCAGCAGCAGCATCACCGCCAGCGCGGCCGCCGCGGTCACCAGCGACGCCTTCTGCGAATGGCCGCCGGCCGCCCGCACGACCGCGCTTTGCGAGGTGCCGCCGCCGGCCGGCATCGCGCCGAGCAGCGCGCCGGCGACGTTGGCCGCGCCGGTGGCCACGAGCTCGCGGTTGGCGTTGATCGCAGGATCGGTGGGAGCGGCAAACGCCCTGCCGGCCGCGATCGACTCGGTGAAGCTCATCAGCGCGATCCCGAGCGCGCCCGGCGCCAGTTGTTCGATCAACGTCAGATTGGGCAGCGTCAGCGAAGGAAAGCCTTGCGGAATCAGGCCCACCGTCGACACGCCCAGCGCGCCCAGGCCGAACCACCACGACGCCGCGATGCCGCCGCCCACCGCGACCAGCGGCGCCGGCGAGTGCGGCCACCTGCGCTCCATCACTATCAAGACCGCGAACGTCGCCAGGGCGAGCGCCAGCGTCAGCAGCGAGGTCTGCGGGATGTGCTCGGCGACGCTGACGGCGTCGCGAAAGAACCCCTGCTTGGCGATGTGGATGCCCAGCAGCTTGGGCACCTGGTCGAACACGATCACGAGGCCGATGCCGGCCTTGAAACCGGTGAGGACCGGCGTCGAGATGAAATTGGCGACGAAGCCCAGGCGCAGCGCGGCGGCCAGCAGCAGCAGCGCGCCGACGAGCGCGGCGAGGGTCGCCGTCGCCGTGATGAGCTTGGCCGGGTCGCCGTCGGGCACCACCAGGCCGAGCTGGGTCGCGGTCAGGATCGCGAGCGTGGCGGTGGAGCTGACGCTGAGCACGCGCGACGTACCGAGCAGCGCATAGACCAGCATCGGGATGAAGGCCGTGTACAGGCCCACCGCGACCGGCAGCCCGGCCACGGTCGCGTAGGCCATGGCCTTGGGCAGGACCACCGCCGCCGCCGTGAGGCCGGCAACGACGTCCAGGCGCAATGCGCCTGCGGCGGGCGGCTGGCCCTGCATCAGAACTTTTCCGGTACGTACCTGAACGGATAGTCGATCGCCGTGTAGCGGCCGATCTTGCGCTTGGGCAGTGTGACCTTCTCGGTCGGCACATCCTTGTAGTGAATGTGCTTGAGCAAGTCGCTGACCACGTTCAGGCGCACGCGCTGCTTGTCTTCCGAGCGGGCCACGAACCACGGCGCCCAGGCGGTGTCGGTGGCCGCGAACATCTCGTCGCGCGCCCTCGTGTAGTCGTCCCAGCGGTCGTAGGACTTGAGGTCCATCGGCGAGAGCTTCCAGATCTTGCGGCCATCGTCGATGCGCGCCATGAGCCGGCGCGTCTGCTCTTCGGGGCTGACCTCAAGCCAGTACTTGAGCAGGATGATGCCGGAGTCGACCATCAGGCGCTCGAAGGCCGGCGTCATCTTCAAGAAGCCCGTTGCAGCCTCTTCGCTGCAAAAGCCCATCACCCGTTCGACGCCGGCGCGGTTGTACCAGCTGCGATCGAAGATCACGACCTCGCCTGCCGCCGGCAGGTGCGGCAGGTAGCGCTGCGAGTACATCTGCGTCTTCTCGCGCTCGGTCGGCGCCGGCAGCGCAATGACGCGAAACACGCGCGGGCTCACGCGCTCGGTGATCGCCTTGATGGTGCCGCCCTTGCCCGCGCCGTCGCGGCCCTCGAAGACGATGCAGACCTTCAGGCCCTTGTGCACCACCCACTGCTGCAGCTTGACGAGCTCGACGTGCAGCTTTTTCATCTCGCGCGCGTACGCCTTCGCGGATAGCTTGCCGTCGGCGGGCGTGGCATCGGCGTTCGTACCGGCAGCGACCTCGGCCTGAACGCGCTTGTCATCACTTGTCTTCTTTGCCATTTTCATCTCCATCAGGTTGTCGATCCGAATGCGGCGCGAGACTGCGCCCCCTATGGTGCACTCTTGGCTCGTCCAGCGCCAGTGCGCATCGCCTGCAATTGCGCGAACAGCCACTTGCTGCTGGGCACCGACGGCGCGCCGACGCAGCGCACGAGGTAGGCCTGGCCACTCATGCTGCTGCTCGACGCGGCGCGCTCGATGAACTGCTCGGCCGTCTGCACCATGCCCTTATCTTCGAGGTACTTGAGTTTGCCCATCAGATGCGCCTTCGCCTCGCCGCCGGTATACCAGATGCCGTTGCGATTGAACTCGCAGCCCGAGGTTTCCAGGCGCGACAGCAGGCCATCGATCTCTGACCGAGTCGCGGGGGCCAGCGGCTGCGCGGCGGCCGCGGCGGCGAACACAAGACCCAGCAGAAGAAGCCCAAGACGTCGCATCATGATTCCTTCAGCCCGATGGATGCTGTTACGTCGCATTGTCCGCGCCAGGTGCGCTACAGCATCCAGTCGATCGGCAGCCGCGACAGGAGCTGAACCTTCCAGCGCATGAAGGCGTCGGTTTCCGGGTCGACGTCGTAGCGCTTCTCGGCGCCTGCAGCGCTGCGCTCGATCCACAACAGGTCGTCGCCATCTGGCGCTAGGCGGACTTCGTAGGCGATCTCGGGCACGGCTGTATCGAAGAAGCCGCCGAGCTTGCCCGCGAGCAGCGGGCTGTCGATCACGATGCCCATCTCGGTGTTCAGGCGCGCCGAGCGCTGGTCGAAATTGAACGAGCCGACGAAGATGCGCGCGCGGTCCACGGCGTAGGTCTTGGCGTGCAGACCGGAGACCTTGCCCGAGCCGAACCGGCCCTGCACTTCCAACGAAACATTGGTCGCCGTCGGCTTGAGCTCGAAGAGCGCGACGCCCGCCTGCAGAAGATCCCGGCGCCGTTTCATGTACCCGGCGTGCACGATGCTCTCGTCGGACGCAGCGAGCGAGTTGGTGAGCACGCGCACCTTCACGCCGCGCCGGGCCAGGTCGGTCAACCTCGCGGTGCCTTCGTCGCCCGGCACGAAATAGGGCGAAACGATGTCGAACGACTTCTCGGGCCGGCCAAGTTGCCTCATGAGTTCCGGGAACAGCAGCACGTCGGTGCGCTCGCTCGTGTCCAGCGTCTTCGCCGGGTCGTCGCGCATCACCTGCGCCGTCGTCCACTCGATCGCGAGCTGCCTGTTCTGAAGCTCGGTCACGAGAGTTGCCTCGCGCACGGCCTTGATGTAGTCGACCGCGACCGGGTCGTCGTGCGTCGCCGCGAACCTGGCTTGCAGAT
>CAIKUF010000077.1 GCA_903830565.1 uncultured bacterium | reverse complement strand
CTGCGTGCCAGCGAAGCGGTCGTGCAGCGCGTTGTTTCCAAACCGAAGCGTCTCAATGCGCAGGTGATCGAGACGATCGAACGAGCGTCCTTTGCACTGCTCGACTATGTCGGCCGGCTGCTGTCCGGCAAGACGGTTTCAGAGTTGTCGATGTTCCCGCAATTCCGGGCAGTGCAGGAACTGGCCGGTGCGGAGCGTGTGCATCCGTCGGACCTGTGGAACTTGGATTGGGCGTGGCTTGAGTCGCCGCAGGACCCATCGGCGAGTCCGTTGACTGCGGATGGCGACACGCGACGCAGGCTCGAGACCCTGCTGCTCGGGCTGATGCGCAGCGTCGAAGGAGGGCGGCAAAGGGCGGTCTTCGACGCGATCGGCAAGCTCTGCGCGGGCCTCGGGGCCGGTGCTGCGCAGCCGCGCATGGCGACATTGTGGAAGCTGGCCGCGGCGATGTTCGAGGCCCAGGCTAACGGGCTGCTCAAGCACGACCTCTACAGCAAACGCGTCGCGTCTCGCCTGTTGCCCCAGTTCCGGCTGCTCGAGAACGGGCAGGACGAGGTTTCGGAACGTCTGGCGCGCGACCTGCTCTTCTTCTGTAGTCAGGCCGCCGCACCCGGTCCGTCATTGTCGGCGCCGCGGATGGCGGCCGTGCGCCGGGCCTGCGCGCTACCCGATCGCCCACCGGTGGACTACAACGAGGTCGTGCTCGGTCGGTTTGATCCGGCGATGCTGGTTCAGGCGCGCAAGCGCGTGGCGAGCGCGAAGGATTTCTGGGGCGAAGTTGCCGGGGGCGAGGTGCACCGATTGGCCGGGCTCACCGAGCAGTTCGCGCTGGTCGGCGATTCACTGCGCCTCCTCTACCCAGGGGGCAAGCGTCTTGCCAACGAGCTCGAGGCCGCTGCCACACGGGTCCAGCAGTCCGACGCCGCGCCGCCAGCGGCGCTGGCGATGGAAGTTGCAACCAGTCTGCTTTACCTCGACGCTTCGCTGGAGGACGCCGACTTCGACGAACCGACGCAGCGCGAGCGTGTCAAGCGTCTGGCCGATCGTGTGGCCTCGGTGCGCGACGGCGGGCTGGCGAGCCCGCTGGAAACGTGGATGGAGGAGTTGTACCGCCGCGTTTCGGAACGCCAGACCGTGGGCAGCGTCGTGCACGAGTTGCGCGCCACCTTGTCGGAATCCGAGAAGCTGATCGACGCCTACTTCCGCAATCCCGCCGACCCCAGCGTTCTGGTGCCGGTTCCGAACCAGATCACATCGATGCGCGGTGTGCTCTCGGTTCTCGGCTTGGATCAGGCTTCTCAGGCGGCGCTGCACATGCGCAGCGACGTCGACGCGCTGCTGTCGAGCGAGGTCGATCCCGCACAGGTTGCCCAGGCCGGCACCTTCGACCGACTGGCCGGCAATCTCGGGGCCCTTGGCTTCCTGATCGACATGTTCAGCGTCCAGCCGCAGATGGCCAAGTCGCTGTTCACGTTCGACGCCCGCACCGGTACGCTCAGCCCGCTGATGGGTCGGCCGCAGCCGCACATCAGCTTCGGCGAGGCGCCTCCGGTCGCACCGAGCCTGATCGCCCAAGCACAATCGCTCGCCCAAAGTTCGACGCGGTCCGACGTCCCGGCTGCGCAACTGGCCCGCGAACTGGCCATGTTGTCACTGGAGGCTCAGGCTGCGGACCAACCAGGCCTGGCCGTGGCCGTTTCGGCCGCCCAGGCAGCGATCGAACTGGCGCCCGACGACAAGACCGTGAAGGCCGCTCGAGAGCAGCTTGCCGGAGCACTGAACGACTTCGTCAACACATCGTCCAAACCGATGGAACTCGGCCCGCCGGAGTTTCGTCTGACGCCCAGGCCGACCGAGCCGGTGGTCAGCGATCTGGACCAGGACGTCGAAATGCGCCAGGTCTTCCTCGAGGAAGCGCGCGAAGTACTCGCCGGTGCCTATCTGG
Source organism: uncultured bacterium (assembly GCA_903830565.1). Taxonomy (GTDB): domain Bacteria; phylum Pseudomonadota; class Gammaproteobacteria; order Burkholderiales; family Burkholderiaceae_C; genus CAIKUF01. Next base: position 7,339 of record CAIKUF010000077.1, on the reverse strand, counting down.
CCATGGACGCGCTCGCCCAAGATCCCTTCAACCTGGAATACCTGACCGCAGTACGGCGCGCGTTCCACACGCTCAAGGGCAGTTCGCGGATGGTCGGACTCAGCGAGTTCGGCGCAACCGCCTGGGCCTGCGAGCAGGTCTACAACGCCAGGCTAGCGGAGCAGCGACCGGCCGACCCTCCTTTGCTGGATTTCAGCGCCGACGCGTTGGCCGAGCTCGCACAATGGATCGACGCCATGGCCCAGGGCCAGGCTGTAGACGCTGGCCTGGGGCCGCGAGTGCAAGCGGCGGCCGATGCACTGATGGCCTTGGAGCACGATGCTTTCGGTTCGAACACCTTGCCGTCGGCGCGGACGCCGCTGTCGCCTTTGACACCGGGCGCCGACGAATTCACTTTTGTCGACGTCGGCGTTGCGCCTGCACCGCTGAGTCGTGAGCCGCTGTTCACGCTGCCGCCGGATTTGCCGAGCGCGGCAGACCTCGATCTGCCGGACGCGGGATCCGAGACCACCGGCGCCGAACCAGCGATGGACGACGATGCAGTCGAGTTGAGTTTCGATTTCGAACTGCAACGGCCAAGGGATTGGGCGGCAGAGCCGGGGCAGGCCGAGCCGGCGCCGGTCGATGACCTGGCCCTCGATCTGTCGCCTTTGACGGAGGATCATGCGCCGGTCGACCAAGCAGAATTCGCCGACACGGAGCTACCCGACCTGCTGCCGGCAGCCGAAGCGACGGAAGTTGGCGACACCGGCGACTTCGGCCAAGGGGGGCTCTTCGCCGAGGAGGATCAGACCAAGCGCATCGGCGATCTGAGCATTGGTATCGCGCTGTTCAACGTCTACCTGAACGAGGCCGATGAACTGTCGCGACGGTTGAGGACAGAACTTGCCGAGTGGGCCATGGAACTGCATCGCCCGGTCGGCGAAGCCGCCACCGCGCTGGCGCATTCGCTGGCAGGAAGCTCGGCGACCGTCGGCTTTGCCGACCTGTCGCAACTTGCACGCGCGCTCGAGCACGCGCTCCTGCGCTCGAACGCACGTGGGCATGCAAGCGCAGAAGAAGCGCAACTCTATGTCGAGGTCGCCGACGACGTCCGGCGTCTGCTGCACCAGTTCGCGGCCGGGTTCCTGAAGACGCCACAGCCCGGTCTGCTCGAACGCCTCGCCGAGTTCGAAGTCGACGCTGATCTGCGCCGGCAATCGCGTGGGGCGGATGGCGCACAGCCACCGCTGGCGCCGCCGCCGGGCGCCAAAGCCGACGAGCACGCGGCGCCAGAGGCTCGCGCGGACGACCGGCAAGAGGACTTCGGCGACTTCGGCGTGACCGGATTCAGGGCGCTCACTGACCTTCCCGAGCGCGTGTTCGCGCCCGTGCAACGCGCCCCGCTGGCGACCGGCGATGAAGACATCGATGTGATCGATGCCGTCGACACCGACCTTTTCCCGATCTTCGAGGAGGAGGGGCAGGAACTGCTTCCGCTGCTGGCGGCGCGACTGCGCGACTGGGCACGCCACCCGGCCGACCACGCCGCGCCCGCGGCTGCGATGCGCGCATTGCACACGCTCAAGGGCGGCGCGCGATTGGCCGGTGCGATGCGCCTTGGCGAGCTGTGCCACCGGCTCGAATCGCGCATCGAGCAGTTGTTGTCGCACGGACCTGCGCACGCCTCCGATGTCGAGACGCTCCAGCTCCGCGGCGATGCACTGACCGAAGTCTTCGAGTCCTTGCGTGCGCAGGATGCTCGTACCTACGCCGAGGCCGCCGCTGCGGCAGAGCGGGTGGCGGCTGAATTGCCGGAGCCGCAAGCCCTCACCGAACTGGATCTCATGCCGTCGCCTGCGCCGATCGAGCCGCACGGCGCACAGCCATCGACGCCGGTCCCCGCGGCTGTCGAGCCGTCGTCGTCGGCGCTCGAGAAGCCGCAGAGCGTGCAGCCGGCGCCTTGCGCGCCCGCCGTCGATGTTGCGCCTGCGGCCGATGCGCCGGACATCGACTGGTCCCGCTTTCAAGGCACAGCGCAACGGCGCGCAGTCGATCACGTCGACACGCGGACGGCGCAATCCGCGGTAAGGGTTCGCGCGCCGCTGCTCGACCGCATGGTCAATCAGGCCGGCGAAGTGAGCATCACCCGCAACCGCATCGAGGCCGAGGTCGGGCTGATCGGCGCGTCGCTGGTCGATCTGAACGAGAACCTCGAGCGGATGCGCGTGCAACTGCGTGAGCTCGAACTGCAGGGCGAGACTCAGATGAGCTCGCGCATTGAGGCGGCCAAGGCAGCCGCGCAGACCTTCGACCCGCTCGAGTTCGACCGTTTCACGCGCTTCCAGGAGTTGACGCGCATGATGGCCGAGTCGGTCAACGACGTGGCCACGGTGCAGCGCACGCTGCGCCGTGCAGTCGACAGCACCGAAGACGAACTGGCAGCGCAGACGCGCCTGACGCGCAGCCTTCAGGACGACCTGCTTCGCACGCGCCTGGTCGAGTTCGAAAGCCAGGTCGACCGGCTCTACCGCGTCGTGCGCCAGGCAGCCAAGGAAACGGGGAAGCAGGTACGGCTCGACATCGTCGGTGGTTCGATCGAACTCGACCGCGGCGTGCTCGACCGCATGACGGCATCGTTCGAGCACGTGCTGCGCAATTGCGTGACGCACGGCATCGAGTCCGCGCAGGAGCGCGTCGCCGCCGGCAAGGACGCGGTCGGCTCGATCATTGTTGCCCTTCAACACGAGCGCAACGAAGTCGCGGTCGAATTCCGGGACGACGGCCGTGGCCTCGACCTGCTGGGGATTCGCGACAAGGGCGTGGCCATGGAGCTGATCGACGGCAACGCGTCGCACAGCGACGCCGAACTCGCTGACCTGATCTTCCATCCCGGCTTCTCGACCGCGGTCACGGTGACCGAGCTGGCCGGGCGGGGCGTGGGTCTTGATGTCGTGCGTGCGGACGTGAGCGCGATGGGCGGGCGCATCGAGACCGCGACGGCCTTCGGCAAGGGGACGAGTTTCAAGCTTGTCCTGCCGCTGACGACGGCCGTGACGCAGGTCGTGATGCTGCGCTGCGGCGACGTGACGGTGGCCGTGCCGTCGTCACTGGTCGAGACCGTTCAGCGCGCCACGCCGCTTCAGGTTGACGCTGCCTACGCCAGCGGTGTCTATACCCTGGGCGAGCGCAGCCTGCCCTTCTTCTGGCTCGGTGCGCTGCTGCAGCACAGCGCGCGCGGCATCGAGGGCGGGCGGGCGCGGGCCGTGATCGTGATTCGCAGTGTGCAGATGCGCATCGCGCTGCACGTGGACGAAGTGCTCGGCAATCAGGAAGCCATCGTCAAGAACCTCGGGCCGCAACTCTCGCGCCTGCCCGGCTTGGCCGGGATGACCTTGCTCACGTCGGGCGCGGTGGCATTGATCTACAACCCGGTCGCACTGGCCACGACTTACGGCGACGCGGCGCGCGCGCTGATGCGCGCGGCGCAGCGGGCGCCGACCTTGCCCATGGCCGTCGAACCGGTCGTCGGCGCCGCGCCCTTGGTGCTGGTGGTCGATGATTCCCTGACAGTGCGCCGCGTGACTCAACGCCTGCTGGTGCGCGAGGGCTACCGCGTCACACTGGCGAAGGACGGCATCGAAGCGTTGGAGCGGCTGGCCGAGGAGACCCCGCAGGTCGTGCTGAGCGACATCGAGATGCCGCGCATGGACGGTTTCGACCTGGTGCGCAATATTCGCGGGGACGTGCGACTGGCGAGCCTGCCGGTGATCATGATCACCTCGCGCATCGCGCAGAAGCATCGCGATGTCGCGGTCGAACTGGGGGTCGAGCACTACCTGGGCAAGCCCTATGCGGAGGAAGACCTGCTGGCGTTGATCGGACGTTACGCCTTGGCATCGGTCAGGGCCTGAACCGGCAGGCTCACTCGTTTCTCGCCCGAACAGGCCCTAAGCCCGGCATGTTCGAACTGGTTGATCAGTTTGCCGAACTGACGGGCTTTAGCGATCGTGACCGGCTCGACGTCACGCTTGAACGCGCTGAACGCGCCGTGTACTGCGCCAAGGCACACGGGCGCAACCGGGTCCTGGGCTACGCTGAACTCGTCGCTAGCGGCGAGTTGAAGGTGAGTACGAAGGCCGGCGAGATCGAACTCTTCTGACCGGGAGCCGGGTCAGCCGGGCGTCTTCAACGCGGCGTAGCGCGCCAGAGTTCGCGTGCGTGCCTCATCGTGCTGCACTACCGGGAGGGGGTAGTCGCGCCCGAGTTCCACCTTTGCAGTGGCGAGGTCGGCGGGCCGGGCCAGCCATGGTGCATGGATCGACTTGTCGGGCAGTGCCGCGAGTTGGGGCAGGTAGCGCCGGATGAAGCGACCTTGGGGGTCGAACTTCTCGCTCTGCGCCACCGGGTTGAAGATGCGAAACCACGGCTGGGCGTCGCAGCCCGTCGACGCCGCCCACTGCCAGCCGCCGTTGTTGGCGGCGAGGTCGAAGTCGTTCAGATGCAGCGCGAAATAGGCCTCGCCGCGACGCCAGTCGAGACCGAGGTCCTTGACGAGAAAGCTCGCGATGACCATGCGCAGGCGGTTGTGCATGTAGCCGGTCTGGTTGATCTGCGCCATCGCGGCGTCGACCAGCGGGTAGCCGGTGCGTCCTTCGGCCCAGGCGGCAAAGAGGTCGTCGGCATGCCGGCCGTGTTCCCATCGCAGAGCGTCGAACGCAGGCTTGTAGGCAGCCCCGACGACGTGCGGGTGGTGGTGCAGAATCTGATGGTAGAAGTCGCGCCAGATCAGCTCGGAGAGCCAGGTGGCCGCGCCGCGCGAGCCGGCATGCACCCGCGCCCGTGCTTCGCGTGCGAGCTGACGAATCGACACCGTACCGAAGCGCAGGTGCACGGACAAGTAGCTCGGGCCCTTGACGGCAGGGAAGTTGCGCGTCTCGTCGTAGTGGTCGATGCGCGGCAGGAAATCGCTCAGCAGGGCGTCGCCTCTCGCGCTGCCGCCCGCCAGGCCCAGCGCGTGCAGGTTGGTGCGTGCAAAGCCCAGGTCTTCCAGCGTCGGCGGCCCCGCAGTGATGGCTTCGGGCAGCGCAGCCAGGCTCGCGGCATGGGGATCGATCGGGTAGGCACGAACGTAGAAGTCGTCGACCTTATTCAGCCACGCGTTCTTGTACGGTGTGAACACGCCGTAGGGCTTGCCGCTGGCGGTCAGCAGTTCGCTGCGCTCGAACACGACGTGATCCTTGCCCGTGTGCAGCGCGACGCCGGCATCGGCCAACGCGCCACGCACGCGGGTGTCGCGCGTCAACGCGTCCGGGTCGTCATCGTGACTGGCGTAGACCGCTTGCACGTGAAGCTGCCGCGCCAGCCGCGGCAACTCAAGGGCGGCGTGCCCATGGCGGACGATCAGGCCGCCCGCCGTGCCCGCGCAGCGCAGGGCGAGCGCGCGCAACTCGGCGTCGAGTGCCAGCACACTGTCGTGGATGAACTCGACCCGCCGGTCGGCCCGCGGCAGTGAATCCAAAATGTCGCGGTCGAACACGAACGCGCACCACACCTGGCGCGCGGCCTTCAGGGCGTGGTACAGCGCCGCGTGGTCGGTGCTGCGCAGGTCGCGCCGGAACCAGACCAGCGCCGTCGCAAGAGGCTTGTCCATATGCGCAGTTTGGCCCCAAATCGACGCCGCGGACGCCGGGTCAGCGGTGGCCTGCCCTAGAATGATCCAGTGTCCGCGATGTCCATCAATCTGACCAACCAGTTCCTGATCGCCATGCCCGGCATGGTCGACGATACGTTTGCCGGAACCGTCGTCTACCTTTGCGAGCACACCGAGAAAGGCGCGCTCGGTCTCGTGATCAACCGGCCGATCGACATCAAGCTGAAGAACCTGTTCGAGAAGGTCGAACTGCCGCTGGCGCGTGAGGACCTGGCCGACGTGCCAGTCTACTTCGGCGGCCCGGTGCAGACCGAACGCGGCTTCGTGCTGCACGAACAGCAAGAGGGCGATGGCAGCCACTACAACTCGACGCTGACCATCCCGGGCGGCCTCGAGATGACGACCAGCAAGGACGTGCTGGAGGCGCTATCCAACGGCACCGGACCAAAGCGCGTTCTGGTCACGCTCGGCTACAGCGGCTGGCAGGCCGGACAGCTCGAAGACGAGATGAGCCGCAACGGCTGGATCAACGTCGGCGCCTCACCCGAAGTGATCTTCGATACGCCGGTCGAGAAGCGCTATGAACGCGCGCTGTCGCTGCTGGGCATCGACCTGCGCATGCTGAGCCAGGAGACGGGGCACGCATGAGCGCCGTAGGGCCGCTCCCAAGGCGCTCATTCCCCCTCGGGGGGACCGCGCGAAGCGCGAAGGGGGTGGCATCAACGGGACCTGCGACCGTGCCTGCGCACGGGCGCGCGCCAGTGAATGGGCGTCGCGTCCCCGCGACGCGCGTGCTGCAAGCATGAACGGTGCGCAGACGGCGGCTACCGTGGTGCCGGCGCGCCCGCAGTCCCCGCCTTCCGCACGCACTTTCCTCGCCTTCGATTTCGGAACCCGGCGCGTCGGTGTGGCCACCGGCAACACGCTGACGCGAACGGCGACCGCGCTGCGTACGTTGAGCGCCGACGGCAGTGCGCGCTTCGAAGCGATCGGCGCGCTGATCGGCGAGTGGCGGCCCGATGCGATCGTGGTTGGCGTACCGCGCCATCCCGACGGCGCCGCGCACGACAACACGCGCCGCGCGCAGCGTTTTGCGCGCCAGTTGCAGGGTCGCTTTGGCCTTCCGGTGCATGAGGTCGACGAGCGCTACAGCACCGTCGAAGCCAAAGCCGGTGGCGCGGGCGACCTCGACGCCGCGTCGGCGGCGATCATCCTAGAACAATTCTTTCGCGCACTTCCATGAGTCAACTGCATCTTGACGCCGAGGCGCTCTACCTCGAACTGCTCGCCGGCGTGCGGCCACTGCTGCAGCTCGATTCCGTGCTCGTCGGCGTGTGGTCGGGCGGAGCCTGGCTCGCCGAGAGGCTGCAACGCGACCTTCAACGAACCGGCGAGCACGGCGTGATCTCGAGCACGCTGCACCGCGACGACTTCGGCTCGCGCGGCCTCGCCGCCGGCGCCGACCCGACGCGTCTGCCGTTCGACGTCGCCGGCAAGCCGGTCGTGCTGGTCGACGACGTGCTCTACACCGGCCGCACGATACGCGCCGTGATCAACGAGCTGTACGACTTCGGCCGCCCGGCCAGCGTCACGCTCGCGGTGTTGGTCGACCGCGGCGGGCGCGAGTTGCCCATCCAGCCCGCGTACTCGGCGGCGCGCATCACGCTGCCACGCGGGCAGCGGCTGTCGCTTGCGCGCAGCGAGGCG
>CAIKUF010000076.1 GCA_903830565.1 uncultured bacterium | reverse complement strand
GTAGTCCTTCATCACCTGCTCGAGCGCGGCCTCAGCCTGGTGGCCGGCGGCGGCCATGATCGTGTCGTCGTAGTCGAGCGAGATCATGGACAGGATCACGTCCTTGGCCAGCGGGTGCGCCGAGCGGATGAACGACTCGGTGCAGCACGTGCACTCCAGCCCGTGCAGCCAGAGCACGGGCACGCGCGGCTTGGTCTCGAGTGCGTGCGCGATGGTCGGCGCGAAGCTCGGCGCGAGGCCGAGCGAGGCCGCAGTCAGGCTGCAGAACTTCAGGTAGCTGCGGCGGGTGATCCCCTGCCTGCGCATCACGTCGTAAAAGGTCTCGGTCATTTGGAGTCCCCTAGGTTTCGGCAAGTCGTGACCGCAACATGGGCCACACGCTGTGAACGGGGCGAAGTGTGGTCCTTTCATGTCCAGCCGGACTGATCCACGTCAAGGGATTTGTTCGGGTTGTCACCAGGCCACGCTACTGCGCGCAGACGGATCCCACGCCGCGCCGCATCCCCACTGGGATATTGCCCGCGTCGGTGCGCGGCGAAGCGAGGTACACTTTTTCCGCTGAATCAAAAGGGGAGTGTTTCGCTTGGAATTGAGTCGTTCGGTGCTTGTGCCGTATTCAGCGGAAAGCATGTTCGACCTGATTGAGCGGGCCGAGGCCTACCCCGAGTTCCTTCCCTGGTGCGTGAGCGCGAAGATCCTCGAGCGCAGCGACGACTGGGTCGCTGCCCGCATCGAGTTCAAGTACCTCACGGTGCGCTTCGGGTTCCAGACGCGCAACCCCAAGCGCCGCCCCGAGTGGTTGCAGGTTCGCCTCGTCGAAGGGCCGTTCAGGCGCTTCCAGGCCGACTGGCATCTCACGCCGCTGGGGGACCAGGGCTGCAGGATCAAGTACGAGATGTCCTACGAGATTTCCGACGGCCTTCTCGACAAGGTCGCGGCGAAGGCAGTCGACATCGTGTCGCGCGCGATGTTGGACGCCTTCGTCAAACGGGCCGAAGATACGCTCGTTGTCAGCGCACCTGCGCGCCCACCAGTCGCCCCACTCGACACGGCTCACGTGCTCGAGCCGCCCACCCTTTCCACCGTCATCGAGACCATCATGCCCACACCCGATCCGGCGCTCTACGAAGCCGTCCGCGCCTCCCGCCTCGCCGAAGAACTCTCGCCCGAACAGACGGCCGTGCTGGCCGGCGTGCTGAGCCTGGGAACCTTCGAAGCGCAACAGGTCCTGGCACGCGAGGGCACGGCCGATAACCGCCTCTACGTGATCGTCGAGGGGTCGCTCGGCATCGTCAAGCACATGGGCACGCCGGACGAGAGTTTGATCGTGACCCTCAACGCCGGGGACTTCGCGCACGAGCTCGGCTTTCTGGATGGCGCCGAGCGCTACGCTTCGCTGGTCGCGGCGACGCATACGCGCGTGCTGGTGCTCGAGCGCGAGAAGCTCGAAAGCCTGATCGACACCCATCCGCGCATCCTCTATGGCGTGATGTGCTCCATCGTGCGCACTGTGCACCGCATCCAGACCCGGCTCTCGATGCACGCGTCGGAGCTCACGAACTACATCTTCAAGCAGCACGGCCGCTACTGAGAGGGCCGGCGCAGGCCGCCCAGCGGTGGCTCGAGGTGGCAGCGGCGAAGCAGGGCGCTGTCGGCGAAGAGCGCCTGCGGCGAACCATCGGCCTCGACGTGGCCGTGGTGCATCACGACGACGCGCCCGCAGACCTCAAGCGCCAGATCCAGATCGTGGGTGGCGATCACGCGCGTCTGCGTGAGGGACTTCAGCAACTCGATCAGGCGCCGACGTCCGGCCGGGTCCAGCCCCGACGACGGCTCGTCGAGGACGAGGATCG
>CAIKUF010000075.1 GCA_903830565.1 uncultured bacterium | reverse complement strand
TTGCCGAGGCGGATGCCGCGCGACTTGTCGGTCGTCTTGCGGATCATCTGGTTCGGTGCCACATCGGTGCCCGGGTTCTTCTTGTAGAAGCCCGACTTCTCGGTCAGCTCGAACGAGGCGATGGTGACCGGCAGGTAACCTGTGAGCTGGCTGCTCGCGGCGGCGACTTCAGGCTTGGAGAGGAAGGCGAAGAACTGGCCGACACCCTTGTAGTCGATGGGCTTCTTGCCCGACATGACCCACAGGCTCGCGCCGCCGATCACGGTGTTCTGCGGCGCGCCGGGAACGTCCGGGTAGTAGGGCAGCGTCGAGATGCCGCCGGTGAACTTGGAATTGCGCTTGACATTGCCGTACAGCGCCGACGAGCCGGTGATCATCGCGCACTCGCCGGAGACGAAGGTGGCGTCGGCCGCGTTGCCGCGGCCCTTGTAGACGAACAGGCCCTGCTTGGCCATGTTCGCGAGGTTCTCGATGTGGCGCACGTGCAGCGGCGTGTTGAACGCGAGCCGCGTATCGAGGCCGTTGAAGCCGTTGTTCTTGGTCGCGAACTCGACGTTGTGCCAGGCCGAGAAGCTCTCGAGCTGGGTCCAGCTCTGCCAGCTCGTCGTGAACGGGCACTTGTGGCCGCTGGCCTTGAGCTTGGCCGCGGCCAGCGCCACTTCGGGCCAGGTCGTCGGCGGCTTCTCGGGGTCCAGGCCGGCGGCCTTGAAGGCGTCGCGGTTGAAGTGGAAGACGGTCGTCGAGCTGTTGAACGGGAAGCTCAGCATTTGCCCGTTCGGCGCCGTGTAGTAACCGGCGACCGCAGGTACGTACGCCTTGGGGTCGAACTTGACGCCGGCGTCGGCCATCACCTTGCCGACCGGAACGATGGCGCCTTTGCTGGCCATCATCGTCGCCGTGCCGACCTCGAACACCTGCAGGATGTGCGGAGCGTTGCCGGCGCGGAAGGCGGCCACCGCAGCGGTCATCGATTCGTCATAGGTGCCCTTGAAGGTGGGCACGATCTTGTATTCCTTCTGGCTGGCGTTGAAGTCCTTGGCCAGGTTGTCGACCCACTCGTTGAGCGCGCCGCCCATCGAGTGCCAGAACTGGATCTCGACCTGCGCCTGTGCGGGCAGGGCGAAGGTGAGGGCCAGCGCGGCGGCCGGCAAAGCGAGCAGTTTGAGCTTCATGACAACTCCATGACTTGTGGTTGATTCGACAAGACCAGCGTGAGAGTGTGCCGCCGGAATGTGACAAATCCGTTTTTGGCATGGAAGCTGGGCCAGGGCAACGGGGATAACCCCTCGGGAAAGTGAGCCAGCGTTGCGCAGGATCAAACCGATGTTGCACTGCGGTAGGATGGGTGCCCAAGCGCCTTTCACGCGCAGACACAGGGGCGAGACGGCCCCTGGAGCCGATGAACGCACCCCTCTTGCTGAACCCTCTCGCCGCCTCGAGCGACGGCGAACGCGCCGCCGCCGGCTCGCCGCGCCTGCGCGAGATCCCGTACAACTACACGTCGTTCTCGGACCGCGAGATCGTCATTCGCCTCCTGGGCGCGCAGGCCTGGGACATGCTCGAGCGCCTGCGCGGCGAGCGCCTGACCGGCCGCTCGGCGCGCATGCTCTACGAGGTGCTGGGCGACATCTGGGTCGTGCAGCGCAATCCGTACCTGCAGGACGACCTGCTGGACAACCCGCGCCGGCGCAAGCTGCTCATCGAGGCGCTGCACCACCGGCTGGGCGAAGTGCAGGCGCGGCGCACGCCGCAACGCGATGCCGAGCGCGACGCCGTCGTCGGCGAGCTGCTCGCCGCGGCGAGCCAGGCCGTGCAGAGCTTTGCCGCGCAGTTCGACGAAGTGGCCGAACTGCGCCGCCGCGCGACGCGCGTACTGCGCAAGGTCACCGGGGGCGACAACATCAAGTTCGACGGCCTCGCGCGCGTCTCGCACGTGACCGACGCCACCGACTGGCGCGTCGAGTACCCCTTCGTCGTGCTGACACCGGACACCGAGGCCGAAGTGGCAGGCCTGGTCGCGGCCTGCATCGAGCTCGGGCTAACGGTCATCCCGCGCGGTGGCGGCACGGGCTACAACGGCGGTGCGGTCCCGCTCGTCTGGCAAAGCGCCGTCATCAACACCGAAAAGCTCGACGCGATCACCGAGGTCGAGCACGTCGCGCTGCCCGGTGTGACCAAGCCGGTGGCGACCGTATGGACCGGCGCCGGCGTCGTCACCCAGCGCGTCATCGAGGCGGCCGAGCGCGGCGGCTTCGTGTTCGCCGTCGACCCGACCTCGGCCGAGGCGAGTTGCGTCGGTGGCAACGTGGCGATGAACGCCGGCGGCAAGAAGGCCGTGCTGTGGGGAACGGCGCTGGACAACCTGGTTTCGTGGCGCATGGTCACGCCCGACGCGCAGTGGCTGGAAGTGGTGCGGCTCGACCATAACCTCGGCAAGATCCACGACGCCCCGGTCGCGAGCTTCGAGCTGCGTTACTTCGATGCCAATGACCGCGCCGTCGACTGGTCGCGGCCCAAGCACACCGAGCGCCTGGACATCCCCGGCACGGGCTTTCGCAAGGCGGGCCTCGGCAAGGACGTGACCGACAAGTTCCTTGCCGGCCTGCCGGGCATCCAGAAGGAGGGCTGCGACGGCCTCATCACCAGCGCGCGCTGGGTCGTGCACCGCATGCCGGCGCACGTGCGAACGGTGTGCCTCGAATTCTTCGGCAACCCGAAGGATGCGGTGCCGAGCATCGTCGAGATCAAGGACTTCATGTTCTCGCTCAGCAAGGGCAACGCGAGCACCGCGGGCGACGGGCCGTCGCCGGTGCTGCTGGCCGGGCTGGAGCACCTGGACGACCGCTACCTGAAAGCCGTCGGCTACGCGACCAAGAGCAAGCGCGGCGGGCTGCCGAAGATGGCTCTCTTCGGCGACATCGTCGGCGACGATGCCGACGCGGTGGCGCGCGCGGCGTCGGAAGTCGTGCGCATCGCCAACAGCCGCGGCGGCGAGGGCTTCATCGCCGTCTCGGCCGAGGCGCGCAAGAAGTTCTGGCTCGACCGCAAGCGCACCGCGGCGATCAGCAAGCACACCAACGCCTTCAAGGTCAACGAAGACGTCGTGATCCCGCTGCCGCGCATGGGCGAATACACCGAAGGCATAGAGCGCATCAACATCGAGCTCAGCCTGCGCAACAAGCTCGAACTCGTCGACGCGCTCGAAGCCTTCTTCCGCGACGGCAGCCTGCCGCTGGGGCAGGGCGGCGACGCGGGCGAGGTCGCACCGGCCGAGCTGCTCGAAGACCGCGTGCAGCAGGCGCTCGCCCTGCTGCGCGAAGTGCGCGCGCGCTGGTCGCACTGGCTCAATGACATCGATGCGGTCTTCGACCACGCCGTCATCCCCGCGCAGGCGGGGATCCAGAAGCAGCTCGCTGCCATGGATTCCCGCCTGCGCGGGAATGACCAAGGTCGGCGCATTTTTGCGTATTTGCAGGAGCATTCGATCCGGGCCTCGTGGAAGCTCGAACTGCGCGCGCCGCTGCAGGCGATCTTCGCCGGCTCGGCGCTGGAGCCCATCGTCGATGCCTGCGCGCAGGTCCACAAGGACGTGCTGCACGGGCGCGTCTGGGTCGCGCTGCACATGCACGCCGGCGACGGCAACGTGCACACCAACATCCCCGTCAACAGCGACAGCTACGAGATGCTCAAGACCGCGCACGAGGCGGTGGCGCGCATCATGGCGCTGGCGCGTTCGCTGGGCGGCGTGATCTCCGGCGAGCACGGCATCGGCATCACCAAGCTCGAATTCCTGAGCGACGCCGACCTCGCCGAGTTCACCGCCTACAAGCAGCGCATCGACCCCGACGGCCACTTCAACAAGGGCAAGCTGCTGCGCGGGCCCGGCCTGCCGAATGACATCAAAGCGGACCTCACCAACGCCTACACGCCGAGCTTCGGGCTGATGGGGCACGAGTCGCTGATCATGCAGCAGAGCGACATCGGCGCGATCGCCGATTCGGTGAAGGACTGCCTGCGCTGCGGCAAGTGCAAGCCGGTCTGCGCGACGCACGTGCCGCGCGCCAACCTGCTCTACAGCCCGCGCAACAAGATCCTCGCCACCTCGCTCCTCATCGAGGCCTTCCTCTACGAAGAGCAGACCCGGCGCGGCGTCAGCATCAAGCATTGGCAGGAGTTCGAGGACGTCGCCGAGCACTGCACGGTGTGCCACAAGTGCCTCAGCCCGTGCCCGGTGAAGATCGACTTCGGCGACGTGTCGATGAACATGCGCAACCTGCTGCGCAAGATGGGGCAGAAGAGCTTTCGCCCCGGCAGCGCCGCGGCGATGGCGATGCTCAACGCAACGAGCCCGGAGACGATCAAGGCCTTGCGGTTTGCGATGGTCGGCGTCGGCTTCAAGCTGCAGCGCCTGGCCAATGACCTGCTGCGCGGCCTGGCGAACAAGCAGACCGCGGCGCCACCGGCGAGCGTGGGCACGGCGCCGATCCGCGAGCAGGCGATCCACTTCATCAACAAGAAGCTGCCCGGCGGCCTGCCGACCAAGACCGCGCGCGCGCTGCTGGGCGTCGAGGACAAGAACTACGTCCCCATCATTCGCGACCCGGCGGCGACCAGCGCCGACACCGAGGCGGTGTTCTACTTTCCGGGCTGCGGCTCGGAGCGCTTGTTCTCGCAGGTGGGCCTGGCGACGCAGGCGATGCTCTGGCACGTCGGCGTGCAGACCGTGCTGCCGCCGGGCTACCTGTGCTGCGGCTACCCACAGCGCGGCTCGGGCCAGTTCGACAAGGCCGAGAAGATCATCACCGACAACCGGGTGCTGTTCCACCGCGTCGCCAACACGCTGAACTACCTCGATATCAAGACCGTGGTCGTCAGTTGCGGCACCTGCTACGACCAGCTCGCGGGCTACCAGTTCGACAAGATCTTCCCCGGCTGCAGGATCGTCGACATTCACGAGTACCTGCTCGAAAAAGGCATCACGCTTGAAGCCGGCGGCGGCTACCTCTATCACGACCCCTGCCACACGCCGATGAAGCTGCAGGAGCCGATGAAGACCGTGCGGGCGCTGCTTGGAGCGAACGTGATCGAGAGCAAGCGCTGCTGCGGCGAGAGCGGCACGCTGGGGGTGACGCGGCCGGATGTCTCGACGCAGATCCGCTTTCGCAAGGAGGAGGAGCTGCGCGCCGACGAAACCGCGCTGCGCGCCAGCGGAGCCGCGGCGGCCAAGGGCGCGATCAAGATCCTCACCTCGTGCCCGAGCTGCCTGCAGGGGCTGTCGCGATACACCGGCGATTTGGCGAACGGCTTGCTCGAAGCCGACTACATCGTCGTCGAGATGGCGAACCGCATCCTCGGGCCCGACTGGATGCCCGAGTACGTCGCGCGCGCCAACGCCGGCGGCATCGAGCGCGTGCTGGTGTGAGCGCCTGCGAGCTCTGCCGCGACGCTGGCGGTGAAGTGATCGTGAACGCGCCGCGTTGGCGCGTGGTGCGCGTCGCCGACGCCGACTTCCCGGCGTTCTACCGCGTGATCTGGAATGCGCATGTAGCCGAGTTCACCGACCTGACCCAAGCCGAGCGCGGCGAGTGCATGGACATCGTCGCGCGCGTCGAGCGCGTGCTTCGCGAGCAGCTCGCGCCGACCAAGATCAACCTCGCCTCGCTCGGCAACATGACCCCGCACCTGCACTGGCATGTGATCGCCCGCTTCGACTGGGACAGCCACTTCCCGCATCCGG
>CAIKUF010000074.1 GCA_903830565.1 uncultured bacterium | reverse complement strand
TGCCGGCCGTGCTGGCGGTTGAAGCTCTCGCACAGCTTGATGCCGGCGATCTTGGCGATCGCATACGGCTCGTTGGTGGGCTCGAGCGGGCCGGTGAGTAGATCCTCTTCGCGGATCGGCTGCCGGCAGTCGCGCGGGTAGATGCAGCTCGAGCCGAGGAACATCAGCCGCTGCACGCCCGCCGCATGCGCGCCATGGATCAGGTTGTTCTGGATCTGCAGGTTCTCGTACAGGAAGTCTGCGCGGAGGGCGTTGTTGGCCTGGATGCCGCCGACCTTCGCAGCGGCGATGAAGATATAGTCCGGCCGCGTCTCGGCGAGGAAGCGATGCACCGCGCTCTGGTCGAGCAGATCGAGTTCGGCCCGCGTGCGGGTGACGAGATCCGCGAACCCCGCCGCCTGCGAACGGCGCAGGATCGCCGAGCCCACCATGCCGCGGTGGCCGGTGACGAAGATGCGAGAAATCGTGTTCATGGCTTGGCCGGTGGAAGTGGCCCCAGCTCGCTCAAGAGCCCGTCAATGGCGCCCCTCAGCGCGGGCAGGCTCTCGTGAATGGCGCGCCACACCAGTCGGGGATCCAGTGACGCGTAGCCGTGCACAAGGACATTTCGAAATGCGATCACCTGCTGATGGTTCGGCACCCGTGAAGCGACCTCGGGATAAGCTCGTGAAAGTTGCGACAACGCATCTCCCGCGATCTGAAGTTGCCGCTCGACGGCCGACCTGACGAGGTCGTTCGTCAGGTATCCGTCAAGGTCGACATCGCGCAGGAACTGCTCGATGTGCCGACCACTCAGTCGCACATCCCACAGAAATGCGCGTGGGTCACGCCGCATAAACCAAGGTGCGACTGCGCTCGATGTCCGCGCGAACGTAGGGGTTCTCGACGGCGGGAAGACTCACGAGGTCCACGGGCCGTGCGAGCAGGCGTTCAAGTGATTGCTTCAAGGCGAAATACGTGTCGAGTATCGGCCTGCTGCGGTCGTCGTCGAACTCGACCAGGAAGTCGAAGTCGCTGCGCGTCGCGTCGAAATCGTCGCGCGCACCGGAGCCGAACAACTCGAGGCGCGTGACGCCGGCCTGGCGGCAAAGCTCCTCGAGCGCCTTTCGGTTTGAATGGATTGCCGGGTGCATGGTGTCGCGATTTTAGGCGCCTGTCGCGGGCGCGAATGCGCGTGGATCGTCACTCAGTGCGAATTGCGCCCGATGCCGAAGTACTGCATGCCGGCTTCGCGCATGGCGCGTGGTTCGTAGAGGTTGCGGCCGTCGAAGATCACCGGCTCGCGCATCGCGGCCTTGAGTGCCGCGAAGTCTGGGCTGCGATAGGCCTTCCACTCGGTGACGATCACGAGCGCATCGGCGCCGGCCAGCGCCTCCATCGGCTTGCTCGCGAAGCGAATGCGCTCGATGAGGTGTGGCGCGTCGGCCAGGTCCTGCGCCAGCACGCGGCGGGCCGCTTCGTTGGCGACAGGGTCGTGGGCCACGATGCTCGCGCCGGCCCTCAGCAGCGCGCCGATGACGACGCGGCTGGGCGCTTCGCGCATGTCGTCGGTGTTGGGCTTGAACGCGAGGCCCCAGAGCGCGAAGGTCCGCCCTTCGAGGTCATCGCCATAG
>CAIKUF010000073.1 GCA_903830565.1 uncultured bacterium | reverse complement strand
GTCGTCGTAGCGCACGTTGAGCTGCACGCTGCTGGCGCCGATCTGCCCTTGCGCTCCGGCGAGGACGGCGTTGACGCGGCGCGACTTTTCGTACACGCCGCCATACCCATCGTCGGTATTGATCGATTGCCGCTGCGTCTCGATGCCGGCATTGAGCTTCCACTCGCGGTTCAAGCTGTAGCGGTTGTTCCAGCTCAGCAGTTGGTTGCCCGAGACGTATTGACTATTGAGGGGGTAGGCGCCGCTCTCAATGAACTGGCTGTCGTCGCGTTGCCAGCCGAAGCTGAGCTGGCTCAGCCACGCGTCGCTGAACTGGTCGTTGCTCGACAAGCGCGCGTTGGAGACCTTGGTGCGGCTGTTCTGCACGTCAACCGCGGTCGCGAAAGCGTTGTCGTAGGCGAGCTTGCCGTCGCTTTGCGACAGCGCCAGGGCCAGCGTGTGGCCGGCCGCCACGTCGTGCGAGATCGACGCCGAGCCGCTGGTGTTGCGGTAGCCATCGCGGTCCCGGTTCACGCTCGGGGTTGCCACTGGGTCCATCGCCGAGAAGCCATTGCTTTCCTGACCCGAGATGCCGACGGCCAGGCGCGTCGCGCCGAACTGGCCCGACGCATTGGCGGCCGCACGCGCATAGCCGTAAGCGCCGACTTCGACGGTGAGGTCGCCGCCAGGTGCGCCGCTGCCGCGGCGCGTGAAGACCTGGATCACGCCGCCGATCGCACCCGAGCCATAAATTGCCGAGACGTTGCCGCGCACGACCTCGACGCGCTCGATCTGATCGAGCATCAGGTGTTCGACGGCGAGCGAGCCGCTCGCGTCCTGCCGCGTCTGCGCAACGCCGTCGATCAGCAGCAGCACCTGCGACGACGGCGCGCCGCGCAGGAACAGCGTGGTCGCCGACCCGCGTCCGCCGTTGCGCGCCATCTGCAGGCCGGCTTCGCGCGCCAGCAGCATCGGCAGGTCGACAGCCTGCGAGCGTTCGATGTCTTCACGCGTCAGCACGGTCGAGTGGGCGAGCGATTCGGTCAGCGGCTGCGGGTAGCCGGTCGCGGTGACGATGACGGGGTCGAGCTGGGTTCCCGGCGCGAGTTGTGCCTCTACGGAAAGTGGAATGAGACAGGCCCATGCCGCGGCCAGCGACAGGACCCGCGCCGAGGTGTGAAGAGACATGAAGGGAAGAACCTGCAACAAGCGCCTGCCACCCGCTTCCCCGCGGGTGCGTGGCATTCGGAGTTGCGCCTTTGACGACCAACACCACCTGTTGGCCGGTATCCGGGCTGGCGGCACCACCCGGGCGACCTTCCCAGGGGCCAAGGCCCCCAGTGGCGTGTGCGCTCAGGCTGAAGTCGCGCGTGCGGCTTCGTCCGCTGGACCGTTGCGGGGGCAGCGCAGGCTGGGTATGAGCGCGGGCCGAAACCCGATGCACATTCCTTCTGCTTCCCGTTTAACTGCGCCGACGAACGCCGACGCGGGCACCAACGGCGCTATTGTGGCAGACCGCCCTCTACAATCCGAGCGAATCACTCGCCATCTTCACAACGAAGCGCACCATGGCCACCGTCGAAGACCTTGCAGAACGCGTGGAACGTCTGCTGCTGCGGCACGAGGAACTCGAGCGCACGGCAGCGCTGTTCGAGAAGCAACTGGCCGACGTGACGCACGAGCGCGACAGCCTGCGCTCGCGCCTGAACGCCGCGCGCAGCCGCATCGATTCGCTGCTCGAGCGCCTGCCTGCCGAGTCGGCCGCGAACAAGAGCAAGGGAGCGACGCCGTGAAGCAGATCGAAGTGACGATCCTTGGCCAAAGCTACATCCTCGGCTGCCCCGAAGGCGGCGAGGGCTCGCTGCTTTCAGCGGTGAATCGGGTCGACAACGAAATGTGCGCGATCCGCGACGCGGGCCGCGTGAAGGCGCGCGAGCGCATCGCCGTGCTCGCGGCGCTGAACCTGGCCTACGCGCTCGCCGAGCGGCCCGAGGCGCCGCCATCGGACGCCTCGAAGGTGGACGTCGCGGCGCTCGTTCGCAAGCTCGACCAAGCGCTCGGCGCAGACGGCCAGTTGCTCTGACGTGCGTAAAGTGCGCATTGAATAGGCGCGCACGCAGCAGCATCGAGACGTAGAATGACCCGGTCCGTCGCGCTCGCGTGGGTTTTATATTTCCTTGAACCGATGCTCTTGCCGAGCTAGGGCTTGGAACATCGTCCGGCAGGCGTGAACGTCTCGCGTCAGATGATCCCAATGCCGGTCTGACCTCGCCCACCTGAACCCTGGGTTCAGGAATGCGGCTCACGGTTCGCGACGGACACCTCCAACCAGGCAACTGCCATGACGCGCAAATACTGGCTCATGAAGAGCGAGCCCACCGAGTGCTCGATCGACGACGTCGAACGCGCGCCGCGGCAGACCGTGCCCTGGGTCGGCGTGCGCAACTACCAGGCGCGCAACTTCATGCGCGACGAGATGCGCGTCGGCGACGGCGTCCTCTTCTATCACTCGAGCTGCCCGCAGCCGGGCATCGCCGGGCTGGCCGAGGTCTCGCGCCTGGCCTACCCCGACGAGACGCAGTTCGACCCGCAGAGCCCCTACTTCGACGCCAAGGCCACGCGCGATGTGCCGCGCTGGCTCAACGTCGACGTCGTGCTGCGTGCCAAGGGCCGGCTGATTGCGCTCGAGGAGTTGCGCATGCATCCGCAGCTCGCGGCGATGCGCGTTCTTCAACGCGGCAACCGGCTCTCGATCACGCCGGTGGACGCGGCCGAATGGCGCTTCATTTGCGAGCGCCTCTGGAACGCCGCGAGCTGAACCGCTTCAGCGGCCGGCGACAAGCTGCCCGCCGCCAAAGGTCGTTCTCTCCCGCAACTCGCCGCCCGCGGTGACGCGCACCGCGCAGTACTTGAACTCCGGGATCTTGCCGAACGGGTCGAGCACGGGGTTGGTCAGCAGGTTGGCCGCCGCCTCGTAGTAGCAGAACGCGATGAACACCGCGCCGCGCGGCGTGCCGTCGTCGGCGCGGGCATGCAGCGCCACCGCGCCGCGGCGCGACTGCACGCTGATCACGCCGCCGGGCGCAACGCCCAACGCGTCGAGATCCAAGGGATGCAGCGAAGCCATCGGCTCGGGCTCGATCGCGTCGAGCACCAGCGAGCGTCGCGTCATGCTGCCGGTGTGCCAGTGCTCGAGCTGGCGGCCGGTGATCAGCACCATCGGGTACTCGGCGTCCGGCTGTTCGGCGGCGGGGATGATGGCGGCCGGAACGAAGCGCCCGCGACCGCTCTCGGTCGGAAAGCGCTGCCTGAAAATGATGCGCTCGCCGGGGTCGCCCTCGGCCTCGCACGGATACGTCACCGCAGAATCCTGCGCGAGGCGCTGCCAGGTGATGCCGGCAATCGAAGGCATCGCGCAGCGCATCTCGCCCCACACCGCTTCGGGGCCGGCGTAGTTCCAATCGAGGCCGAGGCCGCGCGCCAGTTGCTGCAGGATCCACAGATCCTGCCTCGCATCGCCCGGCGGCAACAGTGCCTGCCTGCCGAGTTGCACCGTGCGGTCGGTGTTCGTGAAGCTGCCGTTCTTCTCGGGAAAGGCCGACGCCGGCAGCACCACATCGGCGAGGGCCGCCGTCTCGGTGAGGAAGATGTCCTGCACGACGAGGCATTCGAGCCCGGCGAGCGCTTCCCGCGCATGCTGCACGTCGGGGTCCGACATGGCAGGGTTCTCGCCCATCACGAGCATCCCGCGCACCTTTCCAGCGCGGGCCGCATCCATCATCTCGACGACCGTGAGCCCGGGCTCGCTTGGGAGCGGCATGCCCCACAACCGCTCGAACCTCTGCCGCGCCTGCGGCGACGCAACGCGCTGGTAGTCGGGGTACATCATCGGGATCAGCCCCGCGTCCGACGCACCCTGCACGTTGTTCTGCCCGCGCAGCGGATGCAGCCCGGTGCCCGGGCGGCCGATCTGCCCTGTCAGCAGCGCGAGCGCGATCAGGCAGCGCGCGTTGTCGGTGCCGTGCACGTGCTGCGAGATGCCCATGCCCCAGAGGATCATCGACGCGCGCGACGTCGCATACAGGCGCGCCACCTCGCGAATCGTCTGCGCGGCGATGCCGCACAGCGGCGCCATCGCCTCCGGAGCAAAGCCCTGCACGTTGTGCGCGAGCTCGGCGTAGCCGCTGGTGCGGTCGGCGACGAAGACTTCATCGACGAGGCCTTCGGCGATGATCGTGTGCATCATTCCGTTGAGCAGCGCAACGTCGGCGTCGGGCCGAAGCGCTAGGTAGTGCGTCGCGTGGCGCGCCAGCTCGGAGCGCCGCGGGTCGGCCAGGATCAGCTTTGTTCCGGCGCGGACGGCGTTCTTGATCCAGCTCGCGGCCACCGGGTGGTTGACGACCGGGTTCGCGCCGATGACGAACACCACGTCGGCGAGCGCCACGTCGCGCACCGGGTTGGACACTGCCGCCGAGCCCAGGCCCTCGAGCAGCGCGGCGACGCTGGACGCGTGGCACAGGCGCGTGCAATGGTCGACGTTGTTCGTCCCGAAGCCGGTGCGAACGAGCTTCTGGAACAGGTAGGCCTCTTCGTTGCTGCCCTTGGCGGAGCCCAGGCCCGCAAGCGCTTGCGGGCCGTCGCGGTCGCGGATCGCGCGCAGCGCGCCCGTGGCAAGGGCCAGCGCTTCGTCCCACGAAGCCTCGCGAAACGTGGCCAAGGGGTCGTCGGGGTTCAGTGTGGCGCTGGCGGACTTGGGCACGTCAGCGCGCCGGATCAGCGGACGCGTCAAGCGCTGGCGGTGGTGCACGTAGTCGAAGCCGTAGCGCCCCTTGACGCACAAGCGCCCGGCATTCGCCGGCCCGTCGCGGCCCTCGACTTCGACGATGCGGTTGCCATTGACTTTGTACGTTAGCTGGCAGCCGACGCCGCAGTACGGGCAGACCGAATCCACCGCCTTCTCAGCG
>CAIKUF010000072.1 GCA_903830565.1 uncultured bacterium | reverse complement strand
GTCGGCGACACGGTGGCGTTGCGCGCCAGTTCCTCCAGCAGGCCGAGGGAGCGGCGGACGTCGCCATAGCGCGACGCGAACACCGTCGGCACGTCGTCGTCGCTCTGCTGGCAATCCCATGCCGCCTGCAGCGCGACGCGGCCCAGGCGCGTCATCCGGCGCCGCATCATCGGCTCCATCGCGGTCAGCGCGGGCTGCTCGTCGCCGGCCGGCGCGAAGGGTTCGTGCGCCCACGCCAGCCAGTCAGGCGCCGTCGCCAGACTCGGCGCCCACGCCGACCATCGGCGAACGCAGACCTCGAGGTTCATCGCTGGTCCCGGCGCCGCGAAAGCGCGCTTCGTGCGAGGCGAGTGGCGCCGCGTGAAACGGCCTGATATCGCGGGACTTCTGAGGCCAACGGCATGATGCGATGTTCGCAGCCGTGGCCTGCCCAGACAAGCAGGTTTACTCGGAGGCGATCGGGAAAGCGTGCGCGATTGCCGCGGCGGCGAATCTTCAGCGGCAAGCTACCGCACGTGATCGCAATGCACGCCGGCCGATGGTTGTGCTGCGACAGGTCCGACGACAGCGCAGACCGACTACTTGTACAGCTTGTCGTAATAGGCCTTGTAGTCCATCTTCGCCTTCACGCCCTTCACGCCGATCTCGGTGTACTTGAACTTCGCCATCAGCGGCTTCGCTTGCGCCTCGTCCAGCACCTCCATGAACATGCCCGAGGTGTAGCCGATGCGGCAAAGAAGGTAGACGGTCTTGCCAGGCGCCGCGGTGACCCGATAGTGCACGATCGGGCTCGGCGAGATGTAGCCGACGATCTCATGCTCGCCGCTCGGGACGGTGAAGTGGCTGAAGGTCGCGGTCGTCAACACGGCGACGACGGTGTCGTTGTCGATGATTTCGAGCTGGCGCGCAGCGGCGAGCGCGTTGTCCTCGCGGAAGACGTAGATCATCGTTTCGCCGGCCGCGGGCGGATTCGGGGCGGTGTACGAGACTTGTTTCACCAAGAACGTATCGCCCGCACAGCCGCCGAGCAGGACCGCCAGCGCGAAGGCAAGCAGCCAGCGCCGTCGCGCCCACGCGGGTGTCATTACCGCAACTCCTTGGCGGCGACGAGTTCCTGCTGCAGGCGCAGGAAGGCATCCTTGCTTGCACGGCGCGCGGCGAGGGAAAAGTCATGCTTGAACTCGCTGAATTCCGCGGTTCCCTGCCCCTTCACCGTCGTCTGCCATACCGGCGCGCCAGAGGCATTGACGGCCTTGCATTCGAGCGTGAGCGTGAAGCTCGTCGGCGGCCAGGTCAAACCGCTGTCGGATGAGGAAGTGGTCTCGATCTTGGGCACGAACACGAAGGCGACGTTGTTGCTCGCGATGAACTGCTTGTCGTCCAGGGCCGGCAAAGCGACGACCTTGGCGAACACGTTCGACAGCACCTGCTTCAGCGCCGGCTCGGACTCCAGATAGGGTAGGTACTTGACCTTGTCGCCGCCCCCGCCCGGGGTTTCGACGACCTTGCTGCTGTTCGCGGACGAGATGTAGTAGCCGACGGTCTTGTCGATCTTGACGACATCCTTGGTCTCGAGCGTGTTGAGCGGCGGCGTGATGTTGATCTGGTGGGCACAACCGGCGCCGAGAAGTGCCAAAGCAACGACGATGACGCGTGACATCGAGAACATGTTTACCTCCATGGGTGGATCGGGAAGAGGGTGAATCCGTGCGCTGAAGGGATCCTCAACTGAGTGCTTGCGGATGAAGCCTCGACGACTTGGGCAAGTGCAGCGTGAGGAAGTCCATCTGGTCGGCCAGGATGCGCCGACCGCGCAGGATCATATCTTCATGCAGGCTGGGCACATACGGCAGGTACATCAGCGAAAGGTGCGCTTCGCCCGGCAGGCGGCTGCCCTTGTGGCCGTTGCAGGGGCGGCAGGCGGTGATGCAGTTCATCCACGTGTCCAGGCCGCCGCGAGAGGTGGGCACGATGTGCTCGCGCGTGAGTTCGTCGAAATGGAAGCGCCCGCCGCAGTAGGCGCAGACCATGCGGTCGCGGGCGAAGAGCTTGGGGTTGGAAAGCGCCGGCGTCTGCCGCCAGGCCCGGCTGGGCACGTTGCCGCGCACGGCGATGATGGGGTGGACCTCGATGCGAGACTGCAACCCCGTGCGCCGCTGCGTGCCGCCGCGCAACACATAGTGCGGGTCGCCCAGCGTCCAGGCGACACCGTCGCTGGCGTAAATGACCGCCGCTTCCTTGGCCGAGATCCACGACTGAGGCCGGCCCGAGGCATCGAGTTGCAGAACTTCCACGCAAGGTCCTCCTTGTTTGGCGCGTAGTTGGTAGTCTATTCCGCCTCGGTGACAGCGCCGTTGCCGCTCAGGGCGCGTTGAGGCCGCGCACGCTCGCCATCAGCCGCGTGAGACCGAGCAGCGCGCCGGTGGCCGGCATCGGCACGCCGACGCGCACGCCGATCTCGTGCACGGCCTTCAGCAACGCGTCGATCTCGAGCGGGCGGCCGGCTTCGGCGTCCTGCAGCATCGAGGTCTTGAATGCGCCGAGCTGG
>CAIKUF010000071.1 GCA_903830565.1 uncultured bacterium | reverse complement strand
GGCACGCTGCCGAGCCGCTCGTGAAGACCGCTGGCGACGTGCAGGCCGGCCGCTATCGCCTGGACGATGGTCGCCACCCAATGCGGCGGCAGCACGCCGCCGGCGTTGGCGACGCCGATGACCAGCGTCTGCACGCCGGCCGCGACGGCGTCGTCGATCGACAGCTCGGGCAGCCCGAGATCGGCCTTGCAGCCGGGCAAGCGAAGCTGGCCCAGGCACCAATCGCGACGCCAGTCGACGATGCCATGCGCGGTCTTGGCGGCAAGCTGGTCGGGCACGTCACCGAGGAACATCAGGTAGGGGCGGGGGATATCCATCAGGTCTCCACGGCTGGGGGAGTGTCGGGCTGGAACAAGGCGCGCAGGTCAAGGCAGTAGGAGCCAAGGCCGCGCGCCGGCGCAGGCCGCATGGTAAGCGCTGAGTCGCGCGCGAGCGCGCGCACGGTGACCCGCTCGCCGCGGCGCCGGCAGGCCTCGGCCAAGTCCTCGGGCAGGCCCGCATAGGCCTCGCCTTCGGGATGCCACTCGTGCAGGGTGACAAGGTGGTCGCGCGCCTGTTCGGGGTGGCGCAGCCGCAGGCGGATCGGCGCCTGCACGCCGAGCGCCGGGTGCAGGCCTAACGCCGGAACAAAGCTGCGGTAGCGCAGGCCGAAGACCTGCAATTCGCCGCGCGCGTCGAGCTCCGGCCGCATCGGCAGCTTGACGCCGGCAGCAACAACCTGCCAGTCGCGCCAGATGGCGTTGCCATCGTCCGCGGGGCGAAGGCGCAGCTCCACCCGCGCCGTGCTGGCGTCGACGAGGCGCGAGGTGCCGCCCTGTTCCGGGCTCGCGGCGTCGCCGATCAGCGGCCAGAACTCCAGCGCTCGGCGCACCTCCAGCGTGCAGCCGGGCAGCGCCACCTGGCCCCAGAAACGGAACTCGTCGCCCAGCAGCACGGCCTCGATCGCGCCTGCAAGGCCGAGGCCGGCGGCGTCGAGTTCGGCCAGCACGGCGGCCAGATCCTGCTCGAGGTAGAACGGCAGCGCGAAGCGTTGGTGCAGTTCGCGCCCCCAATCGACGAGCGGCGCAGCGCCGGGGTCGTCGGCCAGCATGGCGACGATGGCGCGCAGCAGGCAGGCCAGTGCCGTCGCCCGTTGCGGCGTGTGCTGCATGCGCAGCGCGCGGAACTCGACCAGGCCTTGCCGGCCGCGCTCGGCCAGGTAGGGGTTCCACAGTTTCTCGATGTTGATTTCGGCGCGATGGCTGTTGCCGTTCGCGTCGCACAGGAACGGCGCCAGGCTGCGCCAAAGCAACCCGGGCGGCGGGTCGGGCTGCGTTTGCAGAAGGTCGAGCGCGAGGCTCAATTCGTCGAAGGCGTCGGCTCCGCGCTCGTCGGCGCGCACCGACTGCCCGCCGCTGCCGACGAAGTCGTGGCAATAAAGGTAGGTCAGCGCAGGATGACGGTTAAGAAAGCGCACCAAGCCCGCCAGCAATCGCGGCCGCAGCAGGAACGGGCTGGCCTCGGGCGACGGGCCGCCCAGCGTTATCTGGCCGCCGCCGCCCGAGTCGGCCACCGCGCCGTTGAAGTAAAGCCGGTACGGCGCGAGACCCTGCTCCGCGGCAGCGGCGTAGATCGCGCGGCTTCGCTGCAGGAAGTGCTCGCCATCGACGCTGGGCGCCGTGTTGATCTCGATCACCGCCGGGTCCGGCGTCACGGTCGTGAACTCCACCGTTGCGTCGACGGGCGGCGTATGGCCGGCGAGGATCAAGGCCGGCAGGCGGCAGGCGAGGCTGGCCTGCTCGATGGCGGCGAGCACGCCGAGGAACATCGATACGCCTTCGAGCGGCGGCAGCTCGATGCGTGCCACCTGCCGCCCGTCGAACGCCTGCGTGCTCAGCACGAACACACGCGCGCTGGTTTGCGCCGATGGGTCGGCCTTCAGCGGCTGAGGTTCTGAATCGTCTGGGACGATCACGGCCACATCAGCGAAGCCCCGCTCCGCCAGGGCTCGACCGAGCGCAGCGGCCAAGGCCTCCAGATCGACCGCAGCGCCCGGCCCCGGACCGGCCAGGATGGGGTCCGGCGGCCCGCGCCAGAACGCCGCGCCATCGCGCCGCCGGTAGATGCCGAGGTTCCAGCGCGGCGCCTCCTCGCCCGGGTAGCGCCGGCCCTCGCTGCGCAGCACGAGGCCGTTGCTGAAGCGCTCGCAGAGCCCGGCCAGCAGGGCCTGCGCGCGCTGCTCCTTGTCGCCGCCGAGCGCAGCGTTGAGCCACGGCGGCGATTGCGCGAAACGATCCGTGAACGTCGGCTCCGAGCCGACCCAGATCGAGAGGCCGGTGGCGGCGACCTCGGCGTCGTGACGGCGCACGGCGGCGTCGAAGGCCTCGTCCGCCGGGGTCGATGCCGGGTCTGCGCCGCCACGCATCAATGCCTCCGGGCCGGCATCGGCGCGGAACGTCGCCGGCAGCATCCGGTCGCGCGCGAGGCACAACTGGCGCCTGACCTGGCACGAGGGGCGGAACGGGACATGTGGCAATCTCCTGGGCGGCCTGTGCTGCTAGTACTGCGACCCAGAGATATCGGAACAAAATGAAAGCGATGGCTTCGTGCCGAGGGCAAGGCGCAAACCGCAGCGATACCGAGAGGTATCGCGAGGATTTGCAACGCCGCCATCGGTGCGAAGACGCGCTTTCATGTTTCGATATCTCCGGGTCGCAGTACTAGCACGATCCATGCAAGGGTGACCCCAGTTCGCCGATGGAGCTTGATCCTAGAAACCGCAGTTGACCGCTGACCCCCCGCTGGCACCACTGAATGAAGCCTGGCGCCTGCGTCCACGAACACCCTCACCACATGGCTGACAACGCTACGCACCCGATCAAACCGCGGCGCACCGCCCTGGCCGCGTTGCTCCTCGTTGCAGGCATCGAGCCTGCGCCTTGTCGCGCCTTGCCAGAGCGGCGCACCGCGGCCCGCTCGGGCGCGTTCAACTGCGGTTTCTAGGATCATCCCATGAAGCACGACCCCATCCGCTCGATCCTGATCGCCAACCGCTCCGAGATCGCGATCCGCGTCATGCGGGCCGCGAGCGAGATGCGTATTCGCACGGTCGCGATCTATTCACAGCAGGACCGCCAGGCCCTGCACCGCTTCAAAGCCGACGAGAGCTACCTCGTCGGCGAGGGCCAGAAGCCGCTCGCGGCCTACCTCGACGGGCAGGACATCCTGCGCATCGCCCGCCACGCGCACGTCGACGCCATCCACCCCGGCTACGGCTTCCTGTCCGAGAACCCGGAGTTCGCCGAGAGCGTCATCGCCGCCGGCATGCGCTGGATCGGGCCCACGCCGACGGTGATGCGCACCCTCGGCAACAAGGTCACCGCGCGCCACGCGGCGGTGGCGGCCGGCGTGCCGGTGATGCCGGCGACGCCACCGCTGCCGACCGACCTCGCCGAATGCGCGCGCATGGCGCAGGGCATCGGCTACCCGGTGATGCTCAAGGCGAGTTGGGGCGGCGGCGGGCGCGGCATGCGCGTTATCGAGAACGAGGCCGAGCTGCCGGCCGCGCTCGAAGCGTCGCGGCGTGAGGCCTTGGCGGCGTTCGGCAACGACGAGGTCTACTTCGAGAAGCTGATCCGCCGCGCGCGCCACATCGAGGTGCAGATCCTCGGCGACCTGCACGGCAACTTGGTGCATCTGCACGAGCGCGACTGCACCGTTCAGCGGCGCAACCAGAAGGTCATCGAGCGCGCACCGGCGCCCTACCTCGACGCCGCCGGCCGCGCCGAGCTGTGCGACAGCGCGCTGCGGCTGATGCGCTCGGTGGGCTACACGCATGCCGGGACGGTCGAGTTTCTGATGGACGCCGACGACGGGCGCTGCACCTTCATCGAAGTCAACCCGCGCATCCAGGTCGAGCACACGGTGACCGAGATGATCACCGGCGTCGACATCGTGAAGGCGCAGATCCGCATCACCGAAGGCGGCTACATCGGCGTCACGCAGGACGAAGGCGACGGCCGCACGCCGGCCGGCACGGCCGGCTACCGGCCCCCGACCGGCGTGCCCGAGCAGGCGCTGATCCCGCTGAACGGCCACGCGCTGCAATGCCGCGTCACGACCGAGGACCCCGAGAACGGCTTCCTGCCCGACTACGGGCGGCTCACCGCCTACCGCAGCGCGGCGGGCTTCGGCATCCGGCTCGACGCCGGCACGGCCTACGGCGGCGCGGTGATCACGCCCTACTACGACTCGCTGCTGGTCAAGGTGACGGCCTGGGCGCCGACGGCGTCCGAGACCATCCAGCGCATGGATCGCGCGCTGCGCGAGTTCCGCGTGCGCGGCGTGGCGACCAACCTGCAGTTCCTCGAAAACCTGATCAACCACCCGGCCTTCGTCAGCGGCGACCTGACGACGCGCTTCATCGAGAACACGCCCGAGTTGCTCGCCTTCACAGCCCGCCGCGACCGCGCGAGCAAGCTGCTGAGCTTCCTCGCCGAAGTGGCTGTCAACGGCAACCCCGAGGTCGCCGGCCGCACGCTGCCGGCGCTGCCGCTTCCCAAGCCCGTGCTGCCGACGAAGCACGCCGAAGACCTGCCGGCGCCCGACGGCACGCGCCAGCGCCTGCAAGCCCTCGGCCCGGCAGGCTTCGCGCAGTGGATGCTCGCGCAAGAGCGCGTGCTCGTCACCGACACGACGATGCGCGATGCCCACCAGTCGCTGCTCGCGACGCGCATGCGCACGGCCGACATGCTGCCGATCGCGCCTTACTACGCGAGCAACCTGTCGCAACTGTTCTCGGTCGAATGCTGGGGCGGTGCGACCTTCGACGTCGCGCTGCGCTTCCTCAAGGAAGACCCGTGGCTGCGCCTGGCGCAGTTGCGCAGCCGCATCCCCAACCTGCTGTTCCAGATGCTGCTGCGCGGCTCGAACGCGGTCGGCTACACGAACTACGCCGACAACGTCGTGCGCCACTTCGTGCAGCAGGCGGCCACGCACGGCATCGACGTGTTCCGCGTCTTCGATTCGCTGAACTGGACCGAGAACATGCGCGTCGCCATCGACGCCACCCTCGAGGCCGGCGCGCTGTGCGAAGGCGCGATCTGCTACAGCGGCGACCTCTTCGACGCCGCGCGGCCGAAGTACGACCTCAAGTACTACCTCGGCATCGCGCGCGAGCTGCAGAAGGCCGGCGTGCACGTGCTGGGCCTGAAGGACATGGCCGGCGTGTGCCGGCCGCGCGCGGCGGCGGCGCTCGTCAAGGCGCTGAAGGAAGAGACCGGCCTGCCGGTGCACTTCCACACCCACGACACCAGCGGCGCCGCGGCGGCGTCGGTGCTGGCCGCAATCGCCGCCGGCTGCGACGCCGTCGACGGCGCGCTCGACGCGATGAGCGGCCTCACCTCGCAGCCCAATCTGTCGGCCATCGCCGCCGCGCTCGCCGGCACCGAGCGCGACCCGGGGCTCGATGCCGAGGCGCTGCACGCGACCTCGATGTACTGGGAAGGCGTGCGGCGCTTTTATTCGCCGTTCGAATCCGAGATCCGCTCGGGGACCGCCGACGTCTACCGCCACGAGATGCCGGGCGGCCAGTACACCAACCTGCGTGAGCAGGCACGCGCGCTCGGCCTCGCGAACCGCTGGACCGAGGTCTCGCAGGCCTACGCCGATGTGAACCGCCTGTTCGGCGACATCGTCAAGGTGACGCCGACCTCGAAGGTTGTCGGCGACATGGCCTTGATGATGGTCGGCAATGACCTCACGCCGAAGGACGTGCTCGACCCGGCGCGCGACGTCGCCTTCCCCGAGTCCGTCGTCTCGCTCTTCAAGGGCGAACTCGGCTTTCCGCCCGACGGCTTCCCGCAAGCGATCAGCCGCAAGGTTCTGCGTCTGGCCGAAGGCGCCGCGCCGCCGCTGCCCTACCGCCCGGGCGACCGCCTGCCGGCGGTGGACCTGGAAGCCGTGCGCGCACAGGCCGAGCGCGAATGCGAGCTGCCGCTGGACGACTGCCAGCTCGCCTCGTACCTGATGTACCCGAAGGTGATGCGCGAGTTCTGCGCCCACACGCGAGCCCACGGCGACACCTCGGTGCTGCCGACGCCGGTGTTCTTCTACGGCCCGCAACTGCAGCAGGAGATGGCGCTCGAGATCGACCCCGGAAAGACGCTGCTTGTCGCGCTGCAGTCGATCACGCCCGACGGCGAGGCGGCGCAGAAGGTGCAGTTCGAACTCAACGGCCAGTCGCGCACGGTGCGCGTGATTCGCCCCGATGCCGGCGAAGCCGCGCGCGGCCGGCCGGTGGCCGACCCCGCGAACCCATGGCACGTCGCGGCGCCGATGCCGGGCGGCATCGTCAGCGTGGCCGTGACGGTCGGCCAGCACGTCAACGCGGGCAGCACGCTGCTCTCGCTGGAGGCGATGAAGATGGAAACCCACGTCGCCGCCGACCGCGACGCCGAGGTCGAGGCCGTGCACGTGGCGCCCGGCGACCGCGTGCAGGCCAAGGACCTGTTGATCCTGCTGCGGCCGCTGACTTCCTGACGGAGCTGCGCTCTCGCGCGCGGCGCGTCAGCGTTCGATCGCGACCACTTCGCGCTTGAAGGGCACGGCGTCGGCGTCGCCCACTTCGGCGTCGAGCCCGCGCGCCGCCTTGTGCCCCGCGTAGACCGCGGCGGCGACGGTTCCCGGCGCGTAAGCGTCGCCGATGCATTGAACCGATGCGATGCCGCTCTCCTGCCAGCGCGGCTGCCGCGCCAGCAACTCGCGGTAAAGCGCATCGCAGGGGTCGCGCATGGTCACCAGCACGACGCTGGCGCAGGCGAGCGTGGAAGGTCTGTGCGCGTAGATGCTCGTCAGTTCCATCGTCAGCCCGGCAGCGGTGGGCGTGATGCCGACCAGCTCGACCGCCGTCTGCACCTGCACGCCGAGGTCCATTAAGCGCGCCTGGATTCGCGCCTGCTCCATCGTCAACTCGGTCCACTCCGAGACCTTGGTCGCCGGCGTCAGCAAGTGCACTTCGAGCCCGGCGCGCGCGAACTTCTCGGCCAGCGCGCCGCCCATCACGTAGTGGTCGTCGTCGTAGATCGCGACCGGTGATGCGATGGTCGCGCCGGCCAGCGCGTCGTCGGGGCTGAACACGCCGGCCATCGGCTGCGCAACGACCGCTTGCCGATGGTGCCGGCCGAGGCCGTCCCGGCGCCACATTGAGCCGGTGGCAACGAAGACGCGCCTGGCGCCGAAGGCCAGCACGTCGTCCGCCGAGAGCCGGCTCTGCAGCGCAATCGTCACGTTAGGCATCTGACGCAGGAGGTGCGCGCGGTGATCGACGACGCGCATCCACGACGCCAGCCCCGGCAGCGACGCTTCATGGATCAGGCGCCCGCCGAGCCGCGTGCCGGCGTCGGCCAGCGTCACCGCATAGCCGCGCTGGCCGAGCGCGCGCGCGGCCTCCAGGCCGGCCGGCCCGGCGCCGACGACCAGCACCGCATCGCTGCTCCCCGCGGGGGCGATGCGCTCGGGGTGCCAACCGCGCCGCCACTCCTCGCCCATCGTCGGGTTCTGCGTACAGCGTATCGGCACGCTGAGGTTGTCGCCGCTGACGCAGATGTTGCAGCCGATGCATTCGCGGATCTCGTCCTCGCGCCCCTCGGCGATCTTGCGCGGCAGGAAGGGGTCGGCGATCGACGGCCGGGCGGCCCCGATCAGGTCGACGACGCCGCGCTTGACGAGCGAGACCATCGCATCGGGCGACGTATAGCGGCCGACACCGACCACGGGCTTGGTGGTGAGCGACTTGACGAAGCCGATGTAGCGCTCCTGGTAGCCTTCGCCCGCGAAGCGCGCGGTCATGCTGTCGTTGGACCAGTCGGCGATGTTCACGTCCCACAGGTCGGGCAGCTCGGCCAGCAGCGCGATCGCGCCCTGGCCTTCGCTCTCGGCGGTGATGCCGCCCGGGCCGAGCAGTTGGTCGACCGCCAGGCGAACGACGACGCCGCAGCGGTCACCGACGGCGTCCTTGGTGTCTTCGATCAGCTCGCGCAGGAAGCGCACGCGGTTCGGGAGGCTGCCGCCGTATTCGTCGCTGCGGCGGTTGGTTCGGCGCGAGAGGAAATGCATCGCCAGAGAAAGGTCGTGCCCGGCGTAGACGTAGACGAGGTCGAAGCCCGCCGAGCGCGCACGCAGCGCGGCCTTGCGGTGCCAGCGCCGCACGTTGCGGATGTCGGCCTTGTCCATCTCGCGCGCCTGGATCGGATCAAACATGCGCACCGGCAGGTGCGACGGCGCCATTGGCACTTCGCGGCTGTAACGGTTGGGCGTCGCATAGCCGTTGAAGGCGAGCTCGATGCCGGCCAGCGCGCCGTGCTCGTGGCAGGCGCTTGTCATCAACTCGAGCGCCGGCATGTCGCGCTCGTCCCACAGCCGGCCTTCGAGATGCGGCGCGATCTCGGATGCCGGGCTGATCTCGACCTCTTCGGTGCAGACCACGCCCCACCCGCCCTCGGCCTTCACGCTGCGCATCGCGGCCAGCGACTGCGGCCTGCCGTAGCCCATGCCGTTGCAGTGCGGCACCTGGTAGAAGCGGTTCTTCGTTCGCACGGGGCCGATCTGCACCGGATCGAACAGGATGTCGAAGCGCGAATCTCTCATCGGTGCACCTGAAACTGCGTTTGCTACGGCACCCCCTCACCCCAACCCTCTCCCCCGCGGGCGGGGGAGAGGGAGCCTGACTCAACACTGTTCGCTTAGGCCTGTCATTCCCGCGAAGGCGGGAATCCACTGCCTGCGCGACTCTAGATTCCCGCCTTCACGGGAATGACAACCCGAACAGTGTTGGAGGCTTTCTCCCTCTCCCGCTGGCGGGAGAGGGTTGGGGTGAGGGCCCGTCGGCCGCTGCACCGAGTCTACCGACCCGAGCAGAACGCCCAGGTCGCCGAGAGGTAGCCGATGCGCCTCGTGGGCACCTGCGCGAGGATGGCGTCGGGCGGCCCACCGTAGAAACGCAGGCCGGTGGCAAGGCGCACGGTATCACCCTGCCAGAACAGCGACGCAGTGACGATGCGGCCGCCATCGGCGGGCGTGTAGAGCACGTCCAGCGTGGGCTGCCACTTGTCGAGCGTCCAGCTCGCCTGCATGAACAAGTTGGTGCGCCGCAGGCTGGTCGATGCGCCGAACGCCGCGGTCTGCCAGATCAAGTTGGCGGCGAGCGCCCCCGAAGGCACCGGTGAACCGATCAGATCGACGAGCTGCGCGTTGCGCGCCGTCCAGGCGTCCCATTGCGCGTTGGACAGCGCGGTGCCGTCCCACCAGGCTTCGGCGATCACGCTGAGCTGGTACTCGCTGGTCCAGGTCCCGCCGATCAGCGCCTGCATGCCGTGCGAGGTGCTCGCATTGGCCCACGGGTTGGTCTTGACCACACCGGAGACCGCCGGGTCGATCGCCACCGTGTCGGCCTCGGAGTAGTAGCGCAGCGAGGCATGCAGCTCGACCGCGTCGCTGGCGACCCACGCCGCCGCCGCGCCGACGCTGCCGTGGGTGCGCACGCCGTAACGCGCGAAACCGTACACGTCCAGCGGGCCGTTGCGGCGGTAGACGCGAAAGTCGAGCGCAGGCTCCTCGGCGCCCCGGTCATCGCTCGGATGCGTCGGGTTGACGAGCACGATGGACCACGCGGTGTCGGCGTCGAAGCGCTCGGCCAGAAACATCGGCCGGCCCTGGATCGTGTTTGTGATCAGCGTGCGCCG
>CAIKUF010000070.1 GCA_903830565.1 uncultured bacterium | reverse complement strand
CTCGCTGCGCACGTCGCTGCCGTGCTGGCGCGTGTGGTGGGTGTGCGTTTTCACCTTCTGCGATTGCACGTGCTCGGCGTCGAACTGAAGGATCTGCGCGCTCTGGTGATCGATGTGAGCGACGGCGTGAAAGCTGGTCATGGTTTGTCCTCTCAGATGGTCGGCCGCGGCGCTTGGCCGCCAGTCGCTTCGAGCGCCGTCTGGCAGCGCACGCAGCGCAGCGCCTGCGGGTTGTGTTGCAGACGCTCGAATGCAATCTCGGCTTCGCAATCGATGCACCGCCCGTATTCGGCAGTCCGCAGCCGCGCCAGCGCCGCGTTGACGGCACGCAGTTCGCCGATGTCCTGATCGCTGCGCGCGAGGTCGACTTCGCGGTCGGCGTCGCGCGCGGTGGCGTCGTCGCCATCTTGGAGCAACACCTCGCGCGCATGGTCGGGGCGCGATTCGCCGCCGAGCTGCTGCGAGATCTGCTCTTCGAGATCGTACTGGCTGCGCAACAGCGCGGCCTCCAGCAGGGCGCGCTGGCCGACGGTGAGGTGGGTGCTCATGGCAAGGGACTCCTTCGTCGGCCATGGTGGCAGGCTGGCCGAGGCAGTTTCTTGATTGCAGTCAACGAAGGGTCGGTGCGAACAGCGTTCGCCGACAAACTTTTGCACCGTCAGGCAGCGAACGGCGCGCCGCGTTGCGGCATCATCGCGCACATGCCGCAAGCCCGCACCGCCACTGAACTGCAAACCACCCCCGACCCGGCCACGCTGACGCGCGAGGAGCGGGGCGTGCTCGATGCCTTCGCGCTCGGCTGGTCGATCAAGCCGCGGACCTGGATTCTTCGCCTGCTGAGCGAATTGGGCGCGCGCGATTCGCGCGACAAGCGCTACACCGGCGAGGTGATTCACGCCGCGGTCAAGTCGCTCGCCGCGGCGGGCTGGCTGGCTGAAGACCGGATCCGCCAGGGCTATTGGCAGGTGGCGCCGCGGCTTCGCAGCTCGGTTTACCTGCGCCTGCTCGACGCCGGCAACCGTGCCACGCTGCACACCGCGCTGGCGCGCGCGAACGACATCGACGAGTCCGGAACCTACCGCTACGGGCGTTTTCGCGACATCGACTCGGCGGCAGCGATCGTGCGCCTGGATCTCTTTTTCGGGCGCCCGTTCGCCGAGGTCAGCCGCTTGAAGGACCTTTGCGGCTACAGCGCGCCGTGGGAGAGCGTGCTGCACGCCGCGCTGGAGCGCGACCTGGACGAAGCGCTCTTCCTGCGCCTGGAGCCGGGCTTGCAGGTGCAGATCGCGTTCCGCAATCTGTCGCACCAAAACATGCAGTGGATCGCCGACCCGCTGCCCGTCGTCGCCTGGAGCGGCGCCTACCTCGCCGCACACGCCGATGAATCGACGTTCCCGCTGCGCATGGCCTACGCCGAACACCTGCTGTGGGCCGGGCGCGGCACCGAGATCGAGGCCGAGATCGAGGCCGCGATGCACCCGTTGCGCGAGGGCAAGGCGATCGAACCCCACTGGCGCGGCTACGCCCAAGCCGCTGCGGCGGCGATGCGAGCGCTCGGTGGCGATTGGGGCGGCGCCGAAGCCGACTACGAGAAGGTGCTGGCGACGCTGAAAGTGGAGGTCGGCAAGCGCAGCGGGCTGCTGCCGACCCTGCTTGCGCTGCCCTACGTGCTGGCCCTGCTGGCGCAGCAGACGCCGGCCCACCTCGAGCGCGCATACAAGTTCTGCCTTGCCGAGAGCGGCAAGCGCCAGCCGACGAGCGAGACCTCATGGGGCCTCGTGGCCATCGCGGTGCAAATGCGCCGCGGCGACGCACCGATGGACGTGACGCGCTTTCGTCCCATCGGCGACATGCAGCACTCGAGCACGCTCGACCTGTGGCGGTGGCTGATGCGCGCCTGGTTGAAGACCGACACGACATCCGAGCGGTTGAGCGCGCCCGAACTCGCCGCCACGCGCTCTCTCGGTGAGCGCATACGTTCGGTGGGCCTACTCCGGCTGGCCGAGCAGATCGACTCCGCGGTCGCGCGTTTGCAATGCCAGCCGACGCCGACCGACTTCTTCGTGCCGGCGGCCCAGGAAGGCTGGCGCACGGCGCTGGCGGCGCTGGCCGCGATCGGCGGGGCGCCGGGCGCAGGCGCGGCCGAAGCCACGGGCGCGACGCGGATGGTCTGGGTGCTCACGCTCGACAAGGCAGGCGCGCTCACGGACATCGCGCCGCACGAACAAAAGCAAGGCGCGCGCGGCTGGGGCAAGCCACGCGAGGTGGCGCTGTCGCGCCTGTCGCGAGCCGAGACACTGGCCCCGCAAGACGCGGTCGTCGCGCGAGCACTGAAGAAGCAGAACTACAGCAATGCGTGGCGGCTCGACTTGGCTGCGGCACTCAGCGCGCTGGTCGGCCACCCTGCGGTCGAGTTCAGCGATGCGCCGGGCACGCGCGTCGCCCTCACCGAAGGCCAGCCAGAGATCGAGGTCGCCGACGACGGCGAATGGCTGCGCCTGCGCGTGCGGCCTGCGCTGCGCGACGATGGCGAGCGGCTCGACGAGGCCTGGGGGCTGAGCGCGGGCGAGAAGAAGGAAATCGAGGCGCTGCGCCTGCTCAGCATCGTGCGCGACTCGCCGAGCCGGGCCCGTGTGCTGCGCTTCACGCCGGCCCAGCGCCGCGCGGCTCTGTTGATCGGCAAGGAGCTCACGTTGCCCAAGGCGGCGCGGGGGCCTTTGCAAGAGGTCCTCGGCGGGCTGGGCGCGCACTTTCAGGTCCATGCAGATGAGCTCGGCTTGGCCGACAGCGCGCGCGACGTGCCCGCCGAGGCCACGCTGCGCGCCGAACTGGCCCCGGTCGGCGACGGTGTTTCGCTGCGCCTGGTGGCGGCGCCGTTCGGCACCAAGGGGCCGCGCGTGGCGCCTGGCTACGGGCGCTCGCGCATGATCAGCGCGGTGAATGGCGAGACGCTGGCCGTGCAGCGCGATCTGGCGCAAGAGCGCAGCCACCTCGATGCCGTGCTCGACGCCTGCCCGATGTTGCCGCAGTTGCCCTCAGGTGCGCAGGCCGAGTGGGCCATCGAGGCACCCGACGATGCGTTGGCCCTCGTCGAGCGCCTGCCCACGTTGGCCGCGGTCGGCGGGCTCGACTGGCCGCAGGGCAAGGCGCTGCGCGTCGACAGCGCCGGGCTGTCGCAACTCAAAGTCCAGTTGCGCAGCGGGCGCGACTGGCTCACCTTGCAAGGCGGCGTTGCCGTCGATGAAAGCCTGGTCGCCGGGCTGCAGCAGTTGATGCAGTGGAGCAGCGCCGGCAAGGGGCGTTTCGTTCCGATGGGGCAGGGCCGCTACCTCGCGCTGACGCAGGAACTGCGGGCGCGCCTGGACGATCTGGCCGCGGTCGCCGAACTGCACAAGGACGAGTTGCGCGTGGCGCCGGTCAACGCGCCGTGGCTGGACGCCGCGCTCGATGGCAGCGCGCTCGAGGCCGACAAGGCGTTTGCCCGGCGCGTCGAGCGCCTGCTCGAAGCGCAGCAACTTCAGCCGGCCCTGCCCGCCACCTTGCAGGCGACGCTGCGGCCGTACCAGGAAGAAGGCTACGCCTGGGCGATGCGCCTCGCGCACGCCGGCTTCGGCGCCTGCCTGGCCGACGACATGGGCCTTGGCAAGACCTTGCAGGCGCTGGCCGTGCTGCTGGCGCGCGCGGCGGATGGCCCGGCCTTGATCGTCGCCCCGACCTCGCTCGGCGGCAACTGGAGCGCCGAAGCGCGCCGCTTCGCGCCGACGCTCAATCTGACGGTGTTCGGCGGCAGCGACCGCGAGGCCGCCATTGCGGCCGCCGGGCCGGGCGATGCGATCGTCGTCTCCTACCAGTTGCTGCAGATCAACGCCAAGGCGTTTGCCGAGCGCACCTGGCACACGCTGGTGCTCGACGAAGCGCAAGCGATCAAGAACGCCGCCGCCAAACGCTCGCTGGCGGCGTTCGATTTGGCGGCGGACTTTCGCATCGCCCTCTCGGGCACGCCGATCGAGAACCGGCTGTCCGAACTGTGGT
The DNA here is from genome assembly GCA_903830565.1 of uncultured bacterium. Lineage (GTDB taxonomy): Bacteria > Pseudomonadota > Gammaproteobacteria > Burkholderiales > Burkholderiaceae_C > CAIKUF01. The sequence continues at coordinate 2,214 of CAIKUF010000070.1, read as the reverse complement.
CGATCATGCGCGTGTGCAACCCCGGCTTGCTGTCCACGCTGCCGCGTTTCAACGAGCGCTTCGCGGTGCCGATCGAGCGCGACCGCGACCGCCCCGCCCAGCGCACGCTGCGCCGGTTGATCGGGCCGTTCATCCTGCGCCGGACCAAGGCGCAGGTGCTCGACGATTTGCCGCCGCGCACCGAGCTGACGCTGGCCGTCGAGCCCGAAGCGGCCGAGCGCGCGCACTACGAGGCCCTGCGGCGCGAAGCGCTCGCTTCGGCCGAGGCGAGCCTCGCTGGCGACGCACCGGGGCAGGCACAGTTCAACGTGCTGGCGCAGCTCACGCGCCTGCGCCGCGCCGCGTGCGACCCGCGGCTGGTTAGCCCCGAGCTCGGGCTGGTCGGGGCCAAGGTACAAGCCTTCGGCGAGCTTGCCGCCGAACTCGTCGCCAACGGCCACAAGGCGCTGGTGTTCAGCCAGTTCGTCGACTTCCTCACCTTGCTGCGCGAGCCGCTGGATGCGGCCGGCATCGCCTACCAGTACCTCGACGGCAGCACGCCGGCCGCCGAACGCACCAAGCGCGTCGCGGCGTTCCAGGCCGGCCAGGGCGATCTGTTCCTGATCAGCCTGAAGGCCGGCGGCTTCGGGCTCAACCTGACCGCGGCCGACTACGTGGTGATCGCCGACCCGTGGTGGAACCCGGCCGCCGAAGACCAGGCCAGCGGGCGCGCGCACCGCATCGGCCAGCAGCGCCCGGTGACGGTCTACCGGCTGGTCCACAGCGGCACGCTGGAAGAGCGCATCGTCGCCCTGCACCAGCAAAAGCGCGAGCTGGCCGACAGCGTGCTCGAAGGCGGCGAAGTGGCGGGCGCCTTGAAGGCGCAGGAACTGGTGGAACTGATGCGCGAGGGCGCCGGGTGATCGACGGCCCGCGGCTGCGAGTGCCGGCGCTGCGGGTATTCTTCACCCTTTGCCGACTCCGCCCACTGTGACCGACCCGACACCCGCCAGCGCCGCGCCCTTGCCCACCCACTGCGAAGTGCTCGTCATCGGCGCCGGCCCGGCCGGCAGCGCCTGCGCGCGCACGCTGGCGCAGGGCGGCGCCGACGTGCTGCTCGCCGACCAGCACGCCTTTCCGCGCGACAAGGTCTGCGGCGACGGCTTGATCCCCGATGCCTACGCCGCCCTCGGGCGCCTGGGCGTGCTCGATGCCGTGCTCGCCGTCGCGCAACCGGCCGGCTTCATCGGCTGCATCGGCCCGAGCGGCGGGCGCATCGATGTGCCGGGGCGGGTGGCCGTGCTGCCGCGCAAGCAGCTCGACGACATCCTGTGCAAGGCCGCGCTCGCAGCCGGTGCGCGCATGCTGCCGCCGGCGCGCTTCGAAGGCACTATCGAAGAGGCGGGCCAGGTCGTCGGTGCGCGGTTCAAGATCGACGAGGCGGTTCACGAAGTCCGCGCGCGCTGGGTCGTGCTGGCCACTGGCGCGGTGCCGCAGGCGCTGATCGCGGCCGACATGTGCGAGCGCCGCACGCCGAGCGGCATCGCGCTGCGCGGCTACGTGAAGAACGAGGCGATGGTCGGCCGCATCACCGCGCTCGACGTCATCTGGCACCGCAAGCTGCGCCCGGGCTATGGCTGGATCTTCCCCTGCCCGGGCGGCGTGTTCAACCTCGGTGTCGGCATCGCACACAGCCACAACACGCTCAAGAACGGCCGCCTGGGGATGAAGGACGTGAACCTGCGCGAAGTGCTGGCCGCGTTCACCGAGGTCTATGCGCCGGCGCGCGAGCTGATGGCCGGCGGCGAGCTGCAGGGCGAGTTCAAGGGCGCGCCGCTGCGCTGCACGCTCGAAGGCGCGCGCTTCTCGCGCCCGGGGCTGATCGTCACCGGCGAGGCCGCCGGGACGACCTACTCGTTCACCGGCGAAGGCATAGGCAAGGCGCTGGAGAGCGGCATCCTCGCCGCCGAGGCGCTGCTCGCCGGGCGCAGCGCGCAGGCGGGCGATGCTGCGGTGCGCGCCGACTACGAGGCGCGCTTGCGTGCGCTCAAGCCGCGCTTCGACCTCTACGAGAAGGCCAACCGCGTCAACGTCTACCCGTGGCTGGCCGACCTCGTGATCTGGCGCGCCAAGAAGAGCCCGCGCCTGCTGGCGCGCATGACGGGCGTGCTCAACGAGACGAGCAACCCGGGCAACCTCGTGAGCCTGAAAGGCTTTCGCCGCCTGTTCCTGGAG
>CAIKUF010000069.1 GCA_903830565.1 uncultured bacterium | reverse complement strand
TCTGGTAGGCGCGATTGGACTCGAACCAACGACCCCCACCATGTCAAGGTGGTGCTCTAACCAGCTGAGCTACGCGCCTGGGGTAAGCCGAAGAGTATAGCAAAGCGCCCTACTTGCGCCGCACGCTGCGCACGCCGCCGATCTTGCCGACGCGCACCATCACCTGGGCCAGGCGGTCCGCATCGTCGACCTCGATCGTGAACGTCATCCAGGCCGTGCCGCCCTGCGCGTCCTTGACCGATTGCGTATTGACACCGATGACGTTCATCTTCTCCTTCGCGAAGACCTCCGAGATGTCGCGCAGCAGGCCTTGGCGATCGGCCGCTTCGACGATCACGTCGACCGGGTACAGCGCGGGCGCGCCGCCGCCCTTGCCGCCGTGTCCGGCGCCCCAGGCGACGGGGATCACGCGTTCCGGCGCGCGCGCGGCCATCTGGCGAAAGTTCGTGCACGCGCTTCGGTGCACGGCGACGCCTTTGCCGCGCGTCACGTAGCCGCCGATCGCGTCCGGCGGTGCGGGCCGGCAGCAGCGCGCCAGCGATGTCAACAGCGACTCGACGCCGACCACCAGCACGCCCCCGGCCGGCGCCGTGTCCGACCCGCGCCGACGCAGCGCGATCACTTCATCGGCGGTGGGCACCACCTCGGTCGGGCGCAGCAGGGTCTCGATGCTGTGCAGCGAGAACTCGTCCTTGCCGACGACTTCGAACAGTGCGTCGGCATTGCGAAAGCCCAATCGAGACGCCAGGTCGTCGAGCTTGACCGCTGTCTTGCCCTCGCGCTGCAAGACCTTTTCAACCGCCTCGCGCCCGCGCGCGACCGTCGCCTGCAGTGCGAGCGCATTGAACCAGGCGCGCACCTTCGATCGCGAGCGCGCGCTGCGCAAGTAGCCGAGCTCGGCGTTGAGCCAGTCGAGCGACGGCCCGCCCTCCTTCGCGGCGACGATTTCCACCGTCTGCCCGTTGGTCAGCGGCGTGTTCAGCGGCAGCATCGCGCCGTCGACGCGCGCGCCGCGGCAGCGGTGGCCGAGGTCGGTGTGCAGGTTGTAGGCGAAGTCGATCGCCGTCGCCCCGGCCGGCAGCTCGACCACCGCGGCCTGCGGCGTGAAGACGTAGATGCGGTCGTCGAAACCGGGGCCGCCGGCTTCGGCCTCGTTCGCGCCGTGGCCAGCGAAGTCGCGCTCCCATTCGAGCAGCTGGCGCAGCACGGCCTTGCGCGCCTCGGCCACCTGGGCCTCAAAGCCGCCGCTCGCGCTCACGCCCGCGTAGCCGCGCACGCCGGCCTCCTTGTAGGCCCAGTGCGCGGCTACGCCGTGCTCGGCGTGCTCGTGCATCGCCCGCGTGCGGATCTGCACTTCCAGCGCGCGCCTGTCGTCGCCCAGCACCACCGTGTGCAGCGACTGGTAGCCGTTGGCCTTCGGGCGCGCGATGTAGTCGTCGAACTCGTCCGGCACCGGCCGGTAGAGCTCGTGCACGCGGCTCAGGGCGGCGTAGCAGTCGGGCAGCGCGTCGACGATCACGCGCAGCGCGCGCACGTCGAGCACGCGCGCGAAGGGCATGTCCTTGCCCTGCATCTTCTTCCAGATGCTGTAGAGGTGCTTGGGGCGCCCGTGCACCTCGGCACGCACGCCCTGCGCGGCGAGCGCATCGGCGAGCTTGCGCCGCGTCGCTTCGATGTCCTGCTCGCGCGCGATGCGCGTTTCGTCGAGCAGGCGGGCGACGGTACGGTAATCGCCCGGGTGGAGGACGCGAAACGACAGGTCTTCGAGCTCCCACTTGATCTGCCAGATGCCGAGCCGGTTGGCGAGCGGCGCGAAGACCTGCATCGACTCGCGCGCGAGCGGCGTCGGGCACGGTCGGCGCGCGAGCGCGTAGTAGCGCAGCGTCTGCAGCCTGGACGCCAACCTGAGCAGCACCACGCGCAGGTCGCGCGAGAACGCGAGCAGCATCTTGCGCACGCGCTCGGTCTGCTGCGCCTGCAATTCGTTCAGCACATGGGCCTCGCGCGCGGCGCGCTGAATGGCGACAAGCTTGCGCGTGTTCGTGACCAGACTCGCATACGAAGTGCCGAAGGCCTTGGCGACGACCTCCTCGGGCTTGGTCAGGAAGTCTCCCGCGTAGACGAGGTAGGCCGCGGCCTGCATGGCCGGCGCCGCACCAAGCCCATTCAGGATCGCTGCCACGCCCTCGGCATGCGCCAGCGCGTCTTCGCCCGTGTCCAGCGCGTGGCCGGCGAGCAAGGGCTCGGCGAAGGCACGCGCACGCGCGACCGGGTCGGGTTCGGCGTCGCTCGTTGCGCTCGCGCCGTCCGCCGGCACGTCGAACAAGCGAACGATGGGCGCCGTGCCCGCCGGCGCGCTGCGGCCGGTCTTCATGGCGAGAGCAGGAACTCCCGCACCGCCGCGATCTGCTCCGGCGCGATCAGCGTCGGCGCATGGCCAACCCCCGCGAACTCGCGCAAGCTGGCGCGCGGGCCGCGCTGCGTCATCGCGTGCGCGGTGGCTGCGGTCAGCAGGTCGGACTCTGCCCCGCGAAGCAAGAGCGTCGGGCAACTCACGCGGTCGTAGCTCGCCCACAGCGCGGCCTCGCTGCCGGCGGCGAGTTCGGGCGTGACGGTGCGAAACGGCAGCGCGATCGCCGGGTCGTAGTGCGGCACGAAGCCGTCGCCATCGGCCTTGAGCATCGGCCGCGTGAGTGCCCGCCATTGCTCTGGCGTGTGCGGGCCGAAGCTCTTCGAGATGCCCAGAAGGTAGGCCGCCGCCGCGTCGATGCTTGCCCAGCGCACCGGCACGCCGAGGTAGGTTCCGATGCGCGCAATGGCCTCGTACTGGATCACCGGTCCGACGTCGTTGAGAACGAGCTTTCTGACCGGCGTGCCGGGCAGCGATGCGAGGCCGAGGCCGATCAGGCCGCCCATCGAGGTGCCGACCCAATGCAGCTCGCTCGCGGCCAGGCGCGCCAGCAGCGTGACCATGTCGGCCACGTAGGCCGGCACCTGGTAGCCCATCGGGTCGACAAGGCAATCGGACTGGCCGCGCCCGACGACGTCAGGGCAGACCACGTGGCAGTCGCCGCACATCGCGCGTGCGAGGGTGTCGAAGTCGCGCCCCTGGCGCGACAGGCCGTGCACGCAGACGAGCACGCGCGGGTTGGCAGCGTCGCCCCACTCCCAGTACGCCATGCGATGCAGGCCGCGGGCATCCAGGCATTGCACATGGTTCAGGCGGGGCTCGGTCATCGCGCGGTCCTGGCGGCTGGTTCGATAATGGATGCTATCAAGCTCACCACGCACAAGGAATCGACATGTTCAAGGGCAAGACCGCACTCGTCACCGGGTCCACCAGCGGCATCGGGCTGGGCATCGCGCTGGCGCTCGCGCGCAAGGGCGCGAACCTCGTGCTCAACGGCTTCGGCGACAGCGCTGGCCCGCAGGCGGCAGTGGCTGCGCTCGGCGTCAAGGTCGGCTACCACGGCGCCGACATGAGCAAACCGACCGAGATCGAAGCGATGATGGCTTACGCTGCGTCTGCGTTCGGCGGCGTCGACATCCTCGTCAACAACGCCGGCATCCAGCACGTGGCACCGGTCGAGGACTTTCCGGTCGAGCGCTGGGACGCGATCATCGCGATCAACCTCAGTTCGGCGTTTCACACCACACGCCTCGCGCTGGCGCCGATGAAGGCCAAAGGCTGGGGCCGCGTGATCAACATCGCGTCGGTGCACGGCCTCGTCGCTTCGGCGCAGAAGTCGGCCTATGTCGCGGCCAAGCACGGCATCGTCGGCTTCACGAAAGCCGTTGCGCTCGAGACGGCGACGACCGGCGTCACCGTCAACGCGATCTGCCCTGGATGGGTGTTGACGCCGCTGGTGCAAAAGCAGATCGACGACCGCGCGGCGCAGGGCGGCATCAGCGCCGACCGGGCGCGCATCGATCTGGTCGGCGAGAAGCAGCCCTCGCAGCAGTTCACGACGACGCAGCAGCTCGGCGACCTGGCCGTCTTCCTGTGTTCGCCCGCCGCCGACAACGTGCGCGGCGTGTCCTGGGCCGTCGACGGCGGATGGACTGCCCAGTGATCTCGCACAAGCTCACGCGGCCAGCGCGACCGGACTGACAGCCGCCGCCGGAGAGCCGTCGCAGGATTCCTGACAACCCGAGTCCGTTCGTCGAGGTCTGATCCGGCTCCGGTGGCGACGAATGTATAACAACAGGTCAGGTCTCACGGATTAGGGCTTCAATCCTGAGCAAGAATGGTCGCTGTTACAAATACGGAATCGACCAACATGAGTGCTACCACCCCCACCCGACCTGACCGCATCGCAGTGGTCGACGACGACGCGCGCATCTGCGACCTGCTGCGCCGCTACCTCACGCAAGAGGGCTTCGAGGTGCTGCTGGCCGAGGACGGCAAGGCGTTGAACCGCCTGGTCACGCGCGAGAACATCGACCTCATCGTGCTCGACCTGATGCTGCCGGGCGAGGACGGCTTGTCGATTTGCCGGCGCCTGCGCGCGGTCGGCGACACGACGCCGATCATCATGCTCACGGCCAAGGTGGATGACGTCGACCGCATCGTCGGGCTCGAGGTCGGCGCCGACGACTACCTGCCCAAGCCCTTCAACCCACGCGAGCTGCTGGCGCGCATCCACGCCGTGCTGCGCCGCCGCCCGACCATCGAGGCGCCCGGAGCGCCGTCGAAGGAGCCGTTGACAGTAAGCTTCGGCCCGTTTGAATTCGATCTCGCGCTGCGCCGGCTTTCGCGCGACGGCGAGCAGGTCGCGCTGACGACGGGCGAATTCTCGATGCTCAAGGCGCTGGTGCGCCACCCGCGGCAACCGCTCTCGCGCGACAAGCTGGCCCAACTTGCGCGCGGCCGCGAATTCGAGCCCTTCGATCGCAGCCTGGACGTGCAGATCTCGCGCCTGCGCAAGATGGTCGAGCCCGATCCTGCGCGACCGCGCTACATCCAGACGGTATGGGGCGTGGGTTACGTGTTCGTACCCGACGGCGTCTCATGAACGACACGCGGCGGCCTATCAGAGGCCGCGGCAAGCGCATCGCGATCGGGCTCTGAATGGTCCGCAGGCGGCTCCGGTTCAGCCTGTTCTGGCGCACGTTCTTGCTGCTTGCCGCGCTCCTCGCGGGCAGCATCGTGGCCTGGGTGCTGACCTTGCGCGCGCTCGAGATCGAGTCGCGCACCGACGAGACTGCGCGACAGATGGCTGCCGATGTGACTTTGTCACGCGTGGCGCTGCGCCATGCCGACGGATACGAGCGCGTCGCCCTGGCCAAGACCCTGACCAGACTGGAAGCGGTACGACTGATGCCCCGCGCGGCGGGCGACCGCTGGCTGCCGCTCGATTCCGACCGCACTTCGCGCGCGATCGCCAACGAACTGCGCTCGCGCCTCGGCGCGGAGACGATCCTGGCGCGCTCGGTCAACGACGTCGACGGCTTGTGGGTGGGCTTCTCGATCGACGACGATGCCTATTGGCTGCGTGCGCAGGCTGAGCACGCACAGCCGCTGGCGCCGGGCACCTGGATGCTCTGGGTCGCCGTCGCGCTGGCGGCGACGGCGCTCGGCTCGGCCGCCGTCGCGCGGCTGATCAACCGGCCGCTGCGCGACCTCTTGTTCGCGGCCAGCCGCCTGGGCGACGGCGCCTACAACTCGCAACTGGACGAGACGACACTGACGAGCGAGATCCGGCAAGTTAACGTCGGCTTCAACCGCATGGCGCGCGAACTCGCCAGGGTGGAGGAGGACCGCGCGGTCATGCTGGCCGGCATTTCGCACGACCTGCGCACGCCGCTGGCCCGCCTGCGCCTGGAAGCCGAGATGAGCGTCGACGACGAGGACGCCAAGAACAACATGGCGCTCGACATCGACCAGCTCGACGCCATCATCGACAAGTTCATGGACTACGCGCGGCCAGGCAATGTGCGGCTGCGGCCCGTGCACCTGAGCGCGGTGGTCGAACGCGAGATGGCCGCCTTTCGCGACACCTCGCACATCCGCTTCACGTCGCGAGTGGCGATCGACACCATGGTCATGGCCGACGACACCGAACTCGGCCGCGTGCTGGCCAACCTGTTCGAGAACGCGCAACGCTACGGGCGCAGCGTCGGCACCGGCGTTGCGGACATCGAGATCAACTACGCGCGCAGCGGGCCATGGGTGATCGTCAGCGTGCGCGACCATGGCCCGGGCGTGCCGCCCGAGAAGCTGGGCCAGTTGACGACGCCGTTCTTTCGCGGCGATGCGGCACGCACCTCGGCCACCGGCGCGGGCCTGGGCCTGGCCATCGTCGACAAGGCCATGCATCGCATAGGCGGCAGCCTCGAACTTGCCAACGCCAGCAGCGGCGGGCTGGTCGCGCACCTGCGCCTCAAGCGAGCGCCTTCGTGAGCGACGAACCGCGCTTGCGCTTCAGGTGCGCGCTCGCGTGAGCAGGCAGACCGCGCGCGCCTCGATGGCCTCACCGCGACCGACCGGGCCCATCTTCTCGGCCGTCTTGGCCTTGACGCTGACCTGATCGATTCCCACCACCAACGCACGCGCGATGCACTGGCGCATCGCGACAATGTGCGGCGCCATCTTCGGCGCCTGGGCAATGATGGTGCTGTCTACGTTGCCGATCTCGAAGCCCGCCACGCGCACCCGCCGCGCCGCCTCGCCCAGCAGCGCGATCGAATCGGCGCCGCGAAACTGCTCGTCGGTATCGGGGAAGTGATGCCCGATATCGCCCAGCGCGGCAGCGCCGAAGAGGGCGTCGGTGACGGCGTGGCACAGCGCATCGGCGTCCGAGTAGCCGAGCAGGCCGTGGCTGTGCGCGATCTCGACGCCGCCCAGCACCAGGCGCCGCCCGGCGACCAGCGCATGCGTGTCCCAGCCTTCGCCGACGCGAAACAGCAGGCCCTTGCTCGCCATGCGCGGAGTGTTCACTTGGTGCTCCTCAGCAGTCTTTGCGCGAGTTCGAAGTCGCCCGGGTAGGTGAGCTTGAAGTTCTCCAGCTCGCCCATCACCAGCAGTGGCGACAGGCCCAATGCCTCGATCGCGCTGGCCTCGTCGGTCACCGCCGGGCCGGCCTTGGCGAGCGCCTCCTGAAGCAGGCCGAGGCGAAACATCTGCGGCGTCTGCGCCGCCCACTTTCCGCTGCGATCCAGTGTCGCCGCCGAACGCCCGTCACGCTCCTGCTTCAAGGTGTCGGCCAGCGGCAAGGCGAGCAGGCCGCCGACGGCGTCGTCCCAGCAGGCGGTGATCAAACGCTCCACCCACTGCGGGCGGATGAGGCAGCGCGCGGCGTCGTGAACGAGCACCCAGTCGCTCGCTTGTGCCCCCTGCGCGACGAGCACCGCCAGGCCGTTGGCGACCGTCTCCGCGCGCGTTGCGCCGCCGGTGCGCGCGACGCGCAAGAACGGCCCTGCAGCCTCGGGCAGCGCAGTCTCGAAGCGATCGTCCTCGGGCGCGAGGACGACCAGCGTCCAGCTCAGACGCGACACGCCCGCCAGCGCCGCCAGCGTGTGCGCGACCATCGCCTTGCCGGCGAGCGGCGCGTACTGCTTGGGCATGGCGGCGCCAGAGCGGGCGCCGACGCCGGCGCAGGGCACGAGCGCAAAGCAGCGTGGCGAAGGGGTCAGAGGCATGACGCGTCGCAAGGCCAGGCGGGCGTGGTCGGTGAGTGATTGCGTACAAGTGTAGGGCTAGGGCAGGCCCGCGAGCCCGCGCCTGCCTACAATCGACGCGCACGCCCCGACGCCACCGCGCCCGGGCGCTGTGCTTTCACCCTGCATGCAACTCCCCGCCCTCGCCCCAGGAAAGCGCTACTCGGTGGCGCGCCCGGTCGGCTCGGCCGACGCGCTGCTGCTGGCGCGCTTCGCCCAGCAGCAGGCCGCGGCCGGCCACCTGACGGCCATCGTCAGTGCCGAGCCGGCGGACACGCAGCGGCTGGAGCAGGAACTCGCCTTCTTCGCCCCTGAGCTGCGCATCGCCGTCTTCCCCGACTGGGAGACGCTGCCCTACGACACCTTCTCGCCGCACCAGGACCTGATCTCGGAGCGCCTGGCGACACTGTGGCGCATTTTGCAGGCACGCGAGCGGCGCGACCTCGACGTCGTGCTCGTGCCGGCGTCGACAGCGCTGGTGCGGCTGGCGCCGATCAGCTTTCTTTCCGCCTACACCTTCAACTTCAGGCAGAAGGAGAAGCTCGACGAGGCGGCGCTCAAGGCCCAGCTCACGCTCGCCGGCTACACGCACGTGAGCCAGGTTGTCTCGCCGGGCGAGTACGCGGTGCGCGGCGGGCTGATCGACCTCTTCCCGATGGGCTCGCCGGTGCCCTACCGCGTCGACCTGTTCGGCGACGAGGTCGATTCGATACGCACCTTCGACCCCGACTCGCAGCGCAGCCTCTACCCGGTGCCCGAAGTGCGGCTGCTGCCGGGCCGCGAGTTCCCGCTCGACGAGGCGGCGCGCACGGCCTTTCGCGCGCGCTGGCGCGAGAAGATCGAAGGCGACCCGACGCGGGTGCGGCTCTACAAGGACATCGCCGCCGGCCTCGCCGGAGGCGGCATCGAGTACTACCTGCCGCTCTTCTTCGAGCAGATGGCGACGCTGTTCGACTACCTCGGCGCCGACGCGACGCTCGCGCTGCATGGCGAGGTCGACGCGTCTCTCAAGCGCTTCTGGGCAGACACGCGCGAGCGGCATCGCTTCCTGCAGCACGATCGCGAGAAGCCGATCCTTCCGCCCGAAGCGTTGTTCCTGCGGACCGAGGACTTCTTCGCCTGCGCGAATGAACACGCCTTGCTCGCCGTGCGCGGCAGCGACGAGACGCCGTGGGCGCGTCCTCTCCGTGACCTGAGTGTCGACCGCGGCGCGCCCGAGCCTTTGCAGCGCCTGCAGATCCACGTCGCCGCGACGACGCATCGCGTGCTGATCGTCGCCGAGAGCGAAGGCCGGCGCGAGAGCCTGCTCGAACTGCTGCGCGACAGCCGCATCGAGCCGCCCAGCGTCGATTCGCTCGCCGCGTTCGAGGCTGGCACCGAACGCTGCGCAATCGCCGTCGCGCCGCTGGCCGAGGGCTTCTTCTGGAACGAGCCCGAAGCGGGAGTGGCGATCGAGTTCGTCACCGAGACCGAACTCTTCGCGGCCGCGCCAACCGCGCGCCGGCGGCGCAAGCAGGAACAGGTCAGCGACGTCAATGCGCTGATCAAGGACCTCTCGGAACTCAAGATCGGCGACCCTGTCGTGCACGTCAACCACGGCATCGGGCGCTACGTCGGCCTGATCAGCATAGCCCTCGGCAACGACGAAGGCGGCCCGTCCGAATTCCTGCACCTCGAATACGCGGACCAGGCCAAGCTCTACGTGCCGGTCGCGCAACTGCACCTGATCGCGCGCTACACCGGCGTCGCTGCCTCCGAGGCGCCGCTGCACCGCCTGGGCTCGGGCCAGTGGGACAGGGCCAAGCGCAAGGCCGCCGAGCAGGTGCGCGACACCGCGGCCGAGCTGCTCAACCTCTACGCGCGCCGCGCCAGCCGCGAGGGCTTTGCATTCCGCTTCGCGCCGCACGACTACGAAGCCTTCGCGGCCAGCTTCGCGTTCGAGGAGACGCCCGACCAGCAGGCGGCGATCCACGCCGTCATCCAGGACATGGTCTCGCCGCAGCCGATGGACCGCCTGGTCTGCGGCGACGTCGGCTTCGGCAAGACCGAGGTCGCGCTGCGCGCGGCCTTCGTCGCCGTCACCGGCGGCAAGCAGGTCGCCATCCTCGCGCCGACGACGCTGCTCGCCGAGCAGCACTTCCAGATCGTTGCCGACCGCTTCGGCAAGTGGCCGGTGAAGGTCGCCGAGATGTCGCGCTTTCGCTCGAGCAAGGAGGTCAAGGCGGCACTCGCGGGCCTCGCCGACGGCACGGTAGACATCGTCGTCGGCACGCACGCGCTCATCGGCGACAAGGTGAAGTTCAAGCGCCTGGGCCTCTTGGTCATCGATGAGGAGCATCGCTTCGGCGTGCGCCACAAGGAAGCGATCAAGGCCATGCGCTCCGAGGTGGACGTGCTCACGCTCACCGCGACGCCGATCCCGCGCACGCTCGGCATGGCGCTCGAAGGCCTGCGCGATCTGAGCGTGATCGCGACCGCGCCGCAGCGGCGGCTGTCGATCAAGACCTTCGTGCGCAACGAGAGCAGCGGCACCATCCGCGAAGCCGTGCTGCGCGAATTGAAGCGCGGCGGGCAGGTCTACTTCCTGCACAACGAGGTCGAGACTATTCGCCATCGGCGCGACAAGCTGGCCGAGCTGCTGCCCGAGGCGCGCATCGCGATTGCCCACGGCCAGATGCCCGAGCGCGAACTCGAGCGCGTGATGCGCGACTTCGTCGCTCAGCGCCACAACGTGCTGCTGTGCTCGACGATCATCGAGACCGGCATCGACGTGCCGACCGCCAACACCATCGTCATCGCGCGTGCCGACAAGTTCGGCCTCGCGCAACTGCACCAGTTACGTGGCCGTGTCGGCCGCTCACACCACCAGGCCTACGCCTATCTCCTGGTGCCGGATGTGCAGGGCCTGACCAAGCAGGCCGCGCAGCGGCTGGAGGCGATCCAACAGATGGAGGAGCTCGGCTCGGGCTTTTACCTCGCGATGCACGACCTCGAGATCCGCGGCGCAGGCGAAGTGCTGGGCGAGAACCAGAGCGGCAACATGATGGAGGTCGGCTTTCAGCTCTACAACGAGATGCTCGCCGAGGCCGTGCGTTCACTCAAGGCCGGGCGCGAGCCCGATCTGCTGAGCCCGCTATCCGCGACGACCGAGATCAACCTGCACGCGCCGGCGCTGTTGCCCGATGCCTATTGCGGCGACGTGCACACGCGGCTCGGCCTCTACAAGCGGCTCGCCACCGCCGACAAGGCGCAGCAGATCGACGCCCTGCTCGAAGAGATCACCGACCGCTTCGGCAAGCTCCCCGCCCAGGGCCAGACGCTGTTCGACGTGCACCGCCTGCGCGTGCTCGCCAAGCCCTACGGCGTGACCAAGATCGACGCCGCGCCGCAACTCACGGTGATCAGCTTTCGTGCCAACCCGCCGGTCGATGCACTGAAGATCATCGAACTCGTGCAGAAAAACCGCCACATCAAGCTCGCCGGCAACGACAAGCTGCGCATCGAGCGCGCGGTGGCCGAGCCGAAGGAGCGCGCGCAGCTCGTTCGTGAGGTGCTGCGCGCGCTCGGAGCGCCGAAAGCGGTCGACGCAGCGATTGCACAATAGCCGCATGGCTCTGCACCCGCAACTTCCGCGCTCACCCTATGCGGTCCTTGATCCGGCGCACCGCTGGTTCCCGGCCGACGAGGCCTTGCGCGCGTCGTCCTACGAACGCCTGCTGCCGCCGCTGGTGGCACGCATCCGCGAAGAGGTCAGCACCTGGCGTGCCGACGGCTATGCCGGCGCTTCGGACACTTCGCGCGCGCTGCTGCACTGGTGGTTCGCTGGCGACCATGTCGTGCATCGCGCCGACGGCACGGCGGAACCCTTCCACTGGTACTTCGCCCAGCGCGAGGCGGTCGAAACGGTGATATGGCTCTACGACGCTCGCCGTGCGCGCGACAAGTTCGACCTGCTGCGCTTTGACGCCTCTGGCGCCGTCTCGCCCGGCATGTTCGCTGAAGAGTGGCCACGCTACGTCGTCAAGATGGCCACCGGCGCCGGCAAGACCAAGGTGCTCTCGCTGCTGATCGCGTGGAGTTTTTTTCACCGCACCTACGAGAGCGGTTCAGACCTGTCGCGAAACTTCCTGCTGATCGCGCCCAACATCATCGTGCTCGACCGGCTGCGCGCGGACTTCGACGGCCTGCGCATCTTCTTCAAAGACCCCGTGCTGCCCGACAACGGTCATGGCGGCCGCAACTGGCGCGACGACTTCCAACTCGCGTTGCACCTGCAAGACGACGTGCGCGTCGTCCGCGAGGTGGGCAACCTCTTCCTCACCAACATTCACCGCGTCTACCTCGGCGAGGTGCGCGAGCCGACGCTGGAAGACGACGACCTGCGCGACTACTTCCTCCAGCCCTTCGGCGCCAAGCCAAGCGGCAAGACGACCGACAGCCGGACCGACCTCGGCGAACTCATCCGCGAGATCGACGAACTCGCCGTCTTCAACGACGAGGCGCATCACATCCACGACGAACGCATGGCCTGGTTCGGCAGCATCCGCGACATCCACCACCGCATGTTGCAGAAAGACCGCCGGCTTGCGTTGCAGATCGACGTCACGGCCACGCCGCGGCACGACAACGGCGCGATCTTCGTGCAGACGGTGAGCGACTACCCGCTCGTCGAAGCCATCCACCAGGGCGTCGTCAAGCACCCGGTGCTGCCCGACGCCGTCAGCCGGGCCCGCCTGCACGAGCAGCCCAGCGCCATCTTCCACGAGAAGTTCGCCGACTACCTGGCGCTCGGCGTCGAGGAGTGGAAGAAGAGCAGCGCCGAGCACCAGCGCCTGGGCAAGAAGGCAGTGCTGTTCGTGATGGTCGACGACACCCGAAACTGCGACGACGTGGGTGCGCATCTCGAACGCACCTGCCCCGAGTTGCAAGGCGCGGTGCTGGTGATTCACACCAAGAAGAACGGCGAGATCGCGGAAAGCCCGAGCGGCAAGGACAAGGAAGAGCTCGAACTGTTGCGCAAAGAGGCCAACCGGATCGATGCCTGGGACAGCCCGTACAAGGCCATCGTCTCGGTGCTGATGCTCAAGGAAGGTTGGGACGTGCGCAACGTGACAACGATAGTCGGGCTACGCGCCTACGCCGCAGCGAGCAACATCCTGCCCGAGCAGACGCTGGGCCGTGGGCTGCGACGAATGTACGGCATCGGAGGTGCCGCGTCTGGCGACGCGGCGGGGACCGACACGCCCGAGACTGTCTCGGTGATGGGAACGCCCGCCTTCATGGAGTTTGTCGAGAGCATCCAGAGCGAAGGCGTCGAACTCGAACGCGTGCCAATGGGCGGCGGCGCGCAGCGCGAGGATTCGCTGGTCGTCGAGGTCGAGACCGCCAACCCCGCGAAGGACGTCGACGCGCTTGACATCGCCCTGCCCCGACTCGCCCGCCGGTACCAGCGCGACTACAAGAACCTCGATTCCCTCGACGCGCTGGCGATGCCCGGCGAGCGCCTACCGATCAAGCCCTTCACACCCGAGGAGACGCGCGAGATCGTCTTCAAGACCATGCTCGATGGCGAGCAGCACCACACGGTGCAACTCGACGGCGCGGGCATCGGCGATGGCCGCAGCGTGATCGCCTTCTTCGCCCGCCAGTTGCTGAGGGAGCTGCGCCTGGTCGGCGGCTACGACGTGCTCTACGGCCAGGTCAAGACCTTCGTTCGCGAGCGCCTGTTCGAAGGCCTGGCGGTCGACATCGACGACCCGCAGGTGCTGCGCAACCTGAGCGAGAGCGTTGCCGCCAAGCGCGTCTTCGACACCTTCAAGGCCGCCATCAACGCGCTCACCGTGCAGGACAGCGGCAACTCGCGCATCGAAGATTACATCCGCCTGCGCGACGTGCGCCCGTTTCGCACCCAGCACCGCGACTGGCTGCCCGCGAAACGCTCGCTCTTCAACCGCATCGTCGGCGAGCCCGGCGCGGGCGGCTTCGAGCTGCGCTTCGCACGCTTCCTGGACGAGGCGCCTGGCGTCGCCGCGTTCGCGAAGAACTACCTCGCGGTCGGCTTCAAGCTCGACTACGTGAAGGCCGACGGCGACCTCTCGACCTACACGCCCGACTTCATCGTCAAAGCCGACGACGGCAGCATCGCCATCGTCGAAACCAAGGGCCGCGAAGAACTCGACCTTCCGCGCAAGATGGCGCGCCTCGCACAGTGGTGCGAAGATGCCACCGCGGCCAGCCAGGTCGAGGGCGGGCCGGCATATCGCTTCGTGTACGTCGATCAGGACGGCTTCGATCGCCATCCGCCGTCCAGCCTGGCCGAGTTGATGACGATGTTCCGCGAGTACCAGCCAACACCGTAGCTCAGTGACGCAGAATCCCGGCATGGCAACACCACTGAACGACGCCGAACTCGAAGCGCTCCTATCGGATCTCGAGTCCGATCGCGCCGAGCGCAAGCAGACGTGGTCGGGCGATGCCCCCGAGAAGTCCCGCCAGGCCGTTTGCGCCTTCGCCAATGACTTGCCGGGGCATGGCAAGCCAGGTGTGCTCTTCGTCGGCGCTCGCGACGATGGCACGCCTTCAGGCATCGACATCACGGATCGTCTTCTACTGACCCTTGCCGACCTTCGAAGCGACGGCAAGACCGTGCCGCCGCCCACGCTCTTTGTCGAGAAGCGCGTGTTGCGTGGGGCGCCCATGGCGGTGGTCATCGTGCTGCCGTCAGACTCCCCGCCCGTACGCTACGAAGGGCGCATCTGGGTGCGCACCGGTCCACGTCGCGACAAAGCCAACGCCCAGGACGAGCGCATCCTCAATGAGCGCCGCCGCTTTCGTGATCAACCCTTCGACACCCACCCGATCGCCGGATGTCCGCTCGCAGAGCTCAGCCGCAGCGTGTTCGAGAATGAGTACCTTCCCCGTGCCGTGGCGAACGACGTGCTCGAAGCCAACGCCCGCAGTTACGAGGAGCGCCTGGCCTCCACCGGCATGGTCGCATCGGTGGACGACCCGACCCCCACCGTCGTCGGGGTGCTGACACTGGGCAAGACCCCGCGCACTTGGGTACCGTGCGCTTACATCCAGTTCCTGCGCATTCGAGGCGTCGAATGGGGCGACCCAGTGGCGGACGAACAGGAGATCGACGGCAGCCTGGAGCAGATGCTGCGCCGCCTGGACGACAAGATGCGCGCCACGCTCGCCACCGCGGTCGACTTCACCAGTGGCAGCACGGTTGAAGAACGCCGCAGCGCCTATCCGCTGGTGGCACTGCAACAGTTGGCGCGCAATGCCGTCATGCACCGAACGTACGAGCACACGAATGCTCCGGTGCGCGTCTACTGGTTTGACGACCGCATCGAGATCAGCAACCCTGGCGGTCCCTTCGGCACCGTGACGCAGACCAACTTCGGGCGCCCCGGATTCGCCGACTATCGAAACCCCAGTATTGCCGGCGTTCTCAAGACCCTGGGCTTCGCGCAGCGCTTCGGCTTCGGTATTGCCGATGCGCGCAAGGCACTGGCTGAAAACGGCAATCCGGATCTGGAGTATCAGGTCGAACCCAACACGGTCTTGGCAACGCTCAGGCGGGTGCCATGAGTGTTCCGGTCATCACCTTCTTCAACAACAAAGGCGGGGTCGGCAAGACCTCGCTCGTGTACCACCTCGCTTGGATGTTCTCCGAAATGGGCCGGCGCGTGGTCGCCATCGACCTCGACCCGCAGGCCAACCTCACGTCAGCGTTTCTCGCCGAAGACGAGCTCGAGGTCTTGTGGGACGTCCCCGCGTCAGGGGACCGCAATGGCACGGTGTACCAGTGCCTTCGGCCGCTGACTCGCGTCGGCGACATCCTCATCCCGCACACGCAGCGCATCAACCCGCAGCTTCACCTCGTACCCGGCGACCTCAGCCTGGCCGGATTCGAAGACTTGCTATCGCAACAGTGGCCCGCGGCCATGGGCTCCGGGGACCAGCTTTACAAGCCGTTCCGGGTGCTCAGCGCATTCTGGCTGCTGGCGCAGATGGCCGCGAAGCAGCACGACGCCGACTTGATCCTTGCCGACGTCGGCCCCAACCTGGGCGCCATCAACCGCTCGGCACTCATTGGCTCGGATCACGTGGTGATTCCGCTGGCCGCGGACTTGTTCTCCCTTCAAGGCCTGCGCAACCTCGGGCCCACGCTGCGCACCTGGCGTGCCGACTGGGCCAAGCGAGTGGACAATTGGGCGACGCCCGAGTTCGAACTCCCCAAGGGCGCGATGCAGCCCGAGGGCTACATCGTGATGCAGCACATCGACCGCCTCTCGCGCCCCGTGCGTGCTTACAAGAAGTGGATGGATCGCATCCCGTCGACCTACCGTGAGAGCATTCTGGACGAGCCTCCTTCGCGGATCCTTGCCCCCACCGACGGGCATTGCCTCGCGCGCCTCAAGCACTACCGCAGCCTGATGCCGATGGCGCAGGAGGCACGCAAGCCCATCTTTCAACTCGCCTCGGCAGACGGCGCCATCGGCAGCCATGCAGCGGCGGTGCGCGACGCCTGGAGCGACTTCAAGGCGCTGGCGGTGGCCATCCTTGAGCGCATCGAACCGCAAGCGCCTGCCCGTTCATGAGCACGAGCCGCGCCGACGCCAAGGGCTATGACCTCAGCGACGCCGAAAAGCGCGACCTGATCGCGCTCATCCAGGCCGGCAAGCCGCTGCCCGAGAAGTACCGCTTCGTGCTCTTCGAAGACAAGCGCGAGGTCGATCTGGTGTGGAACGGCAAGACGCGCGACGTGCGCACGACGGTGCCTGCCGTTTCGGACGCTGGAGCATGTGGACGAGCCGCGCGTGGAGACCAAGGCCTCGCCGCAGACCGAACTGTTAGACCCGCGCGGGCGGCAGGTGCGCGGCTGGACCAACAAGCTGATCTGGGGCGACAACAAGCTGATTCTCAGCAGCCTCAAGAGCGGCCCGCTGCGCGAGCAGATCGAAGAGGCCGGTGGCCTCAAGCTCATTTACATCGACCCGCCGTTCGACGTCGGGGCCGACTTCTCGACGGACATAGCGATCGGCGGCGAGACCTTCCACAAGGAACCGAGCATCCTGGAGCAGATCGCCTACCGCGACACCTGGGGCCGCGGCGCGGACAGCTTCATCGCGATGATCTACGAGCGGCTGATCCTGATGCGGGATTTGCTGGCGGAGGATGGGTCGATCTATGTGCATTGCGATTGGCGGGTGAACGCCTACATGCGCTTGGCCTTGAACGAGGTCTTCGGGCACTTCCTTTCCGAGATCGCCTGGAAGAAGCTGCGGTCACCGAAAGGACAGTCGGCCCATTTCTCGAACATCAAGGACAGCCTGTTCGTCTTTGGTCGTGCTGAATGGGCACCATTCGAGCCGCAGTTTGTCGACAAGGATGAGAGGCTTCTCGACACGCACTACCGACACACCGATGAGAAGACGGGCCGGCGCTACAACCTTGACAACTTTACGCAGACCGGGGTTGGTCCGGTTCGCAGATTCGGCGAACGTGGTGACATCGATCCGCCTCCTGGCAAACACTGGATCTGGTCGCAGGAACGTGTTGACGAAGGCATGCGCGACGGCCTGATCGAGTTCTCGAAGAACGGGGTGCCGTATGTCAAGCGCTTCTTCGATGCGAATGAAGGCACACGAGTCGGAGACATCTGGGACGACATCTTTCCTGTGAATCAGATGGCGAAAGAGCGGCTCGCCTACCTCACCCAGAAACCCGAAGCCCTCCTCGAACGCATCATCAAAACCAGCAGCAACGAAGGCGACCTCGTCGCCGATTTCTTCGTCGGTAGCGGCACCACCGCAGCGGTGGCCGAAAAGCTCGGCCGCAAGTGGATCGCGACCGACCTCGGCAAGTTCGGCATTCACACGACGAGGAAGCGCCTGATCGGCGTGCAGCGCCAGCAGCAGGCCGAAGGCAAGCCCTTCCGCGCCTTCGAGGTGCTGAACCTCGGCCGCTACGAACGCCAGGCCTATCTGCACATCGGCGGGCGGCTCACGCCTTCGCAGAAGGAAGCCGCGCTGGCACAGAAGGAACGCGAGTTCCGCGAATTGATCCTGCGCGCCTACAAGGCGCAGCCTCTGGCCGAAGGGGCCGGCGGCTTCTTCCACGGCGCGCACAACGGCCACCTGGTCGTCATCGGCCCGATCAACCTGCCGGTCGGGCGCCTCTTCGTCGAGGAGGTGATCGTCGAGTGTCGCAAGCGCTCGGCGTCGCGCGTCGATCTGCTGGCCTTCGAGTTCGAGATGGGCCTTTTTCCGGCGGTGCTGGACGAAGCGCGCGGCAAGGGCATCGAGCTGGCGCCCAAGCAGATTCCGCCCGAGGTCTTCGACAAGCGTGCCGTCGAGCGCGGGCAGGTGGTGTTCCACGACGTCGCCTTCATTGAGGCCGCGCCGCGCTACGACAAGAAAGACCGGAGCAGCCTGCAGATCGAGCTAACCGACTTCTCGGTCTACTACACGCAGGGCGTGATGGACGCGGTGGTCGCCGCGCTGCGCGAAGGCAAGAGCCAGGTGGTGTGCGACGGCGGGCAGCTCTACAAGGTGAGCAAGAGCAAGGCTGGCGTCGTCAGCCGCGAGAAACTGACCAAGGCCTGGACCGACTGGGTGGACTACTGGGCGGTGGACTTCGACTACGGCTCGCGCAAGGAGATCGTCAAGCGCCCGAAAAGCCTGGCCCTGCAGGGCAACCTCATCGCGCCGGCGCAGGGCGAACTCGTCGAGTGGGAAGACTGGTGGACCGGCGGCTACATCTTCGAGAACGAGTGGCAAAGCTTTCGCACGAGGCAGGATCGCAAGCTGGAACTCAAGACCGCGCCCCACGTCTTCCCGCAACCCGGCCGCTACCAGGTGGCGGTGAAAGTGATCGACATCTTCGGCAACGACACCATGACGCTGCTGCCGGTGAGCGCGGGCTAGCGCCACGCTCGCCAGCGCAGCGAGCGCCGGCTTGCGATGGGGCTTCAGCCGAACTTGCCGGTGTCCACCCACTTGGCCGAGATCAGCGTCCACCAGTCGACGGCCAGGCCCCTGAGAACGTACTCATAGGGCAGCCAGCCATAGCCGCCGTCGCCCCAACCCGTGCCCCAGGAATTGCGGAACAGCAAGGCGCCCGTGGTCTGCGCCGCGCCGGTGCCCGTGTTCTTGATCTTGATCGTGTCGCTGTAGCCAGCCACCACCACCGCGTGCCCGCCGACGACCTTGTCGCCCGCGACCGGGAAGGCAATGGCACCCTTGTTGGCGACCGTGGCTTGCGCGAACGAGCTGTAGACCGTGAAGCCGAAGAACGACGGCAACCCCGCCGCCAGATTGGTCTTGA
>CAIKUF010000068.1 GCA_903830565.1 uncultured bacterium | reverse complement strand
GCTGTTTGACGATCAATGGGCGCATGGTGCTGGGTGGTATTGGCAGTATCGAAATCGATACCCCTCCTCAACTCACCCGCAGGGTGATCGGTTGTCAGGACCAACCCTGAGAGATTCGCCAATCAGATCAACAACTTGCAGACGTCCGCGTTTGTAAGGCTCACGGATTCAGGATGACCTCCCCGGACCATCGCACCCAAGCATTGCTCGACGAAGCCCTCGGACGCATCGCGTCGACCGGCTCCACGGCGGCCACTCAGGTGCTCGGCATTCTGGAAGCACAGTCGTCGTCGACCGCCCGCAACGTCGAGCGCGAGAATCTGGTCGCTGCGCGCACCGAGCTCAGATTGCAAATGAAGGCTTTTTGCGGCAGCTTCATCGATGCACTGCGCGAAAAGGTCAAGCAGGAGTTGAACCCGCAGCAGCAGGCACCGCGCGCGCAGGTCGAATCGACTTGGGAGTCGCTTAGCCTGGTCGACGAAGCCGAGGTCGAGGAGCGCCTGTTCTTCGACCGCATCGGCCAGGCCATCCTGCATGAGTGCGAATCGGAATCGCGCGATCTCGTCACCTATATAGGCGCCCTTCTGGGACTCGAGCGCGTCGACCGCGACACGAATCCACTGCGGCCGGAGGTCGTCGGTGCCGCGCTGTGCGCCGCCATCACCGCCATCTCGCCCAAGTCGGACATACGCAAGGTGCTCGCGCGCGAGTTCAGTCCTGTGATGGCCAAGGGAATGCGCGAGTGCTATGCGCAGATCGTCGCCGACCTGCAGAAGCTCGGACTGCAACCAATACAACTCGGCCTGCGCCCCCAGGGGGGAGCCGGCGGTGACTACCGACAGGCCGGTTACCCCGGCCCACCGTCAAGACACGATGTTGCGCAACCGAGTGCGCAAGGCGACTACTACGGTGCCAACGACGAGCAGACCTTGGGCGGGCATTCTCAGGGGGGTGGGTATGGCGGTGGGTATGTCGGTGGTCACGGCGGCGGGTATGTCGGCGGTCACGGCGGTGGATATGGTGGCGCGCAGGATGGCCTGAACGACGCCGAGTTGATGTCGCTGATCCGTCGCCTGAACGTCCTCACCAGTGGGCCGGGTGCGTTCATGGCCGGCGAGTACGCGGCCGGCCCACCGGCCTACCCGTCGTACTGGTCCGAGGCGGCGGACACAGTCCGTGGCGATTTCGCGAGCGGTCCGCGGGACTATGCCCCCGAAGAGGCGTTTGCCCCGCCGGTGGGCGGAGAAATGGGCCCGCCTGGCGACGGCCGACCCGGGCTGATGGCGGTGAATCTCATCCGCGCCCATCGCGACGAGTTGCGCCAGGCTTCCACTGGTCAGCTCGATCACATGGTGATCGACGTCGTCGGCAGCCTGTTCGACCAGATTCTCTCCGACCCGAGGGTGCCGCCGCAGATGGCGCGCCAGATCGCGCGCCTGCAATTGCCGGTGCTCAGGGTCGCGCTCAGGGACCCGACCTTCTTCTCGTCACGCAAACACCCGGTACGCCGCTTCATCAACCGCATCGCATCGCTCGCGTGCGCATTCGACGAGTTCGACGCCGGACCGGGCAAGGAATTCCTGGCCCGCGTGGGCGAACTGGTGCAGGAAATCATCGAGGGCGATTTCGACCAGGTCGAGGTCTACGACGCCAAGCTCAACCTGCTCGAGGATTTCATCGAGCAGCAGAACGAAGCCGATGTATCCGCCAAGGCCCCCGTCGCCGCGCTGCTCGACGGCAAGGAGTCCGAGCTGCGCGTGCAGCAGAACTACGTGCTGCAGGTGCAAGCGGCGCTCGCGCCATTGCCGATGCAGGACTTTCTGCGCGAATTCCTGTCCCAGGTGTGGAGCCAGGCGCTCGTGGAGTCCGCGCGCCGCGACGGCCCGCAGGCCCAGAGCACGCAGCGCCTGCGCGTTGCGGCAACCGAACTCGTGCTGAGCGTGCAGTCCAAGAACACGCCCGCCTTGCGCAAGGAGTTCCTGCGCCGCCTGCCGGTGCTGATGAAGACGCTGCACGAGGGATTGGCGCTGATCGATTGGCCGCAGCCGGCGCAGCAGGAGTTCTTCGGCAGGCTGCTTCCGGCGCACTCCGAGTCGCTCACGGGACGGGGACAGAGCGAACTCGATCGCAACCTGCTCAAGCGGCAGCTCGAAGCCGTGTTCCAGGCCCCGATGCCCGACGCCGGCGCGGCCACGCCCGCCGGGGCGGCGGCGACAACCGAGGCCGAGGCCCCCGCGCCGCGCTTTACGGCCGAGGAGGTGGCGCAGATCGGCCTGGTGGACGAGAGCACCTTCGACTGGGATGGCAAGGTCGACATCGACATCGACGGCGCAGCGAAGGGCGAAACGACCGCGGACGGCTCAGCCCCGGACGCCGCTGGCGACGGAAGTACGGATCTGGACCTCGGGGTCGATATCGGCCTGGGGGTCGCCGTCGCGGAGCCTGCGGAACCATCGCGCGGCGCCGCGTTGATGAACCACCTACGCGTCGGCTTCGCCTACCAGATGCATCTGAACGACAAGTGGCGCAAGGTGCGCCTGAGCTACATCAGCGCGGGCCGCGGGTTCTTCGTCTTCACGCATGGACGGCGGCACCAGGAGACCTTGTCGCTCACGGCGCGCATGCTGTCTCGCCTGTGCGAGACCGACCGCATGCGCGCCTTCGAGAGCAGCTACCTGCTCGAGCGCGCGACGGTGCGCGCACGCCGCCAGCTCGCGGCGCTCAAGCCCGCTGCGCTCAAGCCGGCGCCCGGCGCTTACTGAGGCTGCCGCGCGAGCGCCAGCCGGCGCGCCATGCGCATTGCGGCCAGCAGGCTGGCCGGGTCTGCGTTGCCCCGGCCGGCGATGTCGAATGCCGTGCCGTGATCCGGGCTCGTGCGAACGAAGGGCAGGCCGAGCGTTGCGTTCACGCCGTGCTCGATGCCAAGGTACTTCACCGGGATCAGCCCGTGGTCATGCGTCATGGCCACCACGAGATCGAATTCGCCCGCGCGCGCCGGCGTGTGGCGGGCGCGCATGAAGACCGTGTCGGGAGCGAACGGGCCGCGCGCATCGATGCCTTCGGCGCGGGCGGCGGCGATCGCGGGGCCGATGATCGTGATCTCCTCGTCGCCGAACAGGCCGCCCTCGCCGGCGTGCGGGTTGAGCCCGGCAACGCCGATGCGCGGTGCGGTCTGCCCCCAGGCCGCAGCGGCGCGATGCGCGATGCGCAGGGTTTCGAGCACGGCGTCGAAGGTCACGAGGGCGATCGCTCTGCGCAGCGAGACATGGATCGTGACCAGCACCGTGCGCAGCTCGTCGTTCGCGAGCATCATGCGCACCGGCCCCGCGCCCGACCACGCTTGCAGCATTTCCGTGTGACCGGGAAAGTCGACGCCCGCCGCTGCCAGTGCCTCCTTGTGGATGGGCGCCGTGACGATGGCTTGCACTTCGCCCGCCATCGCCAGATCGACCGCCTGGCGGATGCACTGCGCCGCCGCCGCGCCGGCGCGAGCGTCGATCTGCCCGACCCGCGCTTGCAGCAGGTCGGCAGGCAGGTTGCGGGCCTGCAACACGGGAATGCAGCCCGGCGGGCATTGCAATGCCTCGGCCGGCTGCTCGA
This sequence comes from uncultured bacterium, assembly GCA_903830565.1. Taxonomy (GTDB): domain Bacteria; phylum Pseudomonadota; class Gammaproteobacteria; order Burkholderiales; family Burkholderiaceae_C; genus CAIKUF01. The sequence continues at coordinate 5,899 of CAIKUF010000068.1, read as the reverse complement.
TCACCGCGAGCGGGACCATGCCGCCGGTCAGCTTGGCTGCGCGGCGCATCACGCCAACGTCGCCGAGCACGACCGCGGCGCCGCACTGCCCGCGGCGAAACGCACGCGCGATGATTTCAGGGCCGATCCCGCAGGCGTCGCCCATCGTCAGCAGCAGCGGCTTGTCGTGCATGCGCCCGATTGTTCCACGGCGCGCCGCGGTAGACGCCGCGCCGGCCGCGTCAACCCGCGGCAGCGATCTGGCGCAGCGCCTGCTCGAAGACCTCGGGCGGCTGCGCGCCCTGGATCAGGTGGCGATCGTCGATGATCACTGCCGGCACCGCATGGATGCCGAGCGCGTGGTAGTGCCGCTCACGCTCGCGCACTTCGTTCGCGTAGGCGTCCGACGTCAGCACCTGCTGCGCCTGCGCGGTGTCCAGCCCCACCTCGCCCGCGGCGCGAACGAGGACGTCATGCGCGCCCGGGTTGGCTCCGTCGGTGAAATAGGCCTTGAACAGCGCGTGCTTGAGCGCCGTCTGCCGCCCTTCGATATGCGCCCAGTGCAGCAGCCGATGCGCGTCGAAGGTGTTGTAGATGCGGCTGCGCTTGTCCATGCGAAAGGCGAACCCTAGCGCGTCGCCGCGCGCGCGAATGGCCTCCTGCGTGCGCGCCGTCTGCTCGACGGTCGCGCCGTACTTCTCGGCCAGGTGCTCGCCGATGTCCTGCCCTTCGCGGGGCATCTGCGGGTTGAGCTCGAAGGGCTGGAAGTGCAGGTTGACCTTCACGTCGTCGCCGATCCGCGCCAGCGCTTTCTCGAGCGACTTGAGCCCGATCACACACCAGGGGCAGGAGACATCCGAGACGAAGTCGATCTTCATGGAGGCCGCCCTCACCGACCGTAGCGGCGCTCGAGATGGGCGCGAAAGTGGGCCGGGTTCAGCGCCTCGCCGCTAGCGCGGATGGCGAGTTCGGCAGTCGTCCAGCGGCTCCCCTGCGACCAGATGTTCTCGCGCAGCCAGTCGAAGACGGCGTTCAGATCGGACTGCGCGATCGCGACCCGCTCGTCGAGCACCGGGTAGGCGCTGCGGACCACGGTCGCCCACTGGGCCGCGTACATCGCACCCAGGGTGTAGCAGGGGAAGTAGCCGAACATCCCGGCCGGCCAGTGCACGTCCTGCAGCGGCCCTTCACGGAAGTTGCCGCGCGTGTCCAGGCCGAGCAGCGTCATCATCTTCTCGTCCCACAGCGCGGGGATGTCGGCGATCTCGACCTCGCCCTCGATCAGCGCGCGCTCGATCTCGTAGCGCAGGATCACGTGCGCAGGGTAAGTCAGATCGTCGGCATCGACCCGGATCAGCCCCGCCCTCACCCGTGTCGCGAGTCGATGCATGTTGGCGACCTCGAACGCCGGCTGCGGCCCGAACGCTTCGGCCAGCAGCGGAGCCAGCAGGCTGGCAAAGCCGTAGCTGCGCCCGATCTGCATTTCGAAGGCCAGGCTCTGGCTCTCGTGAATCGCCATCGAGCGCGCTTGCGACACCGGCTGCCCGAGCCATTCGCGCGGACGATTCTGCTCGTATCGGCCATGCCCGGTTTCGTGGATGGTGGCCATCACGCTCTGATGAAAGTCGTCCTCGCGGTAGCGCGTTGTTAGGCGAACGTCCTCCGGAGCGCCACCCGTGAATGGGTGCGTGCTCACGTCGAGGCGACCGGCCTCGAAGTCGAACCCGAGCATGCGCGCGATTCGCTCGCACAGCATGGCCTGACGCGATACGGAAAACGGACCCACCGGGGTGATCACGCTCTCGCTCGCCTGGCGCTCCAGCGCACGTTGAACCAGCGCGGGCAACCATTGCTTGAGGTCACCGAACAAGCGGTCCAGCTTGGCGGCAGTCATGCCCGGCTCGAAGCGGTCGATCAATGCGTCGTACTTCGAGACGCCCTGCTGCTGCGAGAGCAGATCGGCCTCCTGCCTGGCGATGCGAAGCACGTCGGCGAAGTTCTGGGCGAAGCCCTGCCAGTCGTTGGCCTGCCGCTGCGCACGCCAGGCGTGCTCGCAGCGAGACGCGGCCAGCGAGCGCGCCTGCACCAGCGATTCGGGCAGCGCGTTGGCGATCTGCCACTCGCGCCGGATCTCGCGCAGGTTGGCGCGCTGCAGGTCATCCAGCGGCTCCTGCTCAGCGCGTTCGATATGCTCGCGCAGCGCGGGTTCGGTGTGCAGGCGATGCAGCAGCGCTGCCAGCTCGGCCAGGGCGGCGCCGCGCGCGGCGGCGCCGCGCGGCGGCATGTGGGTCTCCTGGTCCCAGTGCGCGATATCGCCCAGGTGGCCCAGATGGTGCAGGCGCAGATTGCCCGCGGCGAGAAGCTCGTAGGCCGGCGTCGCGCTCATGGTCGCATCTCCTCAGCGGCGCCGGGCCAGAATGGCTTCCATCTCGTCCATGATGCGGTTCATCCGCGCCACCAGCGCCTGGTAGGGCGCGGGGGTCGCGAGGTCGACGCCGGCCGCCTTCACGAGTTCGTAGGGATCGCCGGAGCCGCCCGCGCGCAAGAGGCCGAGGTAGCGCTCCAGGGCCGCCTTGTCGCCGCCGGTCACCTGCTGTGCGAACTGCGCGCTGGCGGCGATCGAGGTCGCGTACTGGTAGACGTAGAAGGGCATGTAGAAGTGCGGGATGTAGGCCCACTCGGTGCAGTAGGCATCCTTGATCGCGACCACGCCCGCGGCCGTGCCATGATGGCGCTTGAGCAACTCGCAATAAGCCTGCGTCATGTCCTGGCCAGTCAGCGGCTCGCCGCGGTCGACGCGCGCATGGATGCCGCGCTCGAACTCGGCAAACATTGCTTGGCGGAAGAACGTCGCGCGCAGCCCTTCGAGCGCGTTGCCGAGGTAGAACAGCCGCTCGTCGTCGCTGCGCGCGGCCTTGAGCATGCGCTCGAGCAGCAGCGCCTCGTTGAAGGTCGACGCGATCTCGGCGATGAAGGTCGGGTAGCCCGCGGTCACGAAAGGCTGCGCGCCGTTGGCCAGCACTGAGTGCATGGCGTGGCCCCATTCGTGGGCCAGCGTCGTGACCGACTCGTAGTCATCGTTGTAGTTCATCAGCACATACGGGTGCACGTCGTAGGCATAGCCCGCCATGTGCGCGCCGGACTGCTTGCGCGGCCTCGGGTAGGCGTCCATCCAGCGGCTGTCCAGCCCCTTCGTGAGCGCGGCGACGTAGTCGGCGCCCAGCGGCGCCGCGGCTTCGATCGCCAATTGCTTGCCTTGCGCAAGCGGGAACTTGAAGTCCCCGTGCACGAGCGGCGGATAGATGTCGAAGTAGCTCATCTCCTTCACACCGAGCATCTTCGCGCGCAGGCGGAAGTAACGCTGCAGTGTCGGCAGGTTGGCGTTGGCCTGTGCGATCAGCGTGTCGTAGACGGTCACCGGCACGTTGTTGCGGTCGAGCGCGCGCGTGATGGAGTCGGGGTACTTGCGCACCGCCGCGTAGGTCTTGTCCTGCTTGAGCTGCGCGAGCAGCAGCGAACCGACGGTGCGCTCGTAGGTCTTCCAAGTGCCGAGGAAGGCATCCATCACCCGCTCGCGATCTTCGCGCTTGGCCGACTCGCGGTACTTGGTGTACGCCGACTGGTCGAGGGTGATCTCCTCGCCCGAGGCCAGCTTGACCTTCGGCCACGGGATGTCGGCATTCGACAGCGTCGAGTAGGCCGTACGTCCGCCGTCATCCATCTGCCCGAACTTTGCGACCAGCGCCTCGCCGACGTCGTCCAGCGTGTGCGGCGCGGCGCGCTGTGTCTCTTCGAGCGGAAAGCGATAGGTCTTCAGTGCCGGCTCGGTTGCGATGAACTGCGCAATCCGTGCCGGCCCGACGACGAGCAGTTCGGGGTTGAAGAACGACGTTGCATCGTCGTAGCGGTTGCTCAGCAGTTCGGCCCTCTGGATCAACGCCTGGCTGGGCCCGACACCGGTGTCCGCGGCGAGCTGCTCGCTGGCAAAGACGTACAAGCGATACAGACGCTTGAGCAAATCCGCTTGCAGGTCCAGACATTGGCGCAGGCGTGCGGCGCTGCTGCCGAGCTGGCCCTTGCACGCGGCGATCTCCGCAAGCTGAGATTCGAGCTTCGCAGCGTCCGCGTTCCAGGCCTCGGCGGACGCATACAGGTCATCCAGGTTCCATCGATCGGCGGGCGTATCGGCACGCACGGGCGACAACGCGAACGCAACGAAAAGCGCGAGGATCAGGAAATGGCGCATGCGAAGTCCAAGTTGACGAAAGGTAAATCGTGGGATTTTAGTCAAGCACACGCTCGTCTGCGCTGCGAACGAACGTCGGTCGATAATCGAGCGGCCGATGTCGGCACGCCGAGGACGCAATGCGCAGGACCTGGTTGATCTTCTCGCAGACGGTGACGATAGGCCTCGCGCTGCTGTTCGTCGTCGCCACGCTCAAGCCCGAATGGCTGGGGCGCGGTGGCGCGATGGGCGGAGTCTCCGTTCTGACCGCGAGCCCGGCACCCGCGTCGGACTCGCACCCCGGCGCGGTCGGCTACAGCGGCGCCGCCAAGCGGGCCGCACCGGCCGTGGTCAGCGTCACCGCGAGCAAGGCGCCGCAGCGCGATCCGCACGGCAACGACCCGTGGTTCCGCCACTTCTTCGGCGACGGCGCGGATGCCCAGGATCCCCACGAAAGGCAGGTCGGCCTGGGCTCGGGCGTCATCGTCTCGCCAGAGGGCTATCTGCTGACCAACAACCACGTGATCGAAGGCGCCGACGACATTGAGGTGCAGCTCGCCGATGGACGCAAGGCCAAGGCCAAGCTGGTCGGTTCCGACCCCGACAGCGACGTCGCCGTGCTCAAGATCGATCTCGAACGCCTGCCGGTGATCGTCTTCGGCAGCGCCGATGCGCTGCAGGTGGGCGACATCGTGCTCGCGATCGGCAACCCGTTCGGCGTCGGGCAGACCGTCACCTCGGGCATCGTCAGCGCGCTCGGGCGCAACCAGCTCGGCATCAACACCTTCGAGAACTTCATCCAGACCGATGCCGCGATCAACCCCGGCAATTCGGGTGGCGCCTTGGTCGACACGAGCGGCAACCTGCTCGGCATCAACACCGCCATTTTCTCGCGCACTGGCGGCAGCCTGGGCATCGGCTTCGCGATCCCGGCGACGATTGCGCGGCAGGTGATGGAGAGTCTCGTGCGCGACGGCGTCGTCACGCGCGGCTGGATCGGCGTCGAGCCGCGCGACCTGACGCCCGAGATCGCCGAATCGTTCAACCTGCCGGTCAAGGAAGGCGTGCTCATCACCGGCGTGCTGCAGAACGGGCCTGCGAGCGTCGGCGGCCTGCGTCCCGGTGACGTCGTGCTGACGGTGGCCCAGACGCGAGTTGCCAACACCGCGCAACTGCTGAGCGCCGTCGCCGCGCTCAAGCCGCAGTCCGAGGCCGCCATCGGCGTGCAGCGCGGCGACAAGACGCTGGAACTCAAGGTCACCGTGGCCCAGCGCCCGAAGGCGCCGCCGCGCGACGAACACTGAGACGCTGGGGTCGGCTGAGCGGCCTACCAGCGGAACGCGACGCCGATCGTCGGGCCGTTGAAGTTGAGGCTCTCGACCGCCGAGCCGGACTTGAAGTTGTAGCCCAGGTAGCGCCAGGTGGCGAGCACCGAGCCCCATCCGAACTCGTAACCGACGCCTGCCATCGCCTGCCAGGTGAGCTTGGACTGGCCGGTTCCGATGTCGACGTAGGCATGCGAGTATCTACAAACTGCTGGAGGCGAGTCTGGATTTTGCCGCGCGGCGGGCGGTAGGCCCGGTTTTGCTCGCTTGGGCGCGGCCTATATCGCTCTGGCGTGCGTCATCGCCCACGCCGCAACGCGCGCTGGGTGCGATTTGCGGGATCCGTGAGGTGTGCGCTGCCGGTGCCGGG
>CAIKUF010000067.1 GCA_903830565.1 uncultured bacterium | reverse complement strand
GGCGAAGTTCGCTCCGTCAGAACTCATACCCCAACCCCCCAAGCTTGCGCCGGATCACCACGTCAAGCTCGGCCCCCTTCGCCATCTGCTCCCCCAACTTCTCGGTCAGCGCCTGCATCCTGGCCTCGAAGCCCTCATCGTCGTCCTCCACCGCCTCGGCGCCGACGTAGCGCCCGGGAGTCAACACATGGCCGTGCTCGGCGATTTCGGTCAGCTTCACGCTGCGGCAATAACCCAGGATGTCAGTGTAGGTCGAAGCAGCCTCACTCCGGCCCTCACACCCGCCCTCTCCCGCAAGCGGGAGAGGGGGTAGGTCGCCGTGCCATGCGGCCACGGTGGCAGCAATGCGGGCGATCACCTCATCCGTCAGCTCGCATTGCACGCGACTGATCATCGTTGCCAGCTTGCGCGCGTCGATGAACAGCACTTCGCCGACGCGCGAGCGCTTGCCTTTGGCGAGGAACCAAAGGCAGGCCGGAATCTGGGTGTTGAAGAACAACTGCCCGGGCAACGCGATCATCACTTCGACCACGTCGGCATCGACCATCGCGGCGCGGATCTGGCCTTCGTTGTTCTGGCTCGAACTCATGCTGCCGTTGGCGAGCACGATGCCGGCGCGTCCGCCGGGCTTCAAGTGGTGCAGCATGTGCTGCAGCCACGCGGTGTTGGCGTTGCCCTGCGGCGGGTCGCCGTAGTGCCAGCGCGCATCGCCCATCAGGCTGGCGTGCCACCAGTCGCTGATGTTGAACGGCGGGTTGGCGAGGATGAAGTCGGCCCGCAGGTCGGGGAACTGGTCGCGCGTGAAGGTGTCGGCGGGCTCGCGTCCGAGGTTGAAGTCGATGCCGCGGATGGCCAGGTTCATCGCCGCCAGGCGCCAGGTGGTGGGGTTGGCCTCCTGGCCGAAGATGGCCACGTCGCCCAGCTTGCCGCCGTGCGAGAGGATGAATTCCTCGCTCTGCACGAACATGCCGCCGCTGCCGCAGCACGGGTCGTAGACCTTGCCGTGGTGCGGCGCCAGCACCGCCACCAGCGCGCGGACGATGCTGCGCGGCGTGTAGAACTGCCCGCCGCGCTTGCCCTCGGCGCTGGCGAACATGCCGAGGAAGTATTCGTAGACCTGGCCCAGCACGTCGCGCGCCTCGCCGGCCGTGGCGCCGAAGCCGACGGTGGACACGAGGTCCACCAGTTCGCCGAGCTTGCCGCCTGGCAATTGCGAGCGCGCGAAGCGCTTGTCGAGGATGCCCTTGAGCTTGGGGTTCTCGACTTCAATCAGCGAAAGTGCGTCGTCGATGCGCTTGCCGATGTCGGGCTGCTTGGCGGCGGAGCGCAGCGCTTCCCAGCGCGCGGCTTCGGGCACCCAGAAGACGTTGACCTCGCGGTAGTAGTCGCGGTCTTCCAGTTCGGCGGCTAGCAACTCGGGGGTGGCGCCATCGAGGAAGTACTCGTCGGCCGGGTCGGCGAAGCGTGCCGCGAGTTCGGCGCGCCGGGCCTGGAAGGTGTCGGAGATGTACTTGACGAAGATGAGGCCGAGCACGAGGTGCTTGTACTCGGCGGCGTCCATATTGGCGCGCAGCTTGTCGGCGGTGGCCCAGAGCGTCTTCTTAATGTGTTCGAGCATGGGGCAGTGGTGACCGGGTGTTCAGCCCAGATCATCACACGCCTGGCGTCGTTCAGAACAAGAAGTACCTCTGCGCCATCGGCAGCACGGACGCCGGCTCGCAGGTGAGCAGCATGCCGTCGGCACGCACGTCGTAGGTCTGCGCATCGATCTCCATCTTCGGCGCGTAGGCGTTGTGCACCATGTCGCGCTTGGTGATGTTGCGGCAGTGCTTCACGGCGGCCACGCGTTTGTGCAGGCCCAGGCTCTCGCCGAGGTCGCTCGCGACCGCGGCCTGGCTCATGAAGGTCAGCGACCCGCGCGCGAGCGCGCCGCCGAAGCTGCCGAACATCGGCCGGTAGTGCACCGGCTGCGGTGTCGGGATGCTCGCGTTCGGGTCTCCCATCGCGGCCATCGCGATGAAGCCGCCCTTGAGAATCAGCGACGGCTTGACGCCGAAGAAGGCCGGTTTCCAGAGCACGAGGTCGGCCCACTTGCCGACCGCGATGCTGCCGACCTCATGCGCAATGCCGTTCGCGATCGCCGGGTTGATCGTGTACTTCGCGATGTAGCGCTTGGCGCGCGCGTTGTCGTTGCGCGAGGAATCGGAGGGCAGCCCGCCGGGCTGCGTGTCGCCGGCGAGGCTGCCGCGCTGGAGCTTCATCTTGTGCGCCGTCTGCCAGCAGCGCAGCACGACCTCGCCGACGCGGCCCATGGCCTGGCTGTCGCTCGAGAACATGCTGATCGCCCCGAGGTCGTGCAGCACGTCTTCGGCGGCGATGGTCTCGCGGCGGATGCGGCTCTCGGCGAACGCGAGGTCTTCGGCGATGCCGGCGTCCAGGTGGTGGCAGACCATCAGCATGTCGAGGTGCTCGTCGACGGTGTTGACGGTGTAGGGCATGGTCGGGTTGGTCGACGAGGGCAGGAAGTTGGCCTCGCCGACGACGCGCAGGATGTCGGGCGCGTGGCCTCCCCCCGCGCCTTCGGTGTGGAAGGCGCACAGCGTGCGGCCCTTGGTCGCCGCGATGGTGTCTTCGACGAAGCCCGATTCGTTCAGCGTGTCGCTGTGGATGGAGACCTGGGTGTCGGTCTCGTCGGCGACGGCCAGGCAGGCGTCGATGGCCGAGGGCGTCGTGCCCCAGTCCTCGTGCAACTTGAGGCCCATCGCACCGGCCTCGACCTGTTGGCGCAGCGCCTCGGGCCGGCTCGCGTTGCCCTTGCCGAGAAAGCCGAGGTTCATCGCGAACGCGTCGGCCGCCTGCAGCATGCGCGCCAGGTTCTCGGGGCCCGGCGTGCAGGTCGTCGCGAAGGTGCCGGTCGCCGGGCCGGTGCCTCCGCCGAGCATGGTCGTCACGCCGCTGGCGAGCGCCTCTTCGATCTGCTGCGGGCAGATGAAGTGGATGTGGCAGTCGACGCCGCCTGCGGTGACGATCATGCCTTCGGCGGCGATGATTTCGGTGCCGGGGCCGATGACGATGTCGACGCCCGGTTGCACGTCGGGGTTGCCGGCTTTGCCAATGGCCGCGATGCGCTGCCCGCGCAGGCCGATGTCGGCCTTGACGATGCCCCAGTGGTCGAGGATCAGCGCGTTCGCGATCACGCAGTCCACCGCTTCGCCGGGGCCTGGCCCGTTGACGCGCTGGCTCTGCCCCATGCCGTCGCGGATGGTCTTGCCGCCACCGAACTTGACTTCTTCGCCATAGCCGACGGCTTGTCCTTCGGCGTTCGTGCGGCCCTCGCCGGCGCGCAGCGTGTAGTCGTCCTCGACCTCAATCATGAGCGCGGTGTCCGCCAGGCGCACGCGGTCGCCGACGGTGGGGCCGTACATCTCGGCGTAGGCGCGGCGCGGGATGGTGGCCATCATGCCCTCCGCCGGGCCGCCCCAAGGAGGGCATGCGCCCGCTCGGGGGGCCGTGTCTGGACGCAAACAGTCCCTGCGGACTGTTTGCGCCTGAGGAGGAGCCGGTCCTCTGGACCGGCGCGGCCTGCAAGGCGCGAACAAAAGTGAGCTTGGGGGTTCACGTGAGGCTTCCTTGGATGAGGCCGCGAAAGCCGACCACTTTGCGATCGCCGGCGTAGTCGACGAGTTCCACCGTGCGCTGCTGACCCGGCTCGAAGCGCACCGCCGTTCCGGATGCGATGTTCAGCCGCATGCCGCGCGCAGCGGCGCGGTCGAAGGCGAGCGCGGCGTTGGTCTCGGCGAAGTGATAGTGCGAGCCGACCTGTATCGGCCGCTCGCCGCTGTTCTCGACGACCAGCGTCAAGGTGCGCCGGCCGGCGTTGAGCGGCAGGTCGGCACCGTCGGTGAAGAGTTCGCCTGGAATCATCGTCATGGAATGGGTTGGTGCACGGTCACCAACTTGGTGCCGTCAGGGAACGTGGCCTCGACCTGGATGTCGGGGATCATCTCGGCCACGCCGTCCATCACGTCTGCGCGCGTGAGGACCGTGCGGCCTTCGCTCATCAGCGCAGCCACGCTCTTGCCGTCGCGCGCGCCTTCCATGATTGCGGCGCTGATCAATGCGATGGCCTCGGGCACGTTGAGCTTGAGGCCACGCGCCTTGCGTCGCTCGGCCAGCAGCGCCGCGGTGAAGACGAGCAGCTTATCTTTCTCGCGAGGGGTCAGTTCCATAGGGGGCCTTTGCGGCGCATCTTAACCACCTGCGATCCCGAGCAAGAGCGATGCCATGCGCCTTCACGCGCATGGTGCATCAGCACATCTGGGCGGCGCGTGGCACGGTGCTTGCAGAAGGTGAGTTGCCAGAGAGGCACCTTCGATATCCCTATAACCTATGAGGAAACCAATGAACCGTCGTCATGCACTCAAAGGCGTGAGCGCTGCACTCGCTGCGGTCAGCCTGATTTCGTTGCCGGCTTTCGCGGCCGACACCATCAAGATCGGCGTGCTGCACTCGCTGTCCGGCACGATGGCCATTTCCGAGAGCGTGCTCAAGGACACCGTGCTGATGATGATCGCCGACCAGAATGCGAAGGGCGGCCTGCTCGGCAAGCAGCTCGAAGCAGTGGTCGTCGACCCGGCGTCGAATTGGCCGCTGTTCGCCGAGAAGGCGCGCCAGCTCATCACGCAAGACAAGGTCGCCGTGACCTTCGGCTGCTGGACCAGCGTCAGCCGCAAGTCGGTGCTGCCGGTGTTCGAGGAACTCAACAGCCTGCTCTTCTACCCGGTGCAGTACGAAGGTGAAGAGCTGTCTAAGAACGTCTTCTACACCGGCGCCGCACCGAACCAGCAAGCCATCCCTGCCGTCGAATACCTGATGAGCAAGGAAGGCGGCGGCGCCAAGCGCTTCGTGCTGCTGGGCACCGACTACGTCTATCCGCGCACGACGAACAAGATCCTGCGCGCCTTCCTGCACAGCAAGGGCGTTGATGACAAGGACATCGTCGAGACCTACACCCCGTTCGGCCACGCCGATTACCAGACCATCGTCGCCGACATCAAGAAATTCTCGGCCGGCGGCAAGACCGCGGTGATTTCGACCATCAACGGCGACTCGAACGTGCCCTTCTACAAGGAACTCGGCAACGCGGGCCTGAAGGCCAAGGACGTTCCGGTCGTTGCGTTCTCGGTCGGCGAGGAAGAACTGCGCGGCGTCGATACGAAGCCGCTCGTCGGCCACCTGGCGGCATGGAACTACTTCATGTCGATCAAGTCGCCGGCCAACACCGAGTTCATCAAGAAGTGGTCGGCCTACGCCAAGGCCAACAACGTCCCCGGCCACAAAGACAAGCCGCTGACCAACGACCCGATGGAGGCCACCTACATCGGCTTCAACATGTGGGTGCAGGCGGTGAAGAAGGCCGGCACGACCGACGTCGACAAGGTCATCGCGGCGATGGGCGGCCAGACCTTCCCGGCGCCGAGCGGCATCACCTCGAAGATGGACGAGAAGAACCACCACCTGTGGAAGTCGGTCTTCATCGGCGAGATTCGCGCCGACGGCCAGTTCAACGTCGTCTGGAAGACCCCCGGCCCGGTGCGTGCGCAGCCGTGGAGCCCGTTCATCCCCGAGAACAAGGGCAAGAAGGACGAGCCCGAGAAGAAGTGAGTCT
>CAIKUF010000066.1 GCA_903830565.1 uncultured bacterium | reverse complement strand
GGCGTCGACGTGCTCGACGTGATCGTGTTCGGCACCGTCGGCGTCACCGCGATCTGCACTTCGGGCGGCGGGATGAACGGCGGCGGCGGCACGTCCAGCTTGGGCGGCGGCGGCAGCAGGCGCTCGACCGGCGGAGGCGGCGGCTTGATCTCCTCGATGACCTTGGTCTCGATCGGCTGCTTGATGACGTCGACGATCTTCTTGCCGAGCCCGGTCACCAGCGCATAGATCACGATCACGTGGAACGCGATCACGACCGTGATGCCCAGCGCGTGCTTCTGCGGCTCCATGTGCCGCGACGAAAAGTCCATGTTCTGGGGTCTCCAGAGGGGAAGGATCCGCGAGGTTAACAAAAATGCCCGCCGGCTTGTGGCCAGCGGGCACGATGCGTCAGTCTTGAATTCGTTGACAACAACTCGGCGGCCCTGCTCGAAGCGGCTGGCAGCCGCGCTTCGGATCAGAACTTGTAAGTTCCCGTGAGGTACACGAAGCGACCACGCGGGTCGTAGTTGTTGGCGTCGTAGCCCTGCTGGAACTGGTTGGATGCTGGCACGAAGATGTCCGGCTGCGTATTGAATATATTGCGCGCACCCAGCGTCACGCTCAGGTTCTTGACGCCTTTCCACTGCACCTGCAGGTCGAACAAGTTCTCCGACCCAATCGACGTCGGGTTGCCGTTCAAATCCCAGCCGGCGTTATAGCCATTGCGATAGGACCAACCCAGCGTCGTCGCCCACGCGCCCTGCGTCCAAGTGGCCGAAGCGTACTGCTTGTAGCGCAGCACCACGCCGCCCGTGTCGGCGCCGGGGAGGGGATTGCCGCGGCCGTCTACGATGGTTGCGACTTTGTGAAAGGTCCCGGCCGGCGTATTGATGTCGTAGTTGATGTAATAGGTTCCGCTGAGATTGGCGTCGAGGCGACCCGGACCCATGTTCTCCCGATAGTTGAGGTTGATGTCCACACCTGAAGCCTTGATCGTCCCCAGGTTGCCGATGATGGACGTCACCTCGACGATATCTCCCGTTCCGGGCGGGTCGCGCACCACCAATCCTGTGTAGATGGGATTCCCTGCTGCGGCACCGGACACGATTTCCTGCGTCGAAGGCGACCCGATGGCGTGCTTGATCTCGATGTTGAAGTAGTCCAGGCCAGCCGAGAACGACGACATCGGCTGCCAGACAGCCCCAAGAGTCCATTGATTGGACTTCTCGGGCTGCAAGTTCGGGTTGCCGCCCCCCCACTGGTTGACCTGCAGTCCGTTCTGATCGGTCACCGGGTCATAGAAGATCACCGACGTGCCAAGCGTCACCGGTGTGTAGATGTTCGCCAGCGTCGGGGCACGGAAGCCAGTGGCGTAGTTACCACGCACGAGAAATTGTTGCACCGGCTGCCAGCGGAAGTTGGCCATGTAGTTGGTCTGGTTACCGAAATCGCTGTAGTCGTCAAGGCGCGCAGCGAGATTCAGGTCCAGGTTCTTGATCACCGGGATCTGCAACTCGCCGAAGAGCGAGTTGATGTTTCGGCCGACATCGATTCCCTTGGTCGCACCGCCCATGCCAGCGATGTCGCCCGTGAACAGCGCCGCGCCTGGACTGGTGACGTAAGACTCCTTGCGGTACTGGTAACCGGCGGCGTAGTTCATCTCGCCAGCCGGCAGCTTCGTCACCGCACCCGACATCGTCGCGTCGACATTCGTGGTAGTAACCGTGGCCGCGAGCGTCGGACCGACATACTTGGCCGGAGCAATCGCCGCCTGGAACGCGTCAGACTGCTGAAGTTGCCACGGGTTCCAGTCGGCGTTTTGCGTCGCCTTGGCAAACCCGAGCTGGGAGAAGAATCCGTCGGTCACCGTACCCGAAAGCTTGCTCGTGTTCTGGTACACGGCAACGTTGTAGTCCTGACCCAAGACGTCGCCACGGATGCCACCGACGAGCCGCTGCTGCGTCGAGGTGTCCTGGGTCGTGCGCGGGCCGAAGTCGAACACACGCGCGGTGACACCGACCGGCTTGGTCGGGTCCAGCCCCAGGCCTGGGTTCGCGGCAATCCAGGGCGCGACATACTTCGTGAACGCGGCAGAGCCCGGACGCACGAGCAACACGGGGGCAACGCCTTGCGCGGCGAACAGATCGTCGGTCTCCATGAAGCTCGTGCGCAACGGGCTCTCCTGGATGGACTGCGTCACGACGCTGCGGTTGTAATACCAATCGGCGTAGAAGGTCGCGCTCTCGTTCAGCTTGTACTGGAAGTTCGCGGTGTACGCCGTGTTCTCGTTCTGCGGGATAAGCGCAACCTTCGAAGCCGTGTCGTACTGGCAGTACCCCACCTTCTTGCTCGTCTGGCCCTGGTAGTACATATTGATTTGGGCACAATTGTCGCCACCCAGCATCAACGGATTGCCAAAGCCGCCGCCCGCGCCGCCACCGACGTAGCCGGGCACACGCGTGGTCGGTACGCCCTTCGCGTCGACATCCCAGTTGCCTTGGATGTTGCCTTGGCCCGTGCCGGGGCTCGAGAACCACGGCGGCAAGTTCGCCGTCTTCGCGTATGCGCGATCCGCGCCATACAGCGCCTCGGTCTTCTGCCACTGCGCGCTGACCACCAGGCTGTAATTTTCTTTTGAGATGTCGCCGAGGCCGAAGATGGCGTTCACGTTGTACTGCTGGCCGCCGCCGCTCGTTGTCGGTGTTCCATAGGTGCCACCAAGCTGCAGGCCCTCGAAGTTCCTGAGCATGATGAAGTTGACCACGCCGGCCATCGCGTCCGCCCCGTAGATCGCTGACGCGCCGTCCTTTAGAATTTCCACGCGATCGATGGCCCCGAGCGGGATGCCGTTGACGTTAACCGCCGCCCCGCCGGTGTTGTCGCCGCTGGCGAACGGCGCCAATCTCTTGCCGTTCATCAGCACCAGGGTGCGCTCCTGGCCCAAGCCGCGCAAGGAGACGCCGGACATGCCGTAGGTCGACGTGCCGGCGCCGCTGGACAGTTGCGTCTGCCCGCTGCTGGACATCGCCGAGATCGTCATCAGCAACTGCTCGGTCGTCTGCACACCCAAGCGGTCAATGTCCTGCCGCGTGAGCACCTGGACTTCGGTGGCGCCTTCGCCTTCGATGCGCTTGATCGATGAACCGGTGATCTCGACGCGATCGAGTTGCGCCGCAGGTGCGCCCGTCTGTCCCAACACAGGAAGGCCGCCGAGCGCCAGACCGCCGCCGAAGGCGAGCGTCAGCACCTTGGAAAGCTTGGTCTTTGAGAGCATGGGGACTCCTGAATCAAATGGGAAGGTTGATCGACACGTTTCGCGGAGGGGGAGGGGTCAGCGGCCTTTGTCAACCGTCAATGTCCGCAGCACGTGCCCTTGTAATGCGATTGTCATTCGACGCAAAGACGATTTCGGCCAGGGAATCCCTCTCCCGACAAGGCATCGCGACGCTTTCGGCACCTGCACCCAGGCCGCGCGGGAATCGCCGAAGTCCTTATTTCATGCGGGTTTGCGGGCATCCGGCCGCCTCGCACCCAGGCGATTTCGATCCCACCAATCCTTTGACAAAAGACAAGTCGACAGGCCCCACACGGACCTCCGAACGTTGGGAAGATGCAACATTCGTCTGGCTTGGACCGATAGGCAAGCGCAATCGAAGGGCTTTGCCACGCCGTCATGGACAGGCGCCCCCGGCGCGCAAACCGTCGCCTTATGCGGCTTGCGCGGAAACCACCCTCGGCACGGCCGCCAGCAGCGTCCGCGTCGTGTACTTGGACTGCGGGTGGCCGAGCACGGCGTCGGCCGAACCGGATTCCTCCACGCGGCCGCGACGCATCACGACCACGTCGTCGGCGATGTACTCGGCGACGCCGATGTTGTGCGTGATGAACAGGTACGAGATGCCGAGTTCCCGATGCAGTTGAAGCAGCAGGTTGAGAATCTGCGCCTGCACCGAAACGCCGAGCGCAGAGGTCGGCTCGGATTGCGACCCGGAGTTGGGGCCAAGCGATCCTGTTCCTTCGGTCGCAGAGGCAGCAGGCGCAACCGAGTTCGATTCGGGTCAACAGTCAACAGAGCACCCGCCTGCAGTTCGGATTCCATCTGCCGTAGAGCGGCCACCACGCTGATGCCGACGGCGTCGGGGCTGACATTGTCGGATCGAAGCTGGACGGCGCTCGGCATGGCGCCATGCGTTGCGGCAAGGACCGCAGCGAATCAAGATCGTGCGTCAGCACGCCGTACTTGTGCGCCGCCGCGTGAGCCATGATTTCCGAATCAGGCGCGTCGGCCCGGCCCCCCACAGATCAATGAATGGCTTGCATGCCAGAGTCGTTCAACAGCCTCGTCCAGCGTGGCGACAGATTCATGTCTACAAGCAGCTTCATGCGCCTGACAACACGACCTCGCGCTCCTCGGCGAGCCATGCGGCGTAGCGAAGCGCTTGCATGATGTCTTCGCGTTCAAGGTAGGGATAGTCGGCGAGGATTCCTTCGACGCTGTGACCCGCGCCGATCTGCCCAACGATCATGCCGACCGTCACCCGCATTCCGCGGATGCAAGCCTTGCCGCCCATCACGTCAGGGCGTTGGGTGATTCGATTGAGATCTGGTGTCAGGGCCATCTCCTCTTCCATTTCCTCGCCGAACCCTATCGCCTTCCTGAAAGCGTCCGCCTGGGACGGAACGCAATCGGCAGACAGATTGCGGCGCAGAGTCGACAAGGCGTACCGACGCTGGAGGATACGGCGCCATCCGATCTCACCGTGCTTCGGCCACCACCACCCTCGGCACGGCCGCCAGCAGCGTCCGCGTGGTCGCGGACTGCGGGTGCCCAAGCACGGCATCGGCCGGGCCGGATTCCTCCACGCGCCCGCGACGCATCACGACCACGTCGTCGGCGATGGTCTCGACGACGCCGATGTTGTGCGTGATGAACAGGGTCGAGATGCCGAGCTCGCGCTGCAGTTGCTGCAGCAGCTTGAGGCCGCACCTGCTCTAGGCAAGCCTCACACGCGGTCCACTCAGGACAATTCGAGACGCTTCTCGATACGCTCCAGCCGCTGCACCAACCGGTCAAGCGAAAACTGCTGCCGCGCGTCCGTATCGTCGCCGGCCGCAACCTCGCGCTTCACGAGCGCCATTGCAGTCTCGAGCGAGGTCATTCGGTGCTTGACGTCCGACATGTCTTCCGCGATCTGATCGACGCGGCCTCGAATGTGCCGAAGGTGTTCGATGATCAGGCTGTCGATACTCTCGGTCATGGCGGCTCCTCGCAACGGCGATTTTATGCCCAGAAAGGACGCCGACACTGCGGCGGCGGCATAGGTACATCGGCGGACCTTCAACGGTGCCAAATAGTTGGTCGTCAAAGCAACCAAGAATGCCAGTTTTGGTTAATATGTTGACCACATGAGCAGATCAAATCTCTCTACCGTCCTGGACCGCCAACTGCTCCTGCAACTGGGCGACAGGCTTAAGCGCCTACGCAAGGCCCAGGGGCTCGGCACTGTCGACATGGCCGCGCGCGTAGGGATCACGCGCAACACCTTGCGGGCCGTCGAATCGGGCGACCCGGCACCCGCCATCGGGACCTACCTTAGGGTCATGTCGATCCTGGGCGTCAGCGGAGAACTGGCGCTGCTGGCCGGCGACATCCTCCAACCGGCGCCCCGGGGTTGCGCCGCGGCGCAATCCCGGCGCGGGCGACCCGTCGTGCAGGTGCTGGTCTCGGCCGAGGACGGTCGTCACAAGTCGCAGGACCTGCAGAGCCTGGCTCTGCATGAGGAGGCCGTGCGCCTCGCCCGTACCGATCCGGCCCTGGTACAGCAGGCCATGGACACGGTGGATCGCTGGCTCAAGTCCGGCGATTCGCGCTCGATTGGCTTGTGGCGCGAATGGCAGGAGATCCTGCGCAAGGGTGCATGGCGCAAGGTACTCGGCCGCAGTCGGCGGGCCCAGGAGCTTCGCCAGGCCTCGCCGCTTGCAACCTTGCTGCCGGAGAAGGTGCGTCAAGACATCCTGGGCCAGGTGCGCGGACTCAAGCGGGGCGTTGTGTTGGGCGACGCCGCAAGCCCGGAGGCGCCATGACTCGAGGCGAACTCGAACACATCATCCGCGCCAGCGCCGACATCACAGGCCAGTACGAGTTCATCATTGTCGGCAGCCAGTCGATCCTCGGCTCCGTGCCGAACCCGCAAGCCGTATTCACGATGTCGGCCGAGGCAGACATCTACCCGCTCTGGCTGACGACAATTACCTTGGCCGCCGCATTGACTCGTCAGAACTGCTACCCGAGCTGACCTGTTGCCTCACGTAAGTTGCTACCCGTCGGATTGTCCGGCGGGAGCAGTACAACGTGACCAGGCAAATCAGCATGACGACACGCAAGGAGTTGGTCGAGGC
>CAIKUF010000065.1 GCA_903830565.1 uncultured bacterium | reverse complement strand
CGGGTGCGTAGCGCGGTCCCCCCAGAGGTAAGGGCGTTCGTGAGCGCAAGCGTCAGGATCCATGCGGCGTGGCCAGCGGAGGCAAGCGGTCAACTGCGGTTTCTAGTACTGCGACCCAGAGATATCGGAACAAAATGAAAGCGATGGCTTCGTTCCGAGGGCAAGGCGCAAACCGCAGCGATACCCAGAGGTATCGCGAGGATTTGCAACGCCGCCGTCGGTGCGAAGACGCGTTTTCATGTTTCGATATCTCTGGGTCGCAGTACTAGGCTCAGGCCGCCTCGGGTTCGGCCTGCGGATCGGCAAACACGCTCAGCCGCGACGGCACGAGGCGCACGCGCTGCCCCGGCTCCAGCGCGAGTGCGGTGGCGCGCTCACGGCCGAGCTCGACCTCGTAGT
The DNA here is from genome assembly GCA_903830565.1 of uncultured bacterium. Lineage (GTDB taxonomy): Bacteria > Pseudomonadota > Gammaproteobacteria > Burkholderiales > Burkholderiaceae_C > CAIKUF01. The sequence continues at coordinate 18,812 of CAIKUF010000065.1, read as the reverse complement.
GTTGCCCTTGCGGCCCGGTCAGCTCGACGCGGCTGCTGGCGCCGAAGCTGAGCACGCGAACGACCTGCGCATCGATGCCGTGCGCGGGGGCTTCGGCGGGGCCCACGGCGGTGACGATCTCAAGCTCGTGCGGGCGCGCGAAGCCCAGCACCTGCGCGCCTTGGGCCAAGCCTTGCGCGCCGTGCTCCAGCGTTTGTGTGCCGACGCGCAGCAGCTCGCCGTCGGTGCGGCCCTGGAAGCGATTGACGGCGCCGAGGAAGCTGTAGACGAAGGGCGTCGCCGGCCGTTCGTAGACCTCGTTCGGGGTGCCAACCTGCTCGACGCGGCCGTGGTCCATCAGCACCACGCGGTCGGCGACTTCGAGCGCCTCCTCCTGGTCGTGGGTGACGAAGAGGCTGGTGATGTGCAGGTCGTCGTGCAGCCGGCGCAGCCAGCGGCGAAGCTCCTTGCGCACTTGCGCGTCGAGGGCGCCGAAGGGCTCGTCGAGCAGCAGCACACGCGGCTCGACGGCGAGCGCGCGGGCCAGCGCGATGCGCTGGCGCTGCCCGCCCGAGAGCTGCGGCGGGAAGCGGTCGGCCAGCCAGTCGAGCTGCACCAGGTTCAAGAGCTCGTGCACCTTGCGCTTGATCTCGGCGTCGCTAGCGCGCAGCTTGCGCGGCTTCACGCGCAGGCCGAAAGCGACGTTGTCGAACACCGTCATGTGGCGAAAGAGCGCGTAGTGCTGGAACACGAAGCCGACCTGGCGCTCGCGCACGTGGGTGTCCGACGCGTCCTCGCCGCCCAGCAGCACCTGCCCACGATCAGCGGTCTCGAGGCCGGCGATGATGCGCAACAGCGTCGTCTTGCCGCAGCCCGAAGGGCCGAGCAGCGCAACGAGTTCGCCGGTCGGGAAGTCGAGGCTGATGTCGCCCAAGGCGATGAAGTCGCCGAAGGCCTTGTGGATGTTGCGAACCTGGATGCTCATGTGGCAAGCGCGGCGCTCGCGCGCCACTCGATGAAGGACTTGATTGCGAGAGTCACGAGCGCCAGCAGCGCCAGCAGCGAGGCGACCGCGAACGCGGCCGCGAACTGGTATTCGTTGTAGAGGATCTCGACATGCAGCGGCAACGTGTTGGTCTGCCCGCGGATGTGTCCGGAGACGACCGACACCGCGCCGAACTCGCCGAAGGCGCGCGCGTTGCACAGGATCACGCCGTACAGCAGGCCCCACTTCACGTTCGGCAGGGTGACCCGCCACAGCGTCTGCCAGCCCGATGCGCCGAGCACCGTTGCCGCCTCTTCCTCCTCGCGGCCCTGCGCTTCCATCAGCGGGATCAGCTCGCGGGCCACGAAGGGGAAGGTCACGAACACCGTTGCCAGCACGATGCCGGGAACCGCGAAGATGATCTTGATGTCGTGCGCTTGCAGATACGGCCCGAACCAGCCCTGGGCGCCGAACATCAGCACGTAGATGAGGCCCGCCACCACCGGCGAGACCGAGAACGGCAGGTCGATCAGCGTGACCAGCAATTGCTTGCCGCGAAAGTCGAACTTCGTCACCGCCCACGCGGCGGCGACGCCGAACACGAGGTTGAGCGGCACCGAGATCGCCGCCGCGGTGAGCGTGAGCAGCATCGCCGACACCGCGTCGGGCTCGACGAGCGCGCCGATGTAGGTGTGCCAGCCCTTGCGAAAGGCCTCGGCGAACACGACGAGAAGCGGCAGCAGCAGGAAGACGACGAAGAACACGAGCGAGACCGTCAGCACGATCACCCGCACCCAGCGCGATTCGCGCGTCGCCGGGTTGAACTCGAAGCGCTCGGAATGAACCCGTGCTGCGCCCAGCGGCAAGGTCGCTGCAACGGCCATCAGCGCGACCTCCCGGCGCCGACGCCGCGGCTCTTCGCGGCCCAGGCCTGCAGGCCGTTGATCGCCAGCAGCAGCACGAACGAGACGACGAGCATTACCGCGGCGATCGCGGTCGCGCCGGCGTAGTCGTACTGTTCGAGCTTGGTGATGATCATCAGCGGCGTGATCTCGGAGACCATCGGCAGGTTGCCGGCGATGAAGATCACCGAGCCGTATTCGCCCACCGCGCGCGCGAAGGCGAGCGCGAAGCCCGTCAGCAGCGCCGGCGTGAGGATGGGCAGCACGACGTGGCGAAAGGTCTGCCAGCGGTGCGCGCCGAGGCTCGTCGCCGCCTCTTCGAGCTCGGTGTCCAGGTCTTCGAGCACCGGCTGCATGGTGCGAACGACGAAAGGCAGGCCGATGAAGGTCAGCGCGACGAGGATGCCGAGCGGCGTGAACGCGACCTTGATGCCGTGCGGCTCCAGCCACGAGCCGAGCCAGCCGTTGCCCGCGTAGAGCGCCGTCAGCGCAATGCCGGCGACGGCGGTCGGTAGCGCGAACGGCAGGTCGACGAGCGCGTCGACGATTCTTTTGCCGGGGAAGGTGTAGCGCACCAGCGACCAGGCGAGCATCAGCCCGAACACGGCGTTGAGCCCGGCGGCGAGCAGCGAGACGCCGAAGCTGAGCTTGTACGAGGCGACCACGCGCGGCGCCGTGACGACGTTCCAGAACGCTTCCCAGCCCAGCGTCGCCGTCTTGAAGAACACCGCCGAGAGCGGGATCAGCACCAAGAGCGACAGGTAGGTGATCGCATAGCCGAGCGAGAGACCGAAGCCCGGCAGCACGCGGCGCGGCGCTCGCCTGGCGCCGGCCATGGGCGCCAGCGGCGGCGCCGCGAAGACCACCGAATTCATTAGCGCTTGACGATCAACTGGTCGTACACGCCGCCGTCGCCGAAGTGCAGCTTGTAGACCGCGCCCCAACCGCCGAGCAGAGAGTCGACGGTGAAGGTCTTGACAGGCGGGAAGCGCTGCGCGTTGGCCTTGAGCACCGCGGCATCGCGCGGGCGGAAGTCGTGCTTGGCGATGATCTCTTGCCCGGCCGGCGAGAACAGGAAGTCGAGGTAGGCCTGCGCCGCGGCGCGCGAGCCGCGCTTGGCAGTGACCTTCTCGTTGACAGCCACCGGCGCCTCGGCCTCGATGGTCAGGCTCGGGTAGACGATGTCGAACTGCTCCTTGCCGACCTCACGCGCGATCAGCGCAGCCTCGTTCTCGAAGGTCACCAACACATCGCCGATGTTGCGCTGGGTGAATGTGGTGGTGGCGCCGCGCCCGCCGCCGTCGAGCACCGGCACGTTGGCGAGCAGCTTGCCGACGAACTCGCGCGCCTGCGCTTCGCTGCCGCCCTTGGCGAGCACGCTGCCCCAGGCAGCGAGATAGGTGTAGCGCCCGTTGCCCGAGGTCTTCGGGTTCGGGATGATGACCGCGAGGCCAGGCCGCGCCAAGTCGGCCCAGTCGAGGATCTTCTTCGGGTTGCCCTTGCGGACCAGGAACACTGAGATCGACGTGTAGGGTGCGGCGCCGTGCGGGAAGCGCTTGCGCCAGTCCGGTGCCACGAGGCCGCGTTCGGCGAGCAGGTCGACGTCGGTCGACTGGTTCATCGTCACCACGTCCGCTTCCAGCCCGTTGGCGACCGCCTGCGCCTGCGCGCTCGACCCGCCGTGCGACTGCTTGATCGCGAGCGTCTGGCCGGTCTTGGCCTTCCACTGCGCGGCGAAGGCGGGGTTGATGTCCTTGTACAGCTCACGGCTGACGTCGTACGAGACGTTGAGCAGCGAGTCAGCCGCCGGCTGCGCCTGCACGGCGGTGGACAAGACGAGCGCGGCCGCCAGAGCGGCCGAAACGTGCGCTTTCGACAACATGCGTGAATCCTGATTCAACGAGGAGGCGCGAGGGTAGCCAGCCTTCGCCCGAACAGGAACAACGAAATTCCTATTTCGATATCTGTGCACTGCAATTCACGGCGGCCGGCGCGGCGCCGGCCGGGGGTCACATGCGGGCGATGCGGCCCTCGCTGACCAGCGGCGCGTAGAGCGCGATGTCGGCCTCGACGCGCTCGCGCAGCGCCTTCGGCGTCGACGGCGTGATCTCGAAGCCGGCCTGCTCGGCGCGGCGGCGCACCTCGGCCGAGCCGAGCGCGGCGGCGATGTCCTGCTGCAATTGCAGGGTGATCGCCGACGGCGTGCCTACCACCGTCACCAGCGCGGCCCAGGGGTGCATCTCAATGGGCGGGCCGCCGGCCTCGACCAGGGTCGGGATGTCGGGGTGACTCGCGAGCCGTGCCTTCGCCGCCACGGCGAGCGGGCGCAGCTTGCCGCTGGCCATGAGGCCGGCGACGGTGTTGATGCCGAACGCCGTCAGGTCGACGTCGCCAGCTGCCACCGCCGTGAACAGCGCGCCGGCGTCCTTGAACGGAACGTGCAGCATGCGTACACCGACCGCGCGGGCGAAAGTCTCGATCGCGACGTGGCTCGCATGGCCGTTGCCGAGCGTGGCGTAGCTGACGCTGCCGGGCGCGCGACGTGCGGCGTCGAGCAGCGCGGCCAGCGTGCGAAAGCGACTGCCGCCGCCGACCCAGAGCACGAAGGTGGCGCGAAAGAGCAGCGTCAGCGGCACCAGGTCGCGCACCGGGTCGTAGGGCAGCGAGGCGTGCAGCAGCGGGTTGACGGCCATCGTCGCCGTGTCGGCCAGGAACAGCGTGTAGCCGTCGGCTGGCGTGCGCCGGACCTCACCGAAGGCAACGATGCCCGAGGCGCCCGGCTTGTTGTCGACGATCACCGTCTGGCCCCATTGCTGCGCCAGACGCTCGGCAACGCTGCGCGCCACCACGTCGGGCCCGACACCGACCGAATACGGCACGACCAGGCGCACCGGCCGATCGGGGAAGCCCCCTGCGCGCGCCGCCCAGGCGAGCCAAGGGACACAGCCGGACGCGAGCGCGGCCAGCGCCGCCCGTCGTCCCCTCTTCTGCACTTCGTTCACGTTGTCACCATTCCCTGTCGACGCCGGCGTGTCGCGCCGCGAACCGCAGGCGCGAGGTTACAGGGTAGTGTCGGGTTCGCATACGGCGCACGAGTGCCCACACTCATCGCTTGTCCCTGGGCTTCAGCGCAATGCCACGGTCTGCCGTTTCCAGGCCGGGTCCTGCCACTTGCCGAACAGCAGCGGCGGGCTCGCGGCGCTGCCCTGGTGCTCCGTCGCCAGGCTGGCGAGCGACACCACCTCCAGCGTGCGCCTGTCGCCGCGCTCGGTGCGCGCTTCGCGGGCGAGCAGCATCTTGTCGTTGCCCGGCACCCAACCGGAAAACTCGATGTAGCCGAGGTCGGGGTTGCTCGCCGCGGGCGGCACGACATCGATGCTCCAGCCGTCGGCCTGGCGGCGAAAGACCCACAGCTCGCGCCACGTGGCCAGCGGCTGTACGGCCAGTGCCAGCGCGCGGCCGTTCGGGCTCGCGCTCGCCGAGGCCGCCCATACCGTGCCATAGGTGCAGCGTCTGGCGAGCGGCTGCGCGTTCGCATGGCGTGCATCGGTCAGCAGCACGCAGGTCTCGCCGGGCGCGCCGGGCTCGGTCTTGATCTCCAGCGCACCGGTCGTGGGCACGGCCGGCACGGCCGCCCAGCGCGACGCGCCAACACGCATCGCGGCTTCGGTGTAGTCAACCTGGTCGCTGTCGCTGAGCTCGGTCTTGTTGACGGCTGCGAGCTCGGTCAACGCGCGCTGCGCCGCGGCCTGGGGCGAGGAACCCTTGCGCGCCTGCTGGAACGCGATCTGCGACCACACGCCAGCGCGGCGCAGACGCAGGCGGTTCTTCGTCTGCTCGGGCAACTGCGCGAACTGCGCGTTGTCGATGCGGTCTAGCACCTCGGCACGCCACTGGTCGAGTAGCGGGCGCTCGATAGGCGACAGGGCCGGGTCGACGCAGTCGTGCCGCGTCAGCGCGAGCGCGGCGCGGGCGCGCTGCGGTGCATCCGTCGCCAGCGCGAGCACGCGGCGAAAGGCCTCGCCGTCGTAGCACAGGCGGATCGCGCCTTCGTGCTCGTAGCCCTTGAAGTTCACGCCGTAGGAGGCGGCGACTTCCATCTGCGCGGCGGCCATCTCGGCGGTCTTGCCCTGCGCCGCCGACGCGCGCCGCGCCAGCCGCTCGGCCATGCCTCCGAGGGCGTCGAAGGGTTCGCCGGTGATCGCGTCGGCCGGCGCGGCCTTCAGATAAGCGGCCGCGTAGGCAATCCCCAGCGCTTCCGAGCCCGGCGCGTCGCGCAGGAAGCGCAGCACCGCGAGCAGGGCTGGCGCTTCCTCGGGCGCGAGCGTGGTCAGCCGCACCTGCGAGGCGCGGACGAACCCGGCGCGCTCGCGGCGGTGGTCGTAGACCTGCAGGTAGTCCATGCGCTGGCCGCGGATCTCCAGCGTGTCGCCCTGCGTAAGAACCGCATGCTGGGCGGCCGAGTCGCGCGGCGCGGCGCGCAGCGCGGATTGGTCCTGGGCGACGATGGCCACGGCGGCCAGTGCGGCGGCAGCGAACATCATTCGCCCTCCTTGGCGGCAACGGCTTCGTTCGCCGACGCGGGTTGCGCACCACCGACCAGGCCGGCGGCGATGAACTGGCCGTTCGTGCCGGGCGGCGCGATGATGACCGAGATCTTGTCGGAGAGCTTGTCGGCAACCGTCTTCTGGATCAGCAGCGGGTGGCGGCTGAGGAGCGCACCGTCGCGGGCCATCTGCTCGCTCGCGACCCTGCCCACCTTTTCCATGCGGTAGGCCTCGGCGTCGGCCAGCTTCTGGCGCGACTCGGCCTCACCCGCGGCTTCGATGCGCCGCGCCTGCGCGCTCGCTTCGGCCCCCTTGATGCGCGTGACCTTCTCGGCCTCGGCCTCGAACTGGCGCTGCTCGATCTGCTTTTGCTTGAACGGCAGCACGTGCTTCATCGCCTCTTCCTGCGCGCGCGCGGCGATCACCTGCTCGTTGGCCGCGGCGGAGGCGTTGGTTTCGCGGCGCACCTTGTCGGCCTGCGCTTCGAGCTCGGTGGCCTGCACTTGCTTGCCCTTGAGTTCGAGCGTATAGCGCATCTTCTCGCTCTCGAGCTCCTCGGCCAGCAGGCGGTCCATGCCGCGCTTGAAGTCCTCCGGCAGGTCGACCTTGCCGAGTTGCACGCTGCGCAGCAGGATGCCGTCGGCGGCGAGCTTGGCGCGCAGCTCGGTTTCGATGGCCTGCTGGATCTCGGCCCGCTTGGTCGAAAAGATCTCGCGCACTGTATAACGCGTGAACACCTTGTAGATTACGCCCTGCACCGCGGGCTGCACGATCTCGCCGCCGATGTCGTCGGGCAGGTTCTTCGACATCGCCGCGATGCGCGCCGGGTCGAGCGCGTAGCGCACCGCGAGGTCGACGCCGAGCGACAGGCCTTCGACCGACTGGAACGCCCCTTCACCGGTGGCCTGGCGGCCTTGCACCGGGCGGTATATCTGGTCGCGCAGCGGGTAGACGTGCAGTTCGTGCAGGCCGGGCAGCACGACGACCGTGCCTTCGCGAAACTGGTCGACGCCGCCGCTGAACTGATTGGTGCGCACGCCCAGGTCGCCGCGCGGCACCGTCTGCACGGGTGGATGCATGATCAGCGCGTAGGCGCTGGCAGCGCTGATCGCAAGGACGAGGATCAGCACGCGGGCATTGAGCACGCCGCGACCGACGCGCACCGCGCCGCTGCCGATTCGCGTGCCGCCGGCGGCGAGGCCGGTGCGAAGTTGTTGGGCCAGGGTCTTGAGGCGTTCGTTCATGGCGGTGACTCCGTTGTCTTGGCGGGTGTGAGGGATCGTCCGGGGCGGTGCATCTCTCTGCGCCCCATTCTTCGATGACGCCGCGGAGCACTCAACGGGCTCGCCGGGGCACTTCACTCGCGCCCGTGAGAGCGGCCGGACGGGCGCGGAAGAAACACTCACACCCAAGCGCGCGGCGCCGGCCAATAATCGCCACGCAGCGCCGCTCGCTGCGGGAGTGGATGGCATGTCAACCGTGGCCGTGATCGAGGACGACGTTCCGACGAGCAACCAGCTCAGGGGCTGGATCGAAGCCGCGCGCCCCGGCATCGTCGTCCACCAATGGTTCACGCGCGACGACGCCGAGGCGGCGATCGCGCGCGAGCGCTACGACGTGGTCGTGCTCGACATCGAGCTTGGCCGCGAGCGCCATGCGGGCGTCGCGATCATCAACACCATCAACAAGCACCGGGCGACGCCGGTGCTCGTCGTCTCGGCCATGCCGGCGACGATCTACCGCAGCATCATGAAGGCGCTCGACGCCTGGGACTACCTGCAGAAGACGACCTTCGAGGAGGCCGACTTTATCGACACCTTCCTCGAGATGCTGCGCGCGGCGAAGGACAAGGGCGGCGCAGCCCCCGCCAGCGCGGCGGCGCCCGCCACGAGCGAGCTCTCACTCGACCCGCTGCGCCAGAACTCGCCGATCTGGCGCGGCCAGCGCGTGAACCTGCCGCTGACGGCGCAGCGCATCCTCGCGGTGCTGCACCAGCGGCGCGGCGACGTGGTCTCGTACGAAGAGCTGTTCCAGGTCGTCAAGAGCGGCCGCAACCGCGACAACGTGCGCAAGCACGTGAGCACGATTCGCGACGCGCTGCGCGAGATCGACCCCGCCTTCGACAGCATCGAGAACGTGCCGATGCGCGGCTTTCGCTGGGCACCGGCGAAGGCATGAGCCCGCCGGGCCGCCCCAAGGGCGAATACCGGAGTGCGCAGCACGAAGGTGCCCTGATCAGCTGGCTCAGGCTGCCCGGGCGCGTGCCGTTTCGGCTGCGCGTCTTCTTTCGCGGCGCGTTCGCGCTGCTTGCGCTGGCGACGCTGGCGCTGGCGGTCAACGTGCTGCAGGACGAGAAGGAGCGCAGCCACCTCAACTACGCCGAGGGCCTGCACAAGAACCAGGCCCAGATCGCGGCGCGCTTGCGCCACCCGACGGGCCAGCTCGCGCTGCTCAACCCGGGCCTCGCGCAGCGGCCCGCAACGCCGCTGCACCCGCTGGTGCTGCCGTTCTCGGCGATCGATTTCGACGACCGCAACAAGGCCCAGCAGGCGGCCGAGATGGCCGGCTGCCTGCTGCAGTACCCCGACGGCTCGACGCTGTGCGCGGCCGTCGGCAACAACCCCTACGCGGGCGGCTTCATCTACATCATCGGCAGCTTCGCGAGCGGCCCGCTCGCGGCCCACCTGCCGGGCGAGCTGGACTTGGCTCGCAGCCACCGCGTTCGCATCACGGTCACACTGCGCGGCCAGACCTACCGCTGGATCGCGCCGTTCGAGGTGCTGGACGACGGCGGCTTCACCGGCGTGCGCGGCCGCCTGACCGGTTTCGTCGATGGCGTTCCGGTGACGCCCTCGACGCGCCCGGTGCGCGACTTTCGCGGCTGGCTGTGGCAGGAGGGGCGCTGCGTCGATCCGGCGCGGGCCGACGATGCAGATTGCGCGAAGCGCTCCTTCATGTCGGTGCGCCTGCCGGTGGAGGTCTTTCGCGACGCGCTGTTCCAGAAGCGCCCGGTCTGGCCGCCGCCCGACCTCGACCAGGTCGTCGTTCGGGTACAGGTGCTGGCGCCGGGCGAAGCGCCGCCGCTGTTTGACAGCGACGCCCAAGGCGCGGTGCTGCCGTTCTCGCTCGCCGACCTGCAGGCGCTGCTGCTGCCCGGCGAGACGCTCAGCGTGCGCAAGCTGGCGACGTCCGCCGACGGCGCGCCGCGCGAGCTGTTCCGCCTCGTCGGCGCGAGCGACAACGCCGAGCCCTCTTCGCCGTGGCTGGACCGCCTGATTCGCCGCCTGCCGGTGGATGGCTTCGACGCGCCGATCGAGGCGCGCGAGCTCATCGCGACGCCGCTCGGCCGCCACGAGATCGTGCTCACCGGCGACGTGCGCACGGTCAACCAGGGCCTGGCCGCGGTGGCGACGCGGGTCTCGTGGTTCGTCAGCGCGATGCTGCTCGCCGTCCTGCTGACCTGGCTCGCCATCGAGCTGCGCATCATCCGCCGCATCACGCTGCTGACCAAGCGCGCCGCCAGCGTCTCGACCGGCGTGCGCGCGGCCGACGGGCTGGCGAGCGTCGATCTCTCGGACCTGCGCGGCAGCGACGAGCTGGGCGTGCTCGCGCAGGGCTTGCAGGACCTGCTGCATCGCGTCAACGAAGACCTGCGGCGCGAGCAGATCCGCGCCGAGCAGGAGAAGGACATGTGGCACGCCGTCGGCCACGAGATCCTCTCGCCGCTGCAGTCGCTGATGGCCTTGCACGCCGAGCCCGCGGACCCCAGCCGGCGCTACGTCAGCCGGATGTTGCAGGCGGTGCGCGTGCTCTACGGCAACGCATCGCCGAGCGAGGCGATCGCAACGACGACGCTGCAGTTGCAGGCGCTGGACCTCGAAGAGTTCCTCGCCAACGTGGCGGCGAACGCGCCCTACATGGGCATCGAGCAAGTCGTCTTCGTCGCGACCGGGCGGCCGGTGCGGGTGCGGGCGGACGAGTATTCGCTCGAAGAAGCGGTGACGCATGTGCTGCGCAACGCCGAGCGCTTCCGGCCCGCGGGAACGCCGATCACGATCACGCTGGAAGCGCCCACCGACGGCGCGGCCAGTGTGCGCATCCATAACCCGGGGCCGCCGATCGCTGAGCAAATCATCGACACGATCTTCGAATACGGCGTCTCCGGCAGCCCCGAGGGCGAACTCGGCGCCCACCGCGGCCAGGGCCTGTTCGTCGCCAAGACCTACATGGCGAAGATGGGCGGGACGATCAGCGCGCGCAACGTCGCCGACGGCGTCGAGTTCACGCTGACGCTGCCGCAAACCGCGGCGCGCGCGTCAAAGGTCAAGGCCTAAGGCCCCCCTTTGGCAGAATCGCCCTCATGCGACCAGAGCTGCTGCTCGTCGAAGACGACCCCGCAATCGCCCGCACCGTCGTCTACGCGCTGGAACGCGAGGGCTTTCGCGTCGACCATGTGCTGCTTCTGCACGAAGCATCGAAGCTGCTGGCGCAGCGCGACCCGCCTTACGCAGCGGCGATCCTGGATGTCGGCCTGCCCGACGGCAGCGGGCTCGACCTGTGCCGCGACATCCGCCGCCAGGGCGCGCTGCCGGTCCTGATGCTGAGCGCCCGCGGCGAAGAGATGGACCGCGTGCTGGGCCTGGAGCTCGGCGCCGACGACTACCTCGTCAAGCCGTTCAGCACGCGCGAGCTATGCGCGCGTATGCGCGCGCTGCTGCGCCGCGGCGCGATGGCGGCGCACGGCCAGCGGCAGACCCAGCAGGCCTTGATCGAATGCGATCGCGCGGGTGCGCGCATCCGCCTCGGGTCGGCGTGGCTCAGCCTCACCCGGCGCGAGTTCGGGCTGCTCGAAGCGCTGCTGCGTTCGCCGGGCAAGGTGTGGTCGCGCGATGCGCTGCTGAGCGCGGTCTGGGGCCACGACGCCGAGAGCACCGACCGCACGGTCGACACGCACGTGAAGACGTTGCGCGCGAAGATGCGCGAGCTGCGGCCTGATCTCGATCTGATCGTGACCCATCGGGGCCTCGGCTACTCGCTCGACCTGCCCGCCTCCGCGCCACCGCAGGCCCCCGCGTGAAGCTCGGCCTGCGGCTGCTGCTGGGCTTTTTCGTCATCACCGGCATCGCGGCATTCTTCGTCCTGCGCGTCTTCGTCCTCGAGGTGCGGCCCAGCGTGCGCGAGGTGATGGAGGACATGCTCGTCGACACCGCCAACATCCTGGCCGAACTGGCGCGCGACGACCTGGCGCGGCTCGAAGCCGGCGGCACGCTCGATGGCTCGGCATTCGCGCGCGCCGTGAGCGACTACGCATCGAGGCCGGTGGACGCGAAGATCTGGGGCCTTTCGAAACAGACGCTCGACTACCGCGTCTACCTGACCGATGCCAGCGGCCGCGTGGTCTTCGATTCCGGGCTGGCGAGCGGAGCGAGCGCGATCGGGCAGGACTACTCGCGCTGGCGCGACGTGGCCCTGACCTTGAACGGGCGCTACGGCGCGCGCGCAACGCGCGAGGTCGTCGCCGACGAGAGCAGCTCGGTGCTGTACGTGGCCGCGCCGGTGGTGAGCGCCGACCGCGTCATCGGTGTGCTCACGGTCGCCAAGCCGATGCGCACGGTGCAGATGTTCGTCGACCGAGCCGAGCGCAAGATCCTGCTGCAGGGGTTGTGGTTGCTGGGGCTTTCGCTCGGCGTCGGCATTCTCGTCACCGGCTGGGTCGTGTGGTCGGTGCGCCGGCTGCGGCGCTATGCGCAGCAGGTGCAGTTTGGCGAACGCCTGGACGCGCCGCACTTGTCGGGCGAGCTCGGCGAGCTGGCGACCGCCATCGAGTCGATGCGAGACCGCCTCGAAGGCCGCGAGCGCCTTGAGCAGACCGTCCGCGCGCTGACGCACGAACTCAAGAGCCCGATGGCGGCAATCGCCGGCGCGGCCGAACTATTGCAGGACGATCTGCCGGCCGCCGACCGGCAGAGCTTCGCGCGCCAGATCCAGGACCAAGTGCAGCGCCAGCAGTCGCTGGTCGAGCGCCTGCTCGAACTGTCGAAGCTGGAGCATCGGCGCTCGCTGGAGCACGCGGTCGCGCTCGACTTGGGCGATTGCGTCGAGTGCGCGCTGCTGCGGGCCGCCGGACGAGCGCGCCAGCGCGAGCTGACGATCGTCTGGGTGCACCGCGATGCGGCCGTCGTCCAAGGCGAAGCGGAACTGCTGGAGCTCGCCTTCGGCAACGTGCTCGAGAACGCGATCGACTTCGCGCCGGCAGCGTCGTGCATCGAACTGCGCCTGGACGCGACGGCGACCGAGGCCCGCCTTGGCGTGCGCGATCGCGGGCCGGGCGTAGAGGATTTCGCGCTGCCGCGGCTCGGCGAGCGCTTCTTCTCGACGCCGCGCCCGGCAGCGAGTGGCGAGACGCTGCGCAAGGGTTCCGGACTCGGCCTCGCGATCGTTCGCGAAGTCATGGCCCTGCACAAGGGACGCCTGCACATCACCCGCGCCGACCCCGGCCTGCGCGTGGAAATGGTGTTGCCGCTAGCGCCCCACCACTGACTTCACACTCGCTTCACGAACTTCATCCGCCGCTCACCGGCGCTGCCGACACTCGGTCGTCGTCAACAACGGTCGGAGCGCGAAATGAGGTTCTACTTCCTGGGCAAAGTCGCGGCGCTGTTGGCTGTGCTGGTGGTCCTGCTCTGGGGCCTGCAGGCCATCTCCGAGATCGTGCGCGAACGCGAGGGCCGGCAGCGCGAAGCCGAGACGAGCGTCGCCGATGCGCTGGCCGGCGCGCAGACCGTGCTCGGGCCGGTGCTGCAGCGCCAGTGCCGCGAGACCTGGGAGCAATTCGAAGGCGAAGGCAAGGAGCGCCGGCTCGTGCGCCAGCACCGCGACTTCTCCCTCGCGGCCTGGCCGCGCACGCTGGACGTGACGGCCAGCGCCGGCATCGAGCCGCGCTACCGTGGGCTGTTCAAGATCAACAGCTATCTCGCGAAGGCCCACATCACTGCGGACTGGACCGACCTGGCCCAGCTCAAGCCGGTGGCCGAGTATTCCAACGGGATGGTGCGCTGCGAGGCCGCGACGCTGGGCATCGCGGTGACCGATGCGCGCGGAATCCAGGCGGCGTCGGTGCGCATCGGAACGCAGAGCCTGCCCGTGCTCCCGGGGAGCCTGATCAACGCCGGACCGCGCGGCTTTCATTCCGTGCTGAAGGACGACCTCAACTACGACGCCCCATTGCGTCTGGACATCGCGTTCAACCTCGCCGGCACACGGAGTCTGGCCTGGGTGCCCGTCGGTGACGAGACACGCGTCCAGCTCGACGCCGATTGGCCGCACCCTTCATTCGGCGGGCGCTTCCTGCCGACCTCGCGCACCATTACCGAACGCGACTTCAAGGCGCAGTGGCAGGTCAGTTCGCTGGCCACGACGGCGCCGCAGATGGTGCTTGCCGGCACCAAGCAGTGCGCCTTGACGACGCTCGCAATGCAGAACGACCGGACGGATCCGACTTGCGTCGACAGCTTCGGCGTCGGCTTCATCGACCCCGTCAGCACCTATGTGCTGAGCGACCGCGCGGTCAAGTACGGCCTGCTCTTCGTCGTGCTAACGCTGGTCGGCGTCGCCCTCGTCGAAGTGATGCGCCGCCTGCGCGTGCACCCGATGCAGTACCTGCTCGTCGGCTCTGCGCTGACGCTGTTCTTCCTGCTGCTGCTGAGCCTCTCCGAGCACGTCGCGTTCGCTTGGGCCTATCTCGGCGCAAGCGTCGCCTGCACGGCGCTGCTGACCTTCTATGCGCACCACATCCTGCACGGCTGGCGACCGGGCCTGGCGTTCGGCGGCGGCGTCGCGCTGCTCTATGCCGCGCTCTATGCCCTGCTGCAGATGGAGCAGACCGCGCTCGTGCTCGGCTCGCTGCTGCTGTTCGTCGTCCTCGCGGCCGTGATGGTGGCGACGCGGCGCCTGGACTGGTACGCACTGACGGCGCAACTGCGCGCCGATTCGACGCGGCGGCCGGCTGTCGACGGCCTGGGCGCGTGACGAAGTGTCAGATGGCGAACGAGCCTTCTGGCAGATCGGCGTGCTCGGGCGCGGCCTCGCGCAAGAGGCGTTCGCGAGCCGCGTCGACCCAGTGCAGCGCCAGCGGCAACGGCCCGAAGCCGGAGGCTGCGTTGATGTGCCCGGCGTCGCCGAGGCTGGTGTAGCTCGCGCCCCAGCGCTGGGCCCAGCGGCGCGCGCTGGCGGTGCTCATCCACGGGTCGGTGTCGCTGGCGACGACGGCGCTCGCGATCGCAAGGCACCGCTGCGGCAGCAGCGCGGCGACACCGAACTTGTCGGGCTCGGCGGGGGCGACAAACAGCGCCGCGCGAATCGCCGAGTCCGGGCGAAGCTGCAGGTGCCGGGCCAGCGCCAGGCAGCCGAAGCTGTGCGCGGCGGCAATCCAAGGGCCGTCGCCGGCGCGATCGAGCGTGGTGCCGATGCGCTCGGCCCAGCGCTCCAGGTGCAGGCTCTTCCAGTCGCGCTGGCGCACGCGCTGCGCGCCTTCGAGGCGGCCCTGCAGCCAGGTCTGCCAGTGCGTCGGCCCACTGTCGTGCAGGCCGGGAACGATGAGCAACCTCGGCGCGCGATGCGAAGAGTGCATAACGGTCGGGCTGAGTTGACGCAGGCTACTTCGATCCCGGCGCGTAGATCTGGTCGAACACGCCGCCGTCGTCGAAGTGGGTCTTCTGCGCCAGGCGCCAGCCGCCGAACAGTTCGTCGATCGTGAACAGCTTGACCGGGCTGAACTGCTTGGCGTACTTGGCCGCCGCCTTGGCGTCGCGCGGGCGGTAGTAGTTCTTGCCGGCGATCTCCTGCCCTTCGGGCGAATAGAGGTATTCGAGATAGGCGGTCGCGACCTTACGCGTGCCTTTCTTGTCGACGTTCTTGTCGACCACGCTGACCGGTGGCTCGGCCAGGATCGACAGCGACGGCGTGACGATCTCGAACTTGCCCTCGCCGAGTTCCTTGACCGACAGGTAGGCCTCGTTCTCCCACGCGATCAGCACGTCGCCGATGCCGCGTTCGACGAAAGTGGTCGTCGACCCGCGGGCGCCGGAGTCGAGCACCTTGGCGTTGGCGTAGATGCGCTTGACGAAGGCCTTCGCGCTGTCGGCGTTGCCTCCCGGCTGCTTGAGCGCATAGCCCCATGCGGCGAGGTAGTTCCAGCGCGCGCCGCCCGAGGTCTTGGGGTTGGGCGTGATGATGTCGACGCCGCTGCGCGCGAGGTCGGGCCAGTCGGTGATCTTCTTCGGGTTGCCCTTGCGGACGAGAAAGACGATGGTCGACGTGTAGGGCGACGCGTTGTTCGGCAGGCGCTTTTGCCAGTCGGCGGGAACGAGCTTGCCGTGGTCGTGCAGAGCGTCGACGTCGTAGGCCAGCGCGAGGGTCACGACATCGGCGTCCAGCCCGTCGATGACCGAGCGCGCCTGCTTGCCCGAGCCGCCATGCGACTGCTTGACGGTCAGCGTCTCGCCGGTCTTGGCCTTCCATTGCTTGGCGAAGGCGGCGTTGAAGTCCTGGTACAGCTCGCGCGTCGGGTCGTAGCTGACGTTGAGGAGGGTCGTGTCGGCCAGCGCCGGCAGCGCGGTGAAGGCGAGGCTTGCGGCGGCCGCCAGCGCCAGCGCGCGGCGGGCGGGTTGGAAGGAGGAAGGAATGTTCACGGGCGAGTCGTCGAAGCTGAGGGACAGCCGCACTCTAGGTGCCGCCCGCGGCGGCGTGAACGAAGAAATCCTGCTTTGCTTTGCAGGCGCTGCGCCGTCAGCGGCCGGCCAGTACCGGAAACAGCTTGAGCAGCCCGTCGGACATCACTTCCACCGCCAGCGCGGCGAGGATCAAGCCCATCAGGCGCGTCATCACGTTGATGCCGGTCTTGCCGAGCACGCGCGAGATCGTGCCGGCGAGGCTGAAGCTGACCCACACCGCGAGCCCGATCACGACACCGTAGCCGGCCAGCACGGCATGCTCCCACCAGTGGTGCGCCTTGTCGGCGTAGATGACGACGGTCGAGATCGTCGCCGGCCCGGTGAGCAGCGGGATGGTCAGCGGAACGACCGCGATGCTGTCGCCGGCGTCGAGCTTGGTGTCGCCTTCGCTGACGGTGTCGGTGCGCGACTCGGCCGGCTTGGCATTGAGCATTTGCAGCGACGAGATGAGCAGCAAGGTGCCGCCACCGACTTGAAAAGAGGCCAGCGAGATACCGAAGAACTCGATGATGCGCAGGCCGGCCACCGCACTCACCGCGATGACCATGAAGGCGGTGAACGAGGCCACGCGGATCGTGCGCTGGCGCTGGGCCCGGTTCAGGTTCTGGGTGAAGTGGATGAAGAACGGCACCGCACCTATCGGATTGACGATGGCCAGCAAGGCGACCAGCGGCTTGTAGATGTCCATGCGCGATTCTCGCCTGCGCCCAAGCTTGAGGGCTGAATACGTGACAAAGTGCACGCTTTCGGCGCTTTTCTATAGGTCGGAAACACCCTGCGACAGCTTGCGCGCTGCCTAGACTGGACGGACGTGGAACACCCGTTCCTTGGAAGGAGTTGGGATATGAAACGCTTGTCGAGTTGGATTGCAGTTTTTGCCGTCGTCCTCGTTTCCGCCTGCGGTGGCGGCTGAAGCGACACATCGCCCCCGGTGCCTCCGCCTTCGAACGTGTCGCCGCTGACCGGCACCTATGCGGCGATCAGCATGGGCGGCTATTTCGACATGACGCTCGATATCGAGGCTGGCACGCTCAAGTTTGCCAACCCCGACATCGCCACCACCCGCGCGACCAGCGTCAGCTTGGGGTCGATGAAGATCGACGCCGATGGTGCATACGTGTTTCCGACCGGCTTCACGGTCGCCGGCAAGGCGCTCACCGTGCGCCTGTACCGGGTCGACGACAAGACGCTGACCGGCGTGATCCTCGCGTCCACCAACGGCAGGCAAAGCCTGACCCCGGTGATCGCCACCCGCGCGCCCATCTTGGCGGCGAGCGATCTCGATGGGAACTGGAACGAGGTCATTTACGACTGCACGTACGACCAGGGGTACACCACCTGCGCGTTCCCGCACGGCAATGGCTGGGCCTTCGGTCTCAACAATCTTGCCAGTACCTACTGCAAGAAGAACGTCGGCATGAGCGCCTGTGCGCCTGCGGACATAGTTCAAGACGTCAGCTTGCCAGCCAGCAGTGGGGGGGGGCGATACTCGTTCACAGATACGGGCCACACATCGGTCTTGCAGGCCTTCACGGTCGCCGGGCAAAAGGTGCTCGTCTCCCAATTCCGAGATGTGTCCGACCCGAAGTCCCCCTATGTCGGCATGTCGCTTGCCATGCCCGAAGCGACGACCGCGACCTCGCAGTTCGAGGGAAGCTGGCGTGCCGCGACAAGCGTCGGCGGAACCGGCACCGCAACGGTTGCCGCCACGGATTTCACAGCGAACATCGACGGTTTGTCAGCCTTCACAGGCACGATTGCATACAACGCTCGGTGGTCCGGCATGAGCCGCATGAACCTGGCCGGCCAGCCCACGGTGGCGGACTTCGTCACCAACGGCAAGCTCGCTCTCATCGCCAACAAGAGCGGGGCTTTTCTGCTGAGCAGGGAGTAAGCCACGAGCGGCGTCGGACCTCGCACCGACGCCGCCAACCCTACTCTGGGCCCGACACTGCTGCCGCGGCCCAGTCTGCGGCGGCGCGTTGTCAAGAAGGCCCGCACAAGTCGCACTGGCGCGTTTGCGACGGGCGCAGCCCGTAAAAAGTGGCCCCATCGCTGGCCTGAAAACAACACTCTGCACGGCGCCGCCTCTCGCCGCGCCGCGCATTGCGCACAATTTCCTTGATAATGAAATTTCCGTGTACGGTAGCGGCGCCTTGGCTTGAATGATTCTGGACGGGTTGAAGCTCCACATAGGAACAGGTTAGTTCATTCAGGAAACGAAAGGCGCCTCTCATGGGCAACAAACTCTACGTCGGTAACCTCGCCTATGGCGTGCGCGACGACGAACTCCAACAGGCGTTCGCGCCGTTCGGCACCGTCACCTCGGCCAAGGTCATGATGGACCGCGATACCGGCCGCTCGAAGGGCTTCGGCTTCGTCGAGATGGGCAGCGACGCGGAAGCGCAGGCCGCCATCAACGGCCTGAATGGGCAGGCCCTTGAAGGCCGTGCGATCGTCGTCAATGAGGCCCGCCCGCGCGAAGAGCGTCCGGGTGGCTTCGGCGGTGGTGGCGGCCGCAGCGGCGGTGGTGGTGGCTACGGCGGCGGCAGTGGCGGCGGCTACGGCGGCGGCGGTGCCGGCGGCGCGCGCAGCGGTGGTGGCGGCGGCGGGGGCTATGGCGGCGGGGGCGGTGGCCGCAGCGGTGGTGGCGGCGGCTATGGCGGCG
>CAIKUF010000064.1 GCA_903830565.1 uncultured bacterium | reverse complement strand
TGGAGAGCCGGGCCCGGCTCGGCTTCCCGATGGCGCCCAAGGCCTGGGCCGACGAAGTCGTCGCCCGCCTCGAAGAGCAGCGCGAGCAGAAAGAGGCGGCCTGAACATGACGACGAAGAACCTGCTCGTCGAACTGTTCGTCGAAGAGTTGCCGCCGAAGGCGCTCAAGATGCTCGGCGACGCGTTCGCCGAGGGTGTGTCGAGCGGCCTGGCGCGCCAGCGCTTGATGCCTGCGTCACCCGAGTGGACAGCCTACGCCAGCCCGCGCCGCCTGACCGTTCATGTTTCCAATGTTGCCGCCCGCGCCGACGATCGAATCGAGCGCGTCAAGCTGATGCCGGTGGCGGTCGGTCTCGCCGCCGACGGCCAGCCGACGCCCGCGCTCGTGAAGAAGCTTGCCACGCTCGGCGCCGACGCATCGGCCGCGGGCTCGCTGCAGCGCCAGGTCGACGGCAAGGCCGAAGCGCTGTACTTCGAGCGCGCGGTGAAGGGAGCGAGCCTGGCCGAGGCGCTGCAACTCGCGCTCGACGAGGCCATTGCGAACCTGCCGATTCCGAAGGTGATGCAGTACCAGCTCGCCGACGGCTGGACGAGCGTGAAGTTCGTTCGCCCCGCACACGGCCTGGTGGCGCTGCACGGCGCGGAGGTGGTGCCGGTGCGCGCCCTCGGCCTCGATGCGGGCCGGCGGACTCACGGCCATCGCTTCGAGGCAAAGGTGGATCCCATCGTGCTGCAGCACGCCGACGACTACGCGCAGCAGCTCGAAGAGCAGGGCGCGGTGATCGCGGGCTTCGCCGAGCGCCGCGCCGAACTCGTGCGCCAGCTTAATGCCGCGGCAGCGGGATCCGGCCTGACGGCGATCGACGACGCAGCGCTGCTCGACGAAGTGACCGCGCTCGTCGAGCGGCCGAACGTGCTCGTGTGCCGATTCGACGAGCAGTTCCTCGAGGTGCCGCAGGAGTGCCTGATCCTGACGATGAAGGTCAATCAGAAGTACTTCCCGCTGCTGGACGCTGGCGGCCGGCTGACGAACCGCTTCCTCGTCGTCAGCAACATCCGGCCCGACGATGCAAGCCGGGTCATCGAAGGCAACGAGCGCGTCGTCCGCCCGCGCCTGGCCGACGCCAAGTTCTTCTTCGACCAGGATCGCAGAAAGACCCTCGCGTCGCGCGTACCGGGGCTGGACAAGGTCGTCTACCACGGCAAGCTCGGCACGCTCGGCGAGCGCATGCAGCGCGTGCGCGCGATTGCGCGCGAGATCGCGCAGCAACTCGGCGGCGCCGCGGCGGCCGAGCAGGCTGACCGCGCGGCGATGCTCGCCAAGGCCGACCTGCTGACCGATATGGTCGGCGAGTTCCCCGAGTTGCAGGGAACGATGGGCGGCTACTACGCGCGCCACGACGGCGAGACCGACGAGATCGCGTTCGCGATCGAGGACCACTACAAGCCGCGCTTCGCGGGTGACGTGCTGCCGCGCGGCTCGACCGGCGTCGCGCTTGCGCTAGCCGACAAGCTCGAGACGCTGGCGGGTCTGTTCGGCATCGGCCAGGTGCCCACCGGCGACAAGGATCCGTTCGCGCTGCGCCGCCATGCGCTGGGCGTGATCCGGATGTTGATGGAACGGGGCTTGCCGCTGTTTCTTCCTCGTCTTGTGCATATCGCATTCACGGCCTTTCCGGCTGGATTGGTGAGCGATCACGAGGGCGAACTGAGAGGCTTCATCTACGACAGGTTGGCCGGAGCGCTGCGCGAGTTGGGCTACTCTGCCGCAGAGGTTGACGCGGTACTTACGTTGACGCCTGCGCGTTTGGATCAAGTCGTGCCGCGGCTCGATGCGGTACGTGCATTCGCAGCGCTACCTGAGGCTTTCGCATTGGCCTCGGCCAACAAGCGCGTCGCCAACATCCTGAAGAAGGCAGACGGCGACGTGGTTGCGCAAGTGGACGGCACGCTGCTCTTCGAGAGTGGTGAGCAGGCGCTTGCCGCAGCCTTGGCCGTTGTCGCGCCGCAGGCGGAGGCTGCGTTCGACGGCCTCGACTACGCCGGCTCGCTGCTGGTGCTTGCCGCGCTGAAGGCGCCGGTGGACGCTTTCTTCGACACGGTCATGGTCAACGCCGACGATCCGAAGCTGCGCGCCAACCGCCTCGGCCTTCTCGCGACGTTGCACGCAGCGATGAACCGCGTCGCCGACCTCTCGAAGCTGGCCACATGACCGAGCCGCGTGCAATGAAGCTCGTCATCCTCGACCGTGACGGCACGATCAACGAGGACCGCGACGACTTCGTGAAGTCGGCCGACGAATGGGTGCCGCTGCCGGGCGCACTGGAGGCCATCGCGCGCCTGAATCAGGCTGGTTGGCACACGGTGGTGGCGACCAACCAGTCCGGCATCGGGCGCGGGCTGTTCGACATGTCGGCCCTGAACGCCATGCACGCGAAGATGAACCAGGCGCTGCACAAGCTCGGCGGGCGCATCGACGCCGTGTTCTTCTGCCCACACACCGAGCTCGATGGCTGCAGTTGCCGCAAGCCGCTGCCCGGCCTGTTCGTGCAGATCGGCGAGCGCTACGGCGTCAATCTGGCGGAGGTGCCCGTCGTCGGCGATTCGCTGCGCGATCTGCAGGCCGGTGCGGCCGCAGGCTGCAGGGCGCATCTCGTGCGCAGCGGCAAAGTCGCCAAGCTCGGCGAAGAGGCGATCGCGCGATTGCTCGAGTCGGTGCCCGGCGCGCAAGTCCATCACGACCTGGCGGCGTTTGCCGAGTCCTTGATCAAGCATCAGCGCGCAGCGCACTTCGAAGGCGGCAAGACCGACTCGGGTTACGGTCACCTGGAGTGAAATGCGAACGGGCCCTTGCCTACGCGGGAGCATCGGGTGGCCTCTTTGCCTCTGATGGGCACGCTGCTCTGCGTCTTGCGCTCGGCGGTCTTCTTTTGCTGGCTCGTGCTCATGGTCGTGATCTTTGCCAGCGGCGTGTTGCTGCTTTCGATCTTCGTCCGAGGCAACCCCGTCTACGCCTTGTGCGTCGCCTGGGCGCACACGGTGCTCTGGGGCGCGCGGGCGATCTGCGGCGTGCGCTACCGGGTGCACGGCATGCAGAACCTGCCCTCGGCCGCGAAGACGGATTCGGTGATCCTGCTTTCCAAGCACCAGTCGGCGTGGGAGACCTGTGCCTTCCCCGCGTTGATGCCGCATCCGCTGGCCTATGTGTTCAAGCGCGAGCTGCTCTACATCCCCTTCTTCGGCTGGGGGCTGGCACGGCTGGACATGGTCCACATCGACCGCAGCAAGCGCGCCGAGGCCTTGCAACGCGTGGCCATCCAGGGCGCCAGGCTGATGGCGCGCGGGCACTGGATCATCATCTTTCCCGAGGGCACGCGCACGGTGCGCGGCCGGCAGGGCATCTACAAGCTCGGTGGCGCGCGGCTTGCCGTGGCCACCGGGCGGCCGGTGGTGCCGGTGGCCGTCAGCTCGGCGCGCTGCTGGCCGCGGCGCAGCTTCCTGCTTCGCCCCGGCGTGATCGACATGTCGATCGCCAGGCCCATCGAAGCCGTAGGCCGCGAGCCGGAGGAACTGATGCATGAAGTCGAGACCTGGATCGAGGCCGAGATGCGGCGCATCGATCCCGAGGCCTATGCGAGCGCCTGAGGCACCTGCCATGCCGCGCCGCACGCCTTCACGGGGCGATATCCAACTGCAGCTCTTCGATGCGGTGCCCGAAGCGCCGCCGCCCGCCGCGACCGCGCCACCCGTTCTGCAGCCGCCCGCCGCGGCACCGACCGTCTTTCGCCACCCGCGTGCGCAGCGTGAAGTGCGCCTGGGCGAGCACGTCGTGGCCTACGCATTCCGGCGCGCGCGCAGGCGCAGCATCGGTTTCGTGATCGGCGCCGAGGGCCTTAGCGTTTCTGCGCCGCGCTGGGTTGGGCAACGCGACATCGACGACGCACTGCGCGAGAAGGCGGCGTGGATACTGCGCAAGCTCGTCGAGCAGCGCGAGCGCGGCGAGCGCCTGCAGGCGTCGCGCGTGGAGTGGCGCAACGGCACGACCGTTCCGTTCCTCGGCGAGCCGGTGATCGTCGTCCTCAATCCGCGCGTGGGCAGCGCGCCGTCGGGGGCGGTGCTGAATACCGACGGCGTCGCCTTGCCCGGCGTGGCGCGATTGACCCTGCACGTGTGCCTGCCGCATAACGCCGAACCCGAGCAGATCCGCGACGCCGTGCAAAGCTGGCTGCAGCGCCAGGCGCGGCGCATCTTCGAGGAGCGCTGCGCGCATTTCGCCGAGCGTCTGGGCGTGCGGCTGCGCCGGCTCTCGCTCAGCTCGGCGCGCACGCGCTGGGGCAGCGCCAGCGCCGACGGCTCGGTGCGCCTGAACTGGCGGCTGGTGCACTACGGCATGCCGACCATCGACTACGTGGTCGCGCACGAGCTCGCGCACCTGCGCCACATGGACCACGGGCCCAAGTTCTGGGACGTCGTGCGCTCGGTCGTGCCCGACGTCGAGCGCGCGCGCGGCACGCTCAAGAGCGAGCTGGTACCAGTGTTCGAATAGGCCGGGCCGGCCGCTACCGGCCCGTCGGCGCACTTGCGTCGGGCATCGCGCCGGCCTGCGCCCGCAGGCCGGCGAGCAGGCGCTTGAACTCGGCGTTGTCGCGCAGCAGCGCGCGGCCGGTGGCGATCAACTGGTCGACCTGATTGGCGTCGAGCGAGAAGCTGGTCGGGATCTCGTTCAGTAAGCGCCGCAGCGGCGCCTCGGGCACATCCTCGAAACTCAGGCGGATGAAGTAGGGCGAGACCTTTCGCTCGGGCGTCGAGAGCGTGCGCGCCCAGCGCTCGACGCTTTGCTGGGTCTGCTGCAGCGTGGCCACGTTGTAGCGGTGCATCTGGATGTTGCTCACCGCCTCCAGCGTCTCTTCGATCGTCGGTTGGCGGGCGCTGGCGCCGATGCCCAGCGGAGCATTGGCGGACGCGTTGACCGAGATGACGACGATGCGTCGCGGCGTCGCCATGCCCTGGTCCTGCAGATATTCCTTCGCGCCGCCCACCAGCTCGACCGTGTCGAGCATCGCGCGCAGGCCCAGGTTGTCGGTGATGCCGCCATCGACGAACTGCGCGAACCTGTGCGCCGCCTTGTTCTCGAACGCGAGGTCGCCTTGCACGATCATCGCCAGGTTCGGGTTGTCGTTGTCGCGCTTCTGTGCGGCCGCCAGCCAGGGTGGCAGGCTCTTCGCGCAGCCGATGAAGTTTTCGACGACGACCGGGTCGAACACCACCGGCACCGCGCTCGACGCGGTGACCGCGCGCGCGAGGGAGAACGTTGTGAGGTCCGAGCAAAGCAGGTTGAAGTAATCCTGCACGAAGGTGAAGCGCGCGCCCGAGCTCAAGTCCGACGTGTTGATGAGGATCAGAGGCGCGTCCTTGTGCGTCAGGTCGGCGAAGGTGGCGTCGCCGAACAGCGACTCCTGGTAGTAGGCGACCGCCATCTCGGTGCGGCCGTGGCTGCTGAACCAGCGCAGCGGATCGAGCAGGCCGCGCAGCAGTGCGCCTTCTACGTCCCGGCGCAGGAAGCGCTGTTCGAAATCGACGAACAATCTGTCGCCGTACAGGCCGTAGTAGGCCGAGGTGAAGCTGCCGCCCGAGACCGAGCTGATGACGCTGATGGCGTCCAGCAGGCTCTGCGGCTTGCCATTCAGCACGACCTCGGTCGCGCGCAGTTCCTGCATCACGCCGTAGGCGAGCGCTGCGGCGCGTGTGCCACCGCCGGAGAAGGCCACTGCCAGCGTCAGCTCGTCCGAGTGGCGATGCAACTTTCGCGCAATTTCGCCGAGTGAGTAGCCGGGCCTGGCTTCGTTCGCCGTCAAGGGCTTGTTCGCGACCACGCCATAGGTCGTGCACGCGCCGACGGTCAGCGCCAGGCCGAGCATCAGTGCGCTGCGCGGCAGGGACATCTTCGATTTCATCGACCAGGGCCCGTTCAGGTCGGCGTGCCGGATCGCAGCCTAGACCGGCGCGAATCGAAAGACGCCGTCGGTGCCGAGTTCGCGCTTCAACTGGCCCGCGTGCCACAGCCCGTGCAGGTGGGCGATGGCCTCGCCCATCGCGAAGGTCAATTGGTGCAGATCGAGCTTGCGCTTGAAGAGGAGGGGCACGATGTCGGCCGCACATTGCGGGCGCTCGCTGCACGCGCTCATGACCTCGGCATAGCGCTCGACGTGGTGGTCGCGCAGTTGGGCTATGCGCTGGTGCAGGCCGGTGAACGGCTTGCCGTGCGAGGGCAGCACGAGCGTATCCGTGGGCAGCGCGCGCAGGCGCTCGATCGAGTCGAGATAGAGCTTCAAGGGGTCGGCTTCAGGCTCGAGGTCGATCACCATCACGTTGGTCGAAATGCGCGGCAGCACCATGTCGCCGGAGATCAGTACGCCGCTCGGGCGCCGAGCCGCCTCAAGCCCGAGCGCTCCCCCTCGGGGGGGCGGCGCCGCAGGCGCCTTGGAGGCAGCATCGATGTCGGAGCAGTGCAGCGACATGTGCTCCGGAGCATGGCCGTAGCCGACGTGGCAGTGCCATTCGTTGGCGCCGATCAGGATCCGGTTGCCGTCCATCAGGCGCCGATAGCGATCGGGGATGTTGGGCACCATGGCCGCGTAGTAGTTCGAGCGCGCGCGCACCTTGGCGATGGCGCCCGGGTCCGTGAGGCCGTGGCGCATGAAGTGGCGCGCGGCGTTCTCGCCGCCGAAGGCCGACGTGCTCGAGCTGGCGACGCGCGCGGAGGTGTAGTCGGCGGTGCTGATCCACAGCCGGCATTCGCGCGCCGGCGTGCTCCAGCGCTCGGTCAGCCAATGCGCCAGGCCGATGTGGTCGGGGTGCATATGCGTGACCAGCACGCGCAGCACCGGCAGGCCGCCGAGCTGGGTCGCGAACACCTCTTCCCAGGCGGCGATGGTCGCCGGGTTGGTGATGCCGCAGTCGACGACGCTCCAGCCCTCGATGCCGTCCATGCAATCGCGCAGCAGCCACAGGTTGATGTGGTCGAGTTCGAACGGGAGCTGCATGCGCACCCAGCGCACGCCGGGCGCGACCTCGATAGAGTCACCAAGCGCGGGCAGCGCGTCGGCGAGGGGATAGTGGAGCTCGGCTTCGCGGAGATTGGCCATGGGGACCCTGAGTTTGGGGCAACGCTGAGCGTTGCCGTAGACTTCTCGCTTACGTAAACGTCAACCCAGTGTAGCCATGACCGCAGCCGCACGCTCGAAGGAGGCCACGGGCCGTACCTTCACCATCACCGATCTGGCGCTGGAGTTCGACATCACGCCGCGCGCGATCCGCTTCTACGAGGACGTCGGGCTGCTCAGCCCCGGCCGCGCCGGCCGCAACCGCATCTACACGCAGCGCGACCGCACGCGCCTCAAGCTCACTTTGCGCGGCAAGCGGCTGGGCCTGAGCCTGCAGGTGATCAAGGACCTCGTCGACCTCTACGAGTCGCCGTCCGACACCGCGCAGCAGCTCAGCGCCTTCCTGCGCACGCTCAAGGAGCACCGCCTGCTGCTCGAACAGCAGCGCGAGGACATCGAGATCACGCTCGCCGAGATCGCCCAGCACGACGAGCGCTGCCGGCGCATGCTCGCGGCCGCATCCAAGCCCGCCGCGCGGCGCCGCCCGGCGAGCGCCCCGAAAGCCTGAGATGGCCAAAACACTGCACGCCGAACCCGGCTTCGAGGAGCGCGTTCGCACCTCGTTCGCGCGCCAGGCGGCGATGACGACGCTCGGCGCCCGGCTCGGCGAGATCGCGCCCGGGCGCGTCGAGGTGCTGATGGAGCACCGCGCCGAGCTGACGCAGCAGCACGGCTTCATCCACGCCGGCATCGTCTCGGCGGCGCTCGACTCGGCCTGCGGCTACGCGGCCTTCACGCTGATGCCCGAAGGCGCGGCGGTGCTGACGATCGAATTCAAGATCAACCTGATGGCGCCGGCGCGCGGGCCGCACTTTCGTTTCGAAGGCGTCGTCGTCAAGGCCGGGCGCACGATCAGCGTCGTCGACGGGCGGGCGTGGCAATGGGGTGCCGACGGCGGCGATGAGTCGCTGATCGCGACGATGTCGGCGACGATGATGACGGTGGTCGGGCGCGCGAGCGTTCGCGAATGAAGATCAATTTCGGAGACCTTTCATGAACCTGCCAGGCCTTGACTTTCACCTCGGCGAAGACATCGACGCGCTGCGCGACACGGTGCGCGAATTCGCGCAGGCCGAGATCGCCCCGCGCGCGGCCGAGATCGACCGCAGCGACCAGTTCCCGATGGACCTGTGGCGCAAGCTCGGCGCGCTCGGCGTGCTCGGCGTCACCGTCGAGGAGGAGTACGGCGGCGCGGCGATGGGCTACCTCGCGCACATGATCGCGATGGAGGAGATCAGCCGCGCCAGCGCGTCAGTCGGCCTCTCCTACGGCGCGCACAGCAACCTGTGCGTGAACCAGATCCGCCGCAACGGCAACGCCGCGCAGCGGGCGAAGTACCTGCCGAGGCTCGTCAGCGGCGAGCACGTGGGCGCGCTCGCGATGAGCGAGGCCGGATCGGGCAGCGACGTCATCAGCATGCGCCTGAAGGCCGAGGACAAGGGCGGCTACTACGTCCTCAACGGCAGCAAGATGTGGATCACCAACGGCCCGGACGCCGACACGCTGGTCGTCTACGCCAAGACCGAACCCGAACTCGGCGCGCGCGGCGTGACGGCGTTCTTGATCGAGAAGGGCATGCCGGGCTTCGGGGTCGCGCAAAAGCTCGACAAGCTCGGCATGCGCGGCAGCCACACCGGCGAGCTCGTGTTCGTCAACGTCGAAGTGCCGGCCGAGAATGTGCTGGGCAAACTCAACGGCGGCGCCAAGGTGCTGATGAGCGGCCTCGACTACGAGCGCGCGGTGCTCTCGGCCGGGCCGATCGGCATCATGCAGTCGGTGATGGACAACGTCGTGCCCTACATCCACGACCGCAAGCAGTTCGGGCAGAGCATCGGCGAGTTCCAACTCATCCAGGGCAAGGTGGCCGACATGTACACCCTGCTGCAGGCGATGCGCTCGTACTGCTACACCGTCGGCAAGAACCTCGACCGCCTGGGCAGCGAACACGTGCGCCAGGTGCGCAAGGATTGCGCCAGCCTGATCCTGATCTGCGCCGAGAAGGCGACCTGGATGGCCGGCGAAGGCATCCAGATCTTCGGTGGCAACGGCTACATCAACGAGTACCCGCTGGGGCGGTTGTGGCGCGATGCCAAGCTGTACGAAATTGGCGCGGGAACTTCCGAGATCAGGCGGATGTTGATCGGCAGAGAGATCTTTGCCGAGACGATGTGATTCAAGCGCGCAGCGCCGGCCGCAGCCAAATCGGGGCCGGGACTTCGGAGATCAGGCGAATGTTGATCGGCAGAGAGTTGTTCGCGGAGACGCTGTGACAGCTAGCAGAATCCTGAATCCGTGACCTCCGCCCCACTTGACCGGTTTTGAGGCTCAGCGTGACTGCGAGTATCTACAAACTGCTGGAGGCGAGTCTGGAATTTGCCGCGCGGCGGGCGGTAGGCCCGGTTTTGCTCGCTTGGGCGCGGCCTA
>CAIKUF010000063.1 GCA_903830565.1 uncultured bacterium | reverse complement strand
GGCGCATGGGCCAGGCTCGCGCCGGTGCTCGCTTCGAGCGCGGCGGTGACCTCGCGCATCACCGGGTGCTCGGGCTGTACGTAGCCCGTCGCGTATTGACGCAAATTGAACCCCGGGCCGGCCATCTCGCTGGCCAGGCACAGGAAGCCGGCGTGCTTGCCCGAGCAGTTGTTGTGCAGCGCCGAAGGCTGCTCGCCGCGCGCCGCGAGTTCGCGCGTCGCGATCTCGTTGTAAGGCCAATGGGTGCCGCATTCCAGGCAGTCCTCGCCCAGGCCCGCCTTGGCGAGCATCGCCGCAGCCGTGCTGGCGTGCAGCGCCTCGCCGCCGTGCGACGCGCAGGCCAACGCGAGTTCGCCGTCGCTGAGCTGCAGGTGATCGGCGGCGCCGCTGGCCACCAGCGGCAGCCCTTGCAACACCTTCACTGCCGAGCGCGGGAAGACGGCGCGCAGGGTGTCGCCGATGGCGACGAGCACGCCGCCGTCCGCGTCGAGCACGGCCACCGCGCCGGCGTGGCGCGATTCGACGTGCCCGCCGCGCAGCACTTCGACGAGGGTCGGGTTCATGCAGGGACTCCCTGTCGGTTCATGGACGTGAACTGTAAGGGCCATCGCGGAGCGAGTGGTGGTTTGCATCGTCACGTCTCACGCCGACGCCAACCCGCACGCTGCCTCCGTACTCGGACCAAGTGCGGTGACCGCCTTGTCGCTCACAGGTTGCGTCAATCATCATGCCGCCGCTGACCAACCGGCAGAACGGGCCGAGGGGCCATTGCGTCAGGTCAAAGTCACATCGCGCCGCGAGCCTCGAAGGCTGCGCTTGCGGCGTCCAAGTCAGCCGCAGCGGTCAAGGGAGGACCACAATAGTCCACCGCGACGAGCAAGTCACCGCACCACGCCATCGGAACTTGGAGCAACCATGTCGAACCCTGTTCGTATTCTCATCAACGTAGATCGGCCAGGACGCGCGACCTGGGCTGCGCTGCTCACGGCATTCGTCTTGCTCGTCGTTGCGATGCAGTCCTTCGCGCAGGCGCCGACTGCTGCTGGTGGCGCGGCGCCCCCGCCGTCCACCACCGAAATGGACTACCTCGTCGGCCCGATCGCGCTCTACCCGGACGATCTCGTCGCGATCATCCTGCCGGCTTCGACCAGCCCGCTTCAGATCGTGCAGGCGGATCGCTATCTCGACAAGCGCAAGGCCGATCCGAAGCTGCCGATCGATGCGAACTGGGACGATCCGGTGAAGTCGCTGCTGAACTATCCCGAGGTCGTGAAGAAGATGAGCAACGACCTCGACTGGACCAGCGCGCTCGGCGAGGCGGTCGTCGCCGACCAGGGTGCGGTGCTCGACGGTGTGCAGAGCTTTCGCCGCCGGGCGCAGGCCGCGGGCAACCTCAAGTCCGACAGCAAGCAGGTGGTCAAGGCCGAGCAGGAGACCATCGTCATCGTGCCGGCCGACCCGCAGGTGATCTACGTGCCGCAATACACGCCGAGCACGGTCGTGATGGTCGGCGTCGCGCCGATCTACGGTTACTACCCCGCGCCGTACCCGTCGTACTACTACCCGTATGCGCCGGGCGCCGCGATGGCTGCCGGCGTGATCTGGGGCGCGGCCATCGGTGCAGCCTGGAGCGGCAATCACTACGGTTACGGCGGCGGCAACACCATCAACGTCAACCGCAACACGAGCATCAACGCCAGCAGTACCAACATCAACCGCGGCACCGGGGCGGGCGCGCAGGGCGGTGGCACGGCATGGAAGTCGAACAAGCAGCCGGGGCAGGTGAGCAGTTCGGTCGGCAAGACCGCGCCGTCGGCACGTGCGGGCGATGCACGCGGCGGCGCCGGCGCGGCAGGCGGTGGCGGGGCGCGCGCGTCGGCGCAGCCCTCGGGTGCCAGCATGGGGGGCGGTGCGGGTGGCAGCAGCGCCAGCCGCAGCGGCGCTTCCGGCGACAGTGCCTTCGCCAACTCCAACGCTTCGGGCAGGCAAACGCAGATGGACAGTTCGCGTGGCGCGCAGAGCCGCAGTTCGGCACCTTCCGCGAGCTCGCGTTCGGCACCCAGCAGCGCCGGTGCGCGCAGTGGTGGCGGCGGTGGCGGCCGTGGCGGCCGTCGTTGACGGCCAGGGCATCGCAATGCACGCATCCCCATTCATCGAACGCGAGACACTCGCCATGAACAACATCAATCTTCGGACCTCTCTGCGCCGCATTGCGCTGGCGCTCACGCTGGTGCTTCCGCTTGCAGCGGTGGCCGCGCCACAAGAGACCTTCGCCACGCCGGAGGCTGCGGCCGATGCGCTGATGGCTGCACTCGCCGTCGACAGCGACGCAAGAATGCTTGCGATCTTCGGCGACGAGCACAAGGACCTGGTCGTCAGCTCCGACCGCGCGGCAACCAGCGCGACGCGGGCGAAAGTTCTCGCGGCGATGCAGACGCTGCGCGTGTTCAAGGAGCCGAGCCCGGACCGCCGCGTGCTCGTCATCGGCGACAACGCATGGCCGGTCCCGATACCGATCGTGCGCGCGGGTGATCGCTGGCGCTTCGCCACCGAGCAAGGCGAAGACGAACTCATCAACCGCCGCATCGGCGCCAATGAGCACAACGCCATCGACGTGCTGCGCGCCTATGGCGGCGCCCAGCGCGCCTACGCCGCGCGCGACCGCGACGGTGACGGCGTGCTGCAGTTTGCGCAAAAGCTCGCCAGCGCGCCGGGCAAGCACGACGGGCTCTACTGGCACGCCGATGCCGCGAAGGGCGACGAGGAAAGCCCCTTCGGTCCGCTGATCGCCGAAAGTGCCGCCTACCTCAAGGGCCATGCCGCGGGCGATGCCTACCGCGGCTACCACTTCGGAATCCTGACGCGCCAGGGCAAGGCCGCCGCTGGCGGCGCCTACAGCTACGTCATCAACGGCCGCATGATCGCCGGCTTTGCGATGGTCGCCTACCCCGCCGAGTGGGGCAAGAGCGGCGTGATGACGTTCATCGTGAACCAGAACGGCAAGGTCTTCGAGAAGAATCTGGGCAAGGATTCGGCCGCCATCGGCGCCAAGATGACGAGCTTCGATCCGGGCCCGGGATGGAAGGAAGTGGCGCCCTGAGGGCGAGCCCGCGCTGCTTGGCGCGGGCCGAGTTCGAAGCGCCGTGCGCAGGAGAACGACCATGGTCAAAGCCGACAAGAGCCGGCGCGTGAGCGGCGCGCCTCGATCCGGCACGCCTTACCTCTCGGCCGGCGAGCGCCGCGCCGAAGGCAAGGCGTTGCGCGACGCCGCGCCGCGCGAATCGCAGGCGGGATGGAAGTCGCCGGAAGGCCGGCGCGATCCGGTCGAATTGATCCGCGAATCGAATGTCGGCCGTCTCGAGAACCTGATCCCGATCCGCTTCGGGCGCATGGCGGCGTCGGCATTCGCGTTCTACCGCGGCTCGGCGGCGCTGATGGCCTCCGACCTGGCGACGACACCGACCAGCGGCATTCGCGTGCAGGCCTGCGGCGACGCGCACCTGATGAACTTCGGTGCCTTCGCGACCCCCGAGCGCAACGTGATCTTCGACATCAACGACCTCGACGAGACGCTGCCGGCACCTTTCGAGTGGGACTTGAAGCGGCTGGCGGCGAGCGCGGTGATCGCGGCCCAGTTCTTGCGGCTACCAAACAGCGACGCGGCGCGCGTCGCTATCGCCCTCGTGCGCGAGTATCGCGAGCGGATGGCCGACTATGCGTCGATGCGGGCGCTCGACATCTGGTACGACAAGATCGACATCCAGCGCTACCAAGACCGCTCGGGCGACCCCGATGCCGTGAAAGAGGCCCGGCGGCGGATGGCCGAGCGCATCGAGGCGGAGCAGCGCAAGACAGTACCCGATCACCTCTACCCGAAGCTCGTCTCGCAGGAAGGTGCCCAGCCCAGGATCAAGGACGACCCGCCGCTGATCTACCATCCGACCGCGGAGCTGTTTCCCGGCGTCGAGTCGGGATTTGCCGAGCCACTGACCGCGTATCGGGAGAGCCTGTCCGAGCACA
This sequence comes from uncultured bacterium, assembly GCA_903830565.1. Taxonomy (GTDB): domain Bacteria; phylum Pseudomonadota; class Gammaproteobacteria; order Burkholderiales; family Burkholderiaceae_C; genus CAIKUF01. Next base: position 2,084 of record CAIKUF010000063.1, on the reverse strand, counting down.
CGCGCGTCCTCTTCGACCGCTTCCACCTGTTCGACATGGCGATCAAGGTCGTTGGCGTCGGCAGCGTTGGCACGATGTGCGCCGTCGGGCTGTTCATGGCGGCCGACGACGACCCGCTGTTTCTGCAGATCAAGGAAGCGCGGGCTTCGGTGCTCGAGCCCTACGCGGGGAAGAGCCTGCACGCCAATCACGGCCAGCGCGTCGTCGTCGGTCAGCGCATCATGCAGTCGGCGAGCGACGTCTTCCTCGGCTGGTCGCGGGCCAAGAACGGCCGCGCCGTCTATGTGCGGCAGCTTCGCGACATGAAGATGTCGGCCATCATCGAAGATTGGGATACCGGCATGTTGCGGCAGTACGGCCGCATGTGCGCACATGCACTGGCGCGCGCGCACGCGCGCTCCGGCGACGCCGCGATGATTTCCGGCTACATGGGCTCCGGGCAGACCTTCGATGAGGCCATCGGCGAGTTCGCGGTCGAGTACAGCGACCAGGCACGCAGCGACCATCGTGCCTTCGTACGCGCGATCCGCGAGAAGCGGATCGAGGCATTCGACGAGATCTAGTGCCGATGACCCGGACGCTTGCGCTCCTGCTCATTGCCCTCGCGGCACTGACGACGGGCTGTGCCAGCCTGCCACCGCCCCAGGGCCGCGTGGCATCCGCCGCGCTCACGGAGACTGCCGACACCCGGCTCGGCAGGGCGACGGCGCCAATTGTCGCCATGCATCCGGGGCTCTCGGGGATCCACGAGTTCCCCGAGCCTCACGATGCCTTCGCGGCTCGCGTGCTGCTCGCCGTGGCGGCCGAGAAGTCGCTCGACGTGCAGTACTACATCTGGAACGGCGATGAAGTCGGCACCCTTCTCTTCGAGGCGCTGTGGCGGGCGGCCGAGCGCGGCGTGCGTGTGCGCCTGCTGCTCGACGACGCGAACACCGGCGGTCTCGACGCGACGCTGGCCGCCCTCGACGCGCATCCGAACATCGAGCTGCGCCTGTACAACCCATTCGTCTATCGCGGCTCGCGTGCCGTCGGCTACCTGACCGACTTCACGCGCCTGAACCGGCGCATGCACAACAAGTCGTTCACCGCCGACAACCAGGCCAGTGTGGTCGGCGGGCGCAACATCGCCAACGAGTACTTCGGTGCCGGCAGCGGAATCAACTTCGCGGACATCGACGTGCTGGCCGTCGGGCCGGTCGTGCAAGAGGTATCCAGGGAATTCGATCTGTACTGGAACAGCGCGTCCGCCTATCCGGCGGCCGGCTTCGTCGGCGCAGCGGGAGCGGACGGCGCGGTGAATCTGCAAGCCAGGTTCGCGGCGACGCACGACGACCCGGTTGCGGTCGACTACATCAAGGCGGTGCGCGAGGCGACGCTGATCACCGAATTGCACAACCGGCAACTCGCGATCGAGTGGACGACGGCGCAGGTGATGCGCGACGACCCGGCGAAGACGCTCGACGCGACCGAGCGTACCGACGTGCTGCTGTTCCCGGAGCTGATGAGGCAGCTCGGCCGGCCCGAGAAGTCGTTCGACATCGTCTCGCCCTATTTCGTACCGGGCGATGAGGGCACCGCGATGTTGAGTGACCTGGCCAGGCGCGGCGTGAAGGTGCGCGTGCTCACGAACTCGCTCGCCGCGTCCGACGAGAGCATCGTGCACGCCGGGTACATGAAGCGGCGCCGGGATCTGCTGCGGGCGGGCGTCGAGCTGTTCGAACTCAAGCCGACCGCAGCCGACGATTCGATGAAGGTGCAGGGCCGGTTCGGCTCGGGCAAGGTCGCCGGCCTGCACGCAAAGACCTACGCCGTGGACCGCGCGCGCATCTTCGTCGGCTCGTTCAATTTCGATCAGCGCTCGGCACGCCTCAACACCGAGATGGGTATCGTGATCGACAGCCCACTGCTCGCGGGCAAGCTCGGCGGCTTCTTCGATGTGCTGGTGCCGGACATTGCCTACGAAGTCCACCTGGCGCCGAATGGCGACGACCTCATCTGGATCGAGCGCAGCGCTGCAGGCGGCGAGAAGCGCTACGACGTCGACCCGGAAACCGACGCCTTCATGCGCTGGAAGGTTCAGCTCC
>CAIKUF010000062.1 GCA_903830565.1 uncultured bacterium | reverse complement strand
CGGTCGTGGCACTCACCGGGCCACGCCAATCCGGCAAGACGACGCTGGCGCGGCAAGCTTTCGCCGATCTGCCCTACGTCAACCTCGAAGATATCGATACGCGCGAGCTTGCGCAGTCCGACCCGAGGCGCTTTCTGGCGCGCCATGCCGAGGGCGCCATCTTCGACGAGGTGCAGCGCGTGCCGGCGCTTCTGTCCTACCTGCTCGGCGTGGCCGACGCCGAAACGCGCATGGGGCGTTTCGTTCTGACCGGCTCGCAGCAGTTCGGCCTCATGGACGGCATCACGCAATCGCTGGCCGGCCGCGTCGGCATGCTCACCTTGCTGCCTCTGGCCAACGCCGAACTCGCCCACGCAGAGGAGGCAGGCGAACTTCGGCGCACCAGCCTGGAGCAGCGACTATGGCGCGGCGGCTTCCCGGCGCTCTATGCCGCGCATCGCAGCGAGACCGAGCCGACTCAATGGTTTTCGGCCTACGTGGCCACGTACATCGAGCGCGATGTGCGGCAAGTGCTCAACGTCGGAAACCTGCTGACCTTCCAGCGTTTCATCTCCATGTGCGCTGCGCGCAGCGGCCAACTGTTGAACCTGCACAGCCTGGCCGGCGACTGCGGCATCAGCCAGCCCACCGCCCGCCAGTGGCTGACCGTGCTGCAGGCCAGCCATCTGGTGGCGTTGCTTGCGCCGCACCATCGCAACTTCGGCAAGCGGCTGGTCAAGACGCCCAAGCTGTACTTCCTCGACAGCGGGCTGCTGTGCTACCTGCTGCGGATCGCCAGCCCTGACGACCTGTACGCGCATGCCATGCGCGGCGCCGTGTTCGAGACCTGGGTCGTCGCGGAAGCACTCAAGCACCGCCACAACCTGGGGCTGCCGCCCGACCTGTACTTTTGGCGCGACAACCATGGCCTCGAGATCGATCTCGTCTTCGAGCAAGCAGGGCGCTTGCACGGCGTGGAGTGCAAGTCGGGCACCACCTACAGCCCGAGCTGGCTTCAAGGCGCGCGCCGCTGGTGTGCCCTGGTCGGCGAAGAGGCGGCCGACCCGGTGCTCGTCTACGGCGGCGACGATGGGCACCGCGGCGCCGACTACGAAGCGATGAGTTGGCGGGCGGTGGGGCTGGCCGATCGGCTCGGCAGTTGAGTTGGACCGACGAGCGATATCTATTATGATATCTACCATCAGACTCTGATTCGGAGACGACCATGACCAACACAGCCAAGCTCTTCACCACAGGCCGCAGCCAAGCGGTTCGATTGCCGATGGAATACCGCTTCGAGGGCAAGGCGGTCTTCATCCGCCGCGACCCTGCCACGGGCGATGTCGTCTTGTCGCGCCGGCCTGAGTCATGGGATGCCTTCTTCGCTGCCGATGCCAAGGCGTCGGTGCCGGCGGACTTCATGACCGAGGCCGATCGAAACCAGGGCAAGCACAACCGCGATCCCTTCGAGGATGTCGAGACATGAAGATCTACATGCTCGACACGAATATCGCGAGCCACGTCATCAAGGGCGACATCCCGTCCGTCCGTGCGCGCCTTGCCGCCGTGCCGATGCAAAGCGTCGTTGTCTCTTCGGTCACCCAGGCCGAGTTGCTGTACGGCGCAGCCAAGCGGGGCTACCCGCAGAGCCTCACGATTCGCGTGCGCGGGTTCCTGAGCCACGTCGAGGTGCTGCCCTGGACGCAGGACGTTGCGAACGTCTACGCCGACCTTCGCACCTCGTGCGAGGCTGCAGGCGTGACGCTGGCGCCAATGGACATGATGATCGCGTCACACGCCAAGGCCGTCGACGCGATCCTCGTCACAAGGGATCGCGCATTCGGCTATGTTCCCGAAGGCTTGATGTTGGAGGACTGGACGGTCAACGGCGCGCCGTGAACCCCGGCACGCGGTCATCGACATTGTGGCCGTCACACACAGCTTCCATCTCGTGGGCGGTACGGCCCAGGTGAACCGCGCGCCGCTCAGCGCCGGAACACTAGCCACTTCGGCGTCTTGAAGCGCACGATGCTCGCGTACAGCAGCACGTACAGCACCATGAACATGAACAGGAAGACCGAGAGCACGGCCGTGTTGTTCCACCACAGCACGGCCGGTATCACCGACAGCAGACACAGCAGCCAGAGGTAGGGCGAGGTCATCGAATTGCGGCGCGTCTGCATGCGCTCGGGCGAATCCTCATCCGACCAGCGCACCAGCCGGCGGTGGATCAGCGTGTGCAGGTGGATGCCGTCCGGCGCGCCGGTGGAGACACCGCGAACCACCTTGCGCCGGTACATCGTGAAGATGGTCTCGAAGATCGGGTAGGCGCACAGCAGCAGCGTGAAGATCGGCGAGACGCCCGGGTTGCGATGCAGCAGCAGTACGGCCAGTTCGGCAAGGAAGAAGCCGAGCAGATAGGCTCCGCCGTCGCCGAGGAAAATGAGCCCCGCGGGATAGTTCCAGACGAAGAAGCCAAGCACGGCGCCGGTGCCGATCAGCGCCGCGTCGAAGATCAGCGTGTCGCCAACCTGGAACGCCACGTAGGCGACAGCGAGCAGCATCATCAGCACGCACATCGAGGCCAGGCCATTGAAGCCGTCGATGATGTTGATCGCGTTGGCGACGCCGGTCACCACGAACACGGTCAGCACCACGGCGAAGGGCGCGAAGACGATCAGCGAGTCGACACCGGGAATGGCCGTATGCCTAACCACGGAGTCAAGCAGCCACACCGCAAGCGCAGCCGAAACGGCGGTGAACATCAGGCGTCGCCGCGGCGTCTGCGTCTTGGTCAGGTCTTCGGCCATGCCCGAAAGGAAGGTCGGCAGGCAGCACAGCACAAGCAACCACAGAGTCAGCGTCTCGGTGCGGCCTGTGAGCTGCGCCAGCGTTACGCCGGCCAGCATGGCGACGAAGACGCCGACGCCGCCGACGCGAGGCACTGGCGTCGAGTGAAACTTCTGCGGACCGGACAAGTCGTGGTCCGCAGAGTGGTGGGCGTGTCGCTCGGCCGAACGCACGACGAGCAGGGTGACGACCAGCGAAGTGAGGAAGCTCAGGATCAGGAAGGTCATGGCGGGTGCGATGCGGGGCGTGCGGGATTATCTGTCCTCGCGGGGCGGGTGCTGTGGCCGCCGAGACGAATCCACTCTTCTTCAGCCGGT
>CAIKUF010000061.1 GCA_903830565.1 uncultured bacterium | reverse complement strand
GGCTGGCGTTGCCGGCCGCGTTGGTTCCGGGGCCGTTGCCGGCGTTGGCCTGCTGCGTCTGCGCCGCGCCGATGGCGGCGGCAAGGCTCGTGCGTGTGCCGGTCTGCGCATCGGCCAGGTTGGCGTTGCCGGCCGCGTTGGTTCCGGGGCCGTTGCCGGCGTTGGCCTGCTGCGACAGTGCGCGGCCGATGGTGGCGGCAAGGCTCGAGCGCGTGCCCGTCTGCGCATCGGCCAGGCTGGCGCCGGAGGCGCCGGTGGCGTCGGTCTGGCCGACGCTCGCCTGCCGGCCTTGGGGCGCGTTCGGGTTCGCAGCCTTCGCGGTTTGCGTGTCGGTCTGCGCATCGGCCGCGCCTGCGGTTGGCGCGCCCACGGTTTGCTTGCCCGCTTCGTTGCCGTGCACGGCGCTGCCGGGGCCGGCGCCGCTGCCGGTCTGGCCGGACGGGTTGGCGCCTTGGGTGGGGCCGGTCTTCGTGTCGATGGGCGCGTCCGTCGGCCCGACGTTGCTGCCGTTCGCTCCATCGGGGTTGCCGGCGGCGCTGCCGTCGGCGCGGGTGTCGGAGGCGGGGCGGTCAGGGCGTTCGACCGAACTGCCGGGTTTATTCTCGTAGCGGACTGTGAGCAGGTCGGGGTGGGTGGTTACCGGCTCGGGGTTGTAGGGGACGGTGCCGTCCGGCTTGCGGCAGTGGTGTTTATTTAAAAAATTGCCACACCAATCGAGGATCGTGAACTGCGAAGTGCCACTGTAGGTCGTGGTCGTTGTACCCTTGGTCGCCAAGTTGTTCACTTTGCCGAAGACAGAGATGTCGCCCCCGGCGACGATCCAGCTGTCCAGGTTGTTCACCGTGCCCGTGAGGCTGATATCGCGCCCGGCGAGCAATTTGGCCGGATCACTGCTCACGAGCTCGGTGTGGCTGCCGCTCGAGCTCAGTGTGTAGATCGTGTAGTCCTCGAACCCGATGGTCTCGTTGTCGGCATCGACCTGGGCGTTGTAGGCGCTGATCTTCGCGTCCAACGCCGTGTAGGCGCCGGTCGAGTCGCCGGCATCCGCATTGGGCGGTGGCGTGACGCCGAACCGGGCGAAGATGGGGTCGTTCCAGGCGTAGTTGAGAGTGTCCGGAGACCAATACTCGTTGTCACCGATAACGTACCCACCGCCAAGGGTGATGGCCTGCGCGATGGTCGAGCGCTTCCCGTACAGATCGGGGTGCACTTTGAAATACACCTTGTCCTGGCCGTAGTTGATGAAGCGCTCAAGCGGGTAGCGCTCGGTCCACTTGTCCGGCTGGACCATGATCAGCGACGGTCCCGGCGGGTCGTCGACCTTCTTCGTGACGATACGGTCGTTGCGGTTGGTCAGCGTGACCGCGGCGATGCTCAGGTCGCGCCCGGCCTCGATCGAGCTCGACGCGTTGAGCAGGCTCGTCATCGAGCCCTGGGCACGGCCCTGGGCGTCGAGGCTGCCGCCGATGCGGATGTCGTTGCTGGCGTAGATCAGCGCGCCGCCGGTGTTGCTGAGCGCGCTGGCACCGATGTCCAGGCTGTCGCGCGCGGCGATCACGCCGGCACCGGCGTTGTTGACCGTGCCGCCGCCGACGGCGAGGGTGTCGCCATAGATGCGCCCGCTGTTGTTCAGCGTGCCGGCCTCGACGCGCGTGCTGGTGCCGTCGATGAGGCCCGTGTTGGTGAGCGTGCCGCTGGCGCTGACGCGGGTGTCGACGGCGCTGATCTCGCCGCTGTTGTCGAGGTTGCCGGTGGCAAGGGCGAGGCTGTTGTCGGCCCGCAGCGTGCCGCTGTTGACGATGTTGGCCGCGCTGATGCTCAGGCTGTTGCGCGCCGAGAGCAGGCCGGTGTTCTCGAAGTCGCCGCCGATGGACAGGGCCACGTTGTTGGCGCTGGCGATGGTGCCGCCGGGCGCCGCCGAGGCGGTGGCGATGCGCACCCAGCCGTCGGCGACGGCCTGCCCGTAGTCGTTCATGAAGCTCGCCGCGTCGACGCTGAGCGTGCCCTTGGCGTTGAGGGTGCCGCCGCGGTTGTCCAGGCTGCTCGCAGAGATGCTGGCGTCGTTCTGCGCCGCGATGCTGCCGCCGTTGGTGTTGTCTAGGGTGGTGGCTGCGATGCCGATGTCGGTCGCGGCGATGCTGCCGGCGCTGCTGTTGTTCAGCGTCGGCGCACTGAGCGTGAGGCCGCCGTTGGCGACGATGCGCCCGCCCTGGTTGTCTAGCGTGTTCACGACGGCAACGCCCAGGTTCCCCAGGCTCGCGATCTGCCCGCCGCCGCTGTTGAGTACGTTGGCGGCCGTGATGCTCGCGTTGCCGTTGGCGCCGATCTGGCCGCCGCGGTTGTCGAGGTTACCGCTGAGCACGATCGTCTGGTCGCCGGTGCTGACGATGGCGCCTGAGCTGTTGTCGAGCTTGCCAGCCGTGATGTGCAGCGTGCCCCCGGCAACGATGCCGGCGCTGGCGCCGCTGTCGCGGTTGTCGATGTCGCCGCCATTGGCGTTCAAGCTCAAGTCCGAGGCTGCCTGGATCAGGCCGCGCCGGTTGGCGATGGACGTCGCATCGACGGTGAGCGTGCCCTTGGCAATCAGGGTGCCGTCGTTGTTGTTCAGGCTGGTCGTGTGCAGGCTCACGTCTTGCCCGCTGATGAGGCCGGCGACGCCGTTGTAGGTCTGGTTGCTCAGCGCCCCGGAGGCGATGCTGAGCTTGCCGAAGGCTTGCAGCGAGCCGCCGTCGTTGGTGAGGTCGTAGCCGCGGGTGTCGACGTCCAGCGTGCCCTGGGTCGCGGCCACCGCGCCGCCGGTGTTGTTGAAGCTGCCGCTGGCGAGCCGCACGCTGTCGGCGGCAACGATCTTGCCGCCGGCGTTGTTGAGGTCGCCGGTGCCTGTATCGATGCTCAAGGCGCGGCCGGCGCTGATCAGCCCCTGGTTATTGCCGCTCAAGCTGCCGAGCTTGAGCGTGGCGGTGTCGCCGGCCGTGATGCTGCCGTTGTCGTTGCCCAGCGCGCCGCTCGCGGTGATGGTGAGCAAGGTGCCGGCGCTGACGGTGCCGTGACTGTTGTCAAAGTCGGTGGCGGTGATGCCGACGCTCTTGTTGGCGAGGATGCGCCCGCCGCCAGTGTTGACGATGGCGCCCGCTTGCAGGGCGAGATCGCCCTCGGCTTGCAAGGTGCCACCCTTGTTGGTGAACGTTTGACCTTGGGTGTTCAGGCTGAGCGAGCCCAGGCTGCCGATCATGCCGCCGCTGTTGTCGAGCGCCTGGGTCGTCATCGCGAGCGACGTGCCGCCGATGATTTGACCGCCGTTTTGGTTCTTGGTGTCGCCGGCGGTCACGGTCAAGGCTTGCATCGCCGAGGCGATGACGCCGCCGTCGCTGTTGTTGAGCTCGCCGCCGAGCACGAGCGAGGTGTCGCCGGTGCCGACGAGCCGCCCGCCCCGATTGTCCAGGCTGCTGGCGTTGAAGTTCAGCCGACCGCCCGCGTCTACCGCGCCGCCGCTCTGGTTGCTGGCCGCTCCGGTCGTGACGGCGACATCGCCGTTGGCGGCGATCCGGCCGCGGTCGTTGGTCAGGCTGCCGGCTTGCAGGCCGAGATTGCCTTGCGCGAGGAGCTTGCCGCTGTTGACCACGGCGCCGCTGGCCGTGAGGCCCAGATTGCGCCCGGCCTTGACGGCACCGGTGCCGGTGTTCGAGAGACTCGTGAGCGCGAGCGTCACGTCGCGATCGGCCTCGATGAGGCCGCCCTGCGCGTTGCTGAGCGCACCGGCGCTCAGCGTGAGGTCCGCCTTGGCGCTGATGTAGCCATTGTCGTTGACCAGGCTTTGACCGTGGGTGTCGATGGCGGCGCTGCCTCCGGCGCTGATCTCGCCGCTGGAGCTGTTGTCGAGCGCGAGTGTCGAGAGGCTCAGCGCCTGGCCGGCGAGCATGTGCCCGCGAATGTTGGTGGTCGTACCGGCCTTAATGTCGACCTGGCCTACCGACTGCATCGTGCCGTCGGTGTTGTCTAGGCGCTGCCCGTTCGTGTTCACGACGAGCGCGGTGTTGCTCGCGATCAGACCGCCTGCTTTGTTGCTGAGCGCGCCGCTTTGCAGCGTCAACGAGTTCGCCTGGATCTTGCCGCGGTCGTTGTTCAACGTTCCGCTCGGGGCGACGCTGAGCGACGCCGTGCCCGCGGCGCCGATGGCGCCTTCGTCATTGGTCAGGCTTGCCGCGCTCAGTGTCAAGTCCGACTCGCTGGCGATCTGGCCTTTGCCGTTGACGACGCTGCCGGCAACGGCGAGCGTGCCGGCGCCGCCCGCGCCGATCTTGCCGCGCGTGTTGTCCAGGCTCGCCAGCGTCGCTTGCAGGCGACCCTGCGCCGAGATCGTTCCACCCGATCCTGTCGCGCTCGCCGTATTGGTCACCGCCCCGGCGGTCAAGGTCAGGTTGGCAGTGCTCACGAGCGTACCGCCGCTGTTGTCCAGCGCCCCCGCGTCCAGCGCGCCCGCGCCGAGCGCGATGCTGCTGTCGCCCACGCTGCTGACGGTGGAGCCCTTGTTGCTCAGGCTCGCGGCCTGGATAGACAGGCCCGCGTTGCTCGCGATCAGCGCGCCTTTGGTCGCGCTCGCATTGCTCGTGATCGCGCCGGCTCGCACATCCAGCGCCCCTTGCGCGGTGATGCGCCCGCCTGCATTGCTCAGGCTCTGGCCGTGGGTGTCGATGCTTTGCGCCGCGGCGCTGGCGATCTCGCCGTCGTCGTTGTTCAGCACTTGGCTGGAGATGCTGCTCGCCGCGCCGCTGGTGATGTGCCCGCCCGAGTTGATCAGTTCTCCAGCGTCTATCGACACGCTCTGCGCCGAGGCGATCGTGCCGTTTGAAGCGTTCTTGAGTTGCTCGCCTCTGGTGGTCAGGCTCAGTGCCTGGTTGGCCACGATGTGCCCGCCGCTGTTGTCCAACTGGCCGGCGTTGAAGTTCAGGCGAGCGCCTGCGTCCACCCTGCCGCCGCTCTTGTTGCTGGTGCTTGCGGCATTGATGGCAATGTCGCTGTTGGAGGCCATTCGGCCGCCGTCATTGGTCAGGCTGCCCGCTTTAACGTTCAGCGCGCCTTGGGAGTCGATCCGCCCGCTGTTGCGCAATTCGCCCGTCACCTTGATCTCGGACTTGCCGCCCGCGCTCACCGCGCCGCTGTTCGTCACGCTGCCTGCTTGCAGCGTCAGGTCGCGCCCGGCTATCACCTCTGCGCCGGTCTTGCTGGTGAAGGCCGCTGTCGTGGCGACGCTCAGGTCGCGCCCGGCTTGCACCTTCCCGCCCGTGGTGTCTACGCTCGTCGCGCTGATGGTCGCGTCGTTCGCTGCCACGATCAGGCCCGCAGCGCTGTTGTCGATCGCGCCCGCGCTCACTGTCAGCCCGCCTTCGGCAACGATGCGCCCGCCGCTGTTGACCAGGCTTTGTCCGTGGGTGTCTATGCTCACCTCGCCCGTCGAGCCCGCAAGCCCCGCCACCTTGGCCGCGCTGATCTCGCCGCCGCGGTTGTCCAGGCTTTGGCTCGCGACGACGGTCTGCGCCTTGCTCACCAGCTTGCCGCCGGTGTTGTTGGTCAGATTGCCCGCTGCAACGCTGAGCGCCGC
>CAIKUF010000060.1 GCA_903830565.1 uncultured bacterium | reverse complement strand
TTCGATTGTAGGCAGACCGGACCGGCGAGGGTGCGCAGCGCCGACGCCGCGCGCCGGTCTGGCGGCGGCTGCACCGGGGATCGCCTTCCGCGACAATCGGCCGATGAGCGAGAAGTTGCTGCTGCTGGTCGACGGTTCGAGTTACCTCTACCGGGCCTACCATGCGCTGCCCGACCTGCGCGGGCCGGACGGCTTTCCGACCGGCGCGCTGCACGGCTTCGTCGCCATGATGAAGCGGCTGCGCGAGCAGTTCCCGGCCGAGCACGCGGCCTGTGTGTTCGACGCCAAGGGGCCGACCTTTCGCGACGAGTGGTACGCCGACTACAAGGCGCACCGCTCGCCGATGCCCGAGCCGCTGGTGCAGCAGATCCCGCCCATCCACGAGGTCGTGCGCCTGCTCGGCTGGCCGGTGCTGGAGGTGCCCGGCATCGAGGCCGACGACGCCATCGGCACCCTGGCCCGGGTCGCCGCGGCGAGCGGCCACCGGGTCGTGATCTCGACCGGCGACAAGGACCTCGCGCAGCTCGTCGATGCCGACGTCACGCTGATCAACACGATGACCAACGAGCGCCTCGACGTGCCGGGCGTGGTGGAGAAGTTCGGGGTTGCGCCCGAACGTATCGTCGACTACCTTGCACTCGTTGGCGACAGCGTCGACAACGTTCCCGGCGTCGAGAAGGTCGGCCCGAAGACGGCTGTCAAATGGATCGCCGAATACGGCTCGCTCGATGGCGTCGTCGCGTCGGCCGATGCGATCAAGGGCGCCGTCGGCGAGAACCTGCGCAAGGCGCTCGACTGGTTGCCGCAGGCGCGCCGACTGGTCACCGTCGTGACCAACTGCGACCTCTCGCAGCAAGTGCCGGGTTGGCCCGACCTGGCGGCGTTGCACTTCATGCCGCCCGACCGCGCCGGCCTTGCCGCGTTCTTCGAGCGTTATGGCCTCAAGACCTTTCGCAAGGAACTGCTGGCCGCCGACCCGCTGCCGGTAAAGGCCCCGTCGGACTTGTTCAGCGAGGCTTCGACTTCGCCCGCCGAGCCCATCGCCGAGGGCCGTTACGAGTCCGTGCTGACGCTGCATGCGCTGGACGCGTGGATCGCGAAGATCAGCGCCGCGCCACTGACCGCGATCGACACCGAGACCGATTCACTCGATGCGATGCAGGCGCAACTGGTCGGCATTTCGCTCTCCGTCGCGCCGGGCGAGGCGGCCTACATTCCGCTGCGCCACAGTTACGCCGGCGCGCCGGAGCAGCTCGCAGTCGATGCGGTGCTGGCGCGCCTGAAGCCGTGGCTGGAAGACGCCGCGGCGGCCAAGCTCGGCCAGAACATCAAGTACGACATGCACGTGTTCGCCAATGCCGGCATCGAGGTGCGCGGCTATGCGCACGACACGATGCTAGAAAGCTACGTGCTCGAAGCGCACAAGCCGCACGGCCTGGAGAGCCTGGCCGCTCGCCACCTGAACCGCCACGGACTGTCGTACGAGGATCTGTGCGGCAAGGGTGTGCACCAGATTCCGTTCGGCCAGGTCGACATCGAGAAGGCCGCGCGCTATTCCGGCGAAGACAGCGAGATGTGCCTGCACGTGCACCGCCATCTGTGGCCGGCCATCGAAGCCGAGCCCGGCCTGCGCATCGTCTACGAGAAGCTGGAGATGCCGACCGTCGGCGTGCTCGCGCGCATGGAGCGCAGTGGCGTGCTGATCGACAGCGCGCTGCTCTCCACGCAAAGCCGCGAGCTCGCCGAACGCATGCTGGCCATCGAAGCGCAGGCCTACGAACTCGCGGGCCAGCCGTTCAACCTCGGTTCACCCAAGCAGATCGGCGAGATCCTGTTCGGCAAGCTCGGCCTGCCGGTGGGCCGCAAGACGGCGAGCGGCGCGCCGTCGACCGACGAGGCCGAACTCGAGAAGCTGGCGGCCGACTTCCCGCTTCCCGCGCGGCTGCTCGAACACCGCTCGCTCGCCAAGCTCAAGGGCACGTATACGGACAAGCTGCCGCTGATGGTCAACCCGGCCACGGGCCGGGTGCACACGAACTATGCGCAGGCGGTGGCGGTGACCGGGCGCCTGTCGAGCAACGACCCGAACCTGCAGAACATCCCCATCCGCACGCCCGAGGGGCGGCGCGTGCGCGAGGCCTTCATCGCGCCGCCGGGGCACTTCATCGTCAGCGCCGATTACTCACAGATCGAGCTGCGCATCATGGCCCACATCAGCGGCGACGAAGGCCTGCTGCGCGCGTTCGCCGAAGGCATCGACGTCCACCGCGCGACGGCGAGCGAGGTCTTCGGCGCGGCGGTGGCCGAGGTCAGCAGCGAGCAGCGGCGCTATGCCAAGGTCATCAACTTCGGCCTCATCTACGGCATGGGCGCGTTCGGGCTGGCGAGCAACCTCGGCATCGAACAGAAGGCGGCGCGCGACTACATCGACCGCTACTTCGCGCGCTACCCCGGCGTGAAGCGCTACATGGACGAGACGCGCCGGCAGGCGGCAGAGCGCGGCTACGTCGAGACCGTGTTCGGGCGGCGCCTGTACTTGCCCGAGATCCAGGGCGGCAACGGCCCGCGCCGCGCAGGTGCCGAGCGCCAGGCGATCAACGCGCCGATGCAGGGCACGGCAGCCGACCTCATCAAGCTGGCGATGATCTCCGTCCAGCACGCGCTGGAAGACGGCCGGCGCGCGACGAAGATGGTGATGCAGGTGCACGACGAACTGGTGCTCGAAGTGCCGGACGCCGAACTCGAATGGGCACGCGCCGAATTGCCGCGCCTGATGGCCGGCGTCGCGACGCTGAAGGTGCCGCTGCTGGCCGAGGTGGGGGTGGGGCGGAACTGGGATGAGGCGCATTGAGGATGGTGCAGGCAGCGCGAGCGCTCGGGTTCATGCCTCGGACGCCCCAGGTGCTACGATTCTTCCAATGATCGACTGGTCGACCTGTCCCGCAGTCTCGCGCGACCCCGAGCGCGTGAGCGGCGCCTGGGTGTTCCGCGGTTCGCGCGTGCCCGTGGCGGCCCTGTTCGAGAATCTCGAAGATGGCGTTCTTATCAGTGATTTTGCCGATCTCTTCCCGGGCGTCAGCCTCGAACAAGCCCGTGCCGTGTTGGAGCACGCCGCGCGCAGTTCGCTGGCAACGGCCTGAGTGCGGGTTCTGTTCGATCAGGGCACACCGGCGCCTTTGCGCCGCTTGCTGGCAGGTCACGCAGTCGCCACGGCGTATGAGCTCGGCTGGGCCACATTGAAAAACGGCGAATTGCTAGCGGCCGCCGAAGTGCAAGCGTTCGATGTGCTGGTCACAACCGACACGAGTCTGAAGTACCAACAGAATCTCGCCTTGCGCCGCATCGCGATTGTCGTTCTCGGCACGACCAGTTGGCCGCGCATCAAGGCCGCACGGGCGGTTGTCGTCGCGGCGGTCGAAGCCGCGACACGCGGCTCTTACACGGAAGTCGCAATTCCGTGAACGCGAACGATTGAGAACCTATCCGCAAATAGGATGGCCCTACGCCGACCGCGGATCGGGCACAGCGGTAGGAGGGAGTCGCGCCGTGGTGCCGCCCTCTGTGTTTGCCGCTACACCGTCGGCAGGCCGGATTCGTTGTCGTCATTCAACCACCTGATTAGCAATGATCGTCAGCCAGGCTCACGTGGTGAGCCACTGGCGGTCTACCCTGCACTCCATCTCATCAAGAAGGAGTGCGCAATGGCGATGAATCGAATCCAATTTCAGCCGGGGCTGTCGATGCCCGAGTTCTTCAAACGCTACGGCACCGAGTCGCAGTGCGCGGCATCGCTGGAGGCGACGCGCGGGCCTGGCGGGTTTGCCTGCCCGCGCTGTAGCAACGCTTCACACTGTGTTCTACGCGGCGGCACCCACAAGGTCTTTCAGTGCAACGCCTGTCGGCATCAAGCCTCGCTCACTGCCGGGACGG
>CAIKUF010000059.1 GCA_903830565.1 uncultured bacterium | reverse complement strand
CGTGAAGATGCAGGAGCAGATAGCCGAGCAGGCCAAGGCGTTGTTCCCCGGCCTGCCAGCGTTCATGCCGCCCAAGCGGTGAGGCGAGCGAGGCCGATTCTCGACCGGCGGTAGTGACAGGTCGCCTTGGTCGGCGGCGCGGTCAGGCTCAAAGCAGATCGAATCCAGGAGCGCGGTTCGCCCATCCAGGAATTCGCGGTGCTGCCCCGAACGGGGCGGGATGATTCCGCCGTGAGGTGCCGGTCACAGGCACCGCGACGCCATCCCAAGAGGTGTCGAGGCTCAATTCCCCCTGCTGACTGCTACATGCCAGAATGGCCGAAGCCAGGTTTGTGCTGGCGGCAAACAAGCGATCGACAAACGGAGGGGTACGAGGTGATATCGCTCGATCAGTTTGAAGCACAGTGGTTGGAGGAGATCACCGCGGGTGAGCCAACGACGACGCAGCTTGGGCACCGGTTCGCGGAGAAAATCCTGCGCGACTGGCACGAAATCGATTCGGCAACTTCGGAGGTGATTCTGTGTGACGGGGCCGGGGACGGTGGCATTGACGCTGCGGTTTTCGTGCGTCACGACGCCGACGAAGGCATAGAGGGCGACACCTGGATGCTGGTGCAGAGCAAGTACGGCACAGCTTTCAACGGTGCCGAGACCATTAGCGCCGAAGCCCAGAAGGTCTTTGCTACTCTTGAGGGCAAGCGCGAGCGGCTTTCTTCGCTGTCGTCCGAACTCGTCGATAGGCTACGGACGTTCTTGGCCAATATCGGCCCCAAGGATCGACTCGAGTACGTGCTCGCGACGACAAGACGTCTGAGCGCGGAGGAGCAGGAGTACCTCGCCAACATCAAGACGCTGGGACGTGCCAAGTTCGCTGACTGCTTCGATGTTGACTCGGTATCTATCGAGACGATTTATAACAAGGTCGCTGAAGAAGATGCCTTCGGGGCGACGAAGCTCAAGGTTACGCTGAAGACCGTCGTTGCTAGCTCCGGAACGATCTTGCTGGTCGGCGCCACGCGCCTGACCGAGGTTTTCAAGTTCATGCAGGACTACAAGGCGAAGTCCGGTGACATGGACCTGCTATATGAGAAGAATGTTCGCAAGTTCCTCGGTAACAAGCGAAAGGTCAACAAGGGAATCGAGTCGACTATCGAGTCCTGCCCTGAGCGCTTTGGCCTCTACAACAACGGCATAACGATCGTTGCTGAGTCCGTTGACAGGGTCAGCAGCGACGAAGTGCAACTCACGAACCCATTCATCGTCAACGGGTGCCAGACGACCCGGTCGATCTGGTCTGTCCTTCAGCGACGCATCAACGCGGGTGGGGGCGCACCGACTGAGGCACACAAGCAGTGGCTCGAGAGGTTGAATTCGGCGGTCGTCATTACGAAGATCGTGGTTGTCGGCTCTGAAGGTGAGGAGTTGTTGACCGAGACAACGCGGTACACCAATTCCCAGAACGCGGTGGGCGAGAAGGACTTCATCGCCCTCGAGAAGGACTTTCGAACGTGGGCCCCTGCGTTCAACTCGAAGTACGGTGTCTTCCTGGAGATCCAGCGTGGTGCATGGGAGGCGCGACGTGCATACCAGAGACAGAATCCGCTTGCACTCCCGCACTATGAAGAAGCGGCCTATGCGTTCGATCTACTGAAGGCATATGCGGCAGGTTGGCTGACCGAGCCCGGGATCGCATACGCGAAGAATCCGCCCTTCGCGCCCGGTGGAACGCTGTTCAACCGTATCACCGGTGGAGGGCTGTTCGGTGTGGATGCTTTGTACGCAGCGTACCGGATGCAGAAGTTGGCGGACAGCTATGCATTCGGACGTGGCGCGAAAAAGCAGACCCGTGGACAGACTCGATACCTGTTCATCATGGTGGCGGTTGACCTGGTGCGCGACTTTCTGCTGAACAACCAGCTTGAGTACACGCATGCCGCGATTTGCAGCGCTATCGCCAAACTGTATAGCGCTGATCTGCTGAAGCACGTTGGAGACGCAGCCGTGGAGTTGATCGACGACTACTTGACCACGGGCAACGAGGACTCGTTATTCCAGGAGCCTGAGTTCTTGAAGATGCAGGATCTCAATGCGTTCCTGAAATCCGAGAAGCTCGGCAAGGGCGAAGACTTCTCACCCAGGCTACGCACACAGCTATCGATGGCGAAGCGTCTGTTTCGCCGCAACGCTGCCATCGCGGAGATGAAGAGTGTCGTCTCAACGGCTTGATCGATGGTGCTGCATGTGAAGGTTCAAGTGCCACGCAACGGCCAGGCCAAGAAGGCTCTCAGTCGTCTTGCGCCGCCGCACGGGCGATTGCACATGGACGCGCCCCCAGGCTGAGCGTGTTATGGCGGTTGGCATAATTGCCAACATGCAAGCAAAGCTGCTTCTGAAGTCGCGCGAACCGCTCGGCGACGATCGGTTCGTCGAGCGCGTGGTCTGGCAGGTACCCACGCCGGTGGCGGGAAGCGCGCACGGCTTCAGGTACAGGTTGGCTTCGTGGTGGCAGGCCAATGCGTCGTCCGCTACGACAACGAAGCCGGCAAGGGCGACCACCGCCACTTGGGCGAGCGCGAGTTGCCGTACCGCTTCAGCACATTGCAGGCGCTGCTGGGCGATTTCTGGCGTGATGTCGATAACTGGAGAAGCGAATGAACACAGTGACCATCGAGGTGGCAAGCCGCGCGCACTCAGACGCACGCTTCATCGCCGCGGCTGAGGCCGGTCGGCGGCAGGGCGCGTACATCACGTTCGAGAGCGTGGAGGCGTTGTGGTCGACGCTCACCGCCAAGCGCTGGGAACTGGTGCAGACACTTTGCGGCGCCGGGCCGGTCTCGGTGCGCGAAGCCGCACGCCGTGTCGGGCGCGACGTGAAACGAGTGCATGAAGACGTGCACGTCTTGCTCAATGCAGGCATTCTGGATCGAGCAGACGACGGCGGCGTGGTCTTTCCTTACGATGCGGTGCATGTGGACTTCGTGCTTCGCTCGCCGGCTCTGGCGGCGTGAATTCAGCTTGAAGCATTCGACCTGCGCATGACGTCCGATGCCCCGCCGCGGATCGGCTTCGTTTCGCTCGGCTGCCCGAAGGCGCTGACCGACTCGGAACTCATCCTCACCCAGCTCGGCGCCGAGGGCTATGCGACGTCGAAGACCTTTGCCGGCGCCGACCTCGTGATCGTCAACACCTGCGGCTTCATCGACGACGCGGTGAAGGAAAGCCTGGATGCGATCGGCGAGGCGCTGGCCGCCAACGGCCGCGTGATCGTCACCGGATGCCTGGGCGCCAAGGCAGGCGAGGGCGGCGCGAGCCTCGTGCGCCAGATGCACCCGAGCGTGCTCGCGGTGACCGGCCCGCACGCGACACAGGAGGTGATGGACGCGGTGCACCTGCACGTGCCGAGGCCGCACGACCCCTTCGTCGACCTCGTCCCGGCGCAGGGCGTGAAGCTCACGCCGCGGCACTACGCCTACCTGAAGATCAGCGAAGGCTGCAACCACCGCTGCACCTTCTGCATCATCCCCAGCCTGCGCGGCGACCTCGTGAGCCGGCCGGTCGGCGATGTGCTCACCGAGGCGAGAAAGCTCTTCGAGTCCGGCGTGAAGGAACTGCTCGTCATCAGCCAGGACACCAGCGCCTACGGCGTCGACCTGAAGTACCGCACAGGCTTCTGGGACGGCCGCCCGGTGAAGACGCGCATGCTCGAGCTGTGCGAACAGCTCGCGCTGCTCGCCGAGCCCTTCGGCGCCTGGGTGCGACTGCACTACGTCTACCCGTATCCGCATGTCGACGAGATCGTGCCGATGATGGCCGAAGGCCGCATCCTGCCCTACCTCGACGTGCCCTTCCAACATTCGCACCCTGACGTGCTCAAGCGCATGAAGCGCCCCGCCAGCGGCGAGAAGAACCTCGAGCGCATCCAGCGCTGGCGCGCGCTGTGCCCTGAGATCGTGATCCGCAGCACCTTCATCGCCGGGTTCCCGGGCGAGACCGAAGACGAGTTCGATCACCTGCTCAACTTCATGCGCGAGGCTCAAATCGACCGCGCCGGTTGCTTCGCCTACTCGCCGGTCGATGGCGCTGGCGCGAACGCGCTGCCAGGCGCGTTGCCCGCGCCGGTGCGCGAAGAACGCCGGGCTCGCTTCATGGCGGTGGCCGAGCAGGTGTCGGCCGAGAAGCTCAAGCTGCGCATCGGCGCGACGATGCAGGTGCTCGTCGATAGTGCGCCGGCGCTCGGCCGCAAGGGCGGTGTCGGTCGCACCTATGCCGACGCACCGGAAATCGACGGCAGCGTCAGGCTGCTGCCGCCGGAGAAGGCGTCCAAACAGATCCGGGTTGGCGAGTTCACGCGCGCGCGCATCGTCGGTGCGCAGGGGCACGACCTGGTCGCGTTGCCGGTCTGATCAGCGCGTCTCGCGCGCGACGTCGGCCTCGAAGTTGCCGCTTTGATGCGCGGCCCAGCCCGGATAGAGGGCGACGAAGTCGTCGGCGATCTGCGCCAGCGGCATGTCGTCGAAGGCCCCGCGCTGGTTCACGTATTCCATGTGCCGGTTGCCCGCGCGATCGAACGGGTGGTAGATCGAATCGGCACGGCCGTCGAATTCCAGGGGCAGCAGGCCGAAGCGTTCGCACAACTCGATGTTGAAGGCCGGCGTCGCCTTGCGCCAGGCGCCGCCGAGCCAGATGTCGACGTAGCCGTGCCAGATGAAGAGGTCGGTCTTCATCGACTGGCGCATGCGCTCGGTGCTGAGGTGGTTGCGCACGTCGGCATAGCCGACGCGGGCCGGTATGCCCGCGGCGCGGCAGGCCGCGGCCAGCAGTGCGGCCTTGGTCACGCACCAGCCATAGCCGACGGCGAGCACGGTGCTGCCGCGCATGCCGACGACCGACAGGTCGACGCGGTAAGGGTCGTAGCGAAAGCCGTCGCGCGCCGCGTAGTACAGCGCCACCGCACGCTCGCGGTCGGTCGCGCCGACGGCATGCTGCTTTGCGAATTCGGCGACGGCAGGATGATCGCTGTCGATCAATGCCGTGGGCGCGAGAGCAGCCGGCGTCGGGGCGGGCACAGAGCCTGGAATCGAAGGTGTCTGCATGCCCCCAGTGTGCACGCTGCGCGCCGCACGTGTTGTCGCGCGAGCGTCAGTGTTTGCCCGGCCTGGCGCCGCGGGGCGGCCCGCGCTGGGGCGCGCGACAATGCCGTCGCATGGGAACCCTCACCCTCGTTCGCCACGGCCAGGCTTCGTTCGGCGCCGACGACTACGACCAGCTCAGCGAGCTCGGCCGCCGCCAGTGCATCCGCCTCGGCGAGTACTTCCGCGCCCGCGGGCGGCGCTTCGACGCGGTGCTCACGGGAACGCTCAAGCGCCACGTGCAGTCGCTGGCCGGCATCGCCGAAGGCATGCAATGGACGCCCGAAGCGGTGCTCTGGCCGGGCCTGAACGAGTACGACAGCCAGGCCGTGATCGCCGCCATCCATCCGCAACCGCTCACCCGGCCCGACACGCCGGAGGCAGTTCGCCAGCACTTTCGTCTGCTGCGCGAGGGCCTGCAGCGCTGGATGGACGGCGCCGCCTCCCCGCTGGGCATGCCGAGCTACGCCGACTTCGTCGCCGGCGTGAGAGGCGCGCTCGACAAGGTGCGCAGCGAGCACGAGGGCGAGGTGCTGATCGTCAGCAGCGGCGGCCCGATCGCGACTGCCGTCGGCCAAGTCCTGGGCACGAGTGCGGCGACGACCATCGATCTCAACATGCGCATCCGCAACAGCGCGATCACCGAGTTCGCGTTCACACCCAAGCGGCACGCGCTACTCACCTTCAACACGCTGCCGCATCTGGACCATGCCGACCACGCGAGCTGGCTGACCTACTCCTGAGGCAAGTTCAAGCGGCCACCCTCTGCGCGGCAAGCGCCGCGGCCTCTACACTGCCCCACCCACCTTCCGCGGCGCGAACCTATGTCTACCCAGCTTGACCCGGCGACTCTGCAGATCCACCACCCGTATTCGCCGCCGGCCGGTTTCGCGTCGGTGCAGCCCGGCGTGTTCAAGGCGTCGACGGTGATCTTCGCCAACACCGCCGCATTGCGCGCTCGCAACTGGAAGGAGAAGACCGGCTACACCTATGGCCTGCACGGCACGCCGACCACGTTCACGCTCGAAGAGCGCATCGCGACGCTCGAAGGCGGAACGCAGACCTTGTTGGTGCCGAGCGGGCTGGCGGCGATCGCGCTCGTGAACTTGGCGCTGCTGCGCAGCGGCGACGAAGTGCTGATTCCCGACAACGCGTACGGGCCGAGCAAGGAGCTGGCGCGCAACGAGCTCGCCGGCTGGGGCATCACGCACCGCCTGTACGACCCCATGGACGCAGCGGCGCTGGCGGCGATGATCGGCCCGCAGACCAAGCTCGTCTGGCTTGAGGCGCCGGGTTCGGTGACGATGGAGTTCCCTGACCTCGCCGGCCTCGTTCGCGCTGCGCGTGCCAAGGGCGTGACGACGGCGATCGACAACACCTGGGGCGCAGGCATCGCGTTCAATGCCTTCTCGCTTCCCGGAGGCGAGGCGGTGGACATCGCGATGCAGGCGCTGACCAAGTTCCCGTCCGGCGGCGGCGACGTGCTGATGGGCTCGGTGACGACGTGCGACGAGGCGTTGCACCTGAAGCTCAAGTTCGCCCACATGCGCCTGGGCTTTGGCGTCGGCGCGAACGACGCCGAAGCGGTGCTGCGCGCGTTGCCGACGCTCGCCTTGCGCTATGCGGCGCAGGACCGCGCCGCGCGCACGCTGGCCGAGTGGCTTGCACAGCGCAGCCAGATTGCGCACGTGCTGCATCCTGCGCTGCCCGGCTCGCCCGGCTTCGCGCATTGGCAGGCCACCTGCCATGCGGCGGCGGGGCTGTTCTCGGTCGTCTTCGATGCGCGCTATGCGAGCGAGGAGGTCGATGCCTTCGTCGATGCCCTGAAGCTGTTTCGCATCGGGTACTCGTGGGCCGGCCCGGTGAGCCTCGTGGTTCCCTATCACGTGCAAGGCATGCGCTCGCTGCCGTCCGTGTACACCGGCGTTCTGGTGCGTTTCTCGATCGGCCTCGAGGCGTTCGAAGACTTGCTCGCCGACTTGCAGCAGGCCCTTGGCGTCGCGTTCGGCTGACGACGCCCAGTCGCGGCTCAGCCCTTCGGACTCGATGAGACTTTGTGTCTCATCAAGCGACCTTTTTGGCGAAAGTGCCGTTTCGCGACTGCGTCGCTCACCCCTTCGGGGCTGATGAGACCTTGTGTCTCATCAGTCGGCCCTTTTCTCTCTCCCAGTCGCGCTTCTTCTCGGTGTTGCGCTTGTCGTGTTGCGCCTTGCCCTTGGCGAGAGCGATGTCGACCTTGACCAGGCCACCCTTGAAGTGCAGGTTCAGCGGCACCAGCGTGAAGCCCTTTTGTTCCACCTTGCCGATCAATCGCTTGATCTCGGCCTTGTGCATCAAGAGCTTCTTCGTGCGGTCGGGCTCGGGCAGCACGTGCGTCGATGCGCTGCGCAGTGGGTTGATGCGGCAGCCGATCAGGTAGAGCTCGCCATCGCGAATGACGACGTAGCCGTCGGTGAGCTGCACCTGGCCGGCGCGAATGGCCTTGATCTCCCAGCCCGACAGCACCATGCCCGCCTCGTGGCGTTCCTCGATGTGGTAGTCGTAGTTGGCGCGGCGGTTCTCGGCGATCGACATTCGGGTCCAGGGGAGGGCGCTCGCCGGTGCGGCGCGCGCCAATACAATTTGGCCATTGTATGAAGCACGTCAAGAAGTCGGTCTTGCTCTCTTACTCGACGCGCGAGATGTACACGCTGGTGACCGGCGTCGCCGACTATCCGCAGTTCCTGCCCTGGTGCGCCGAGGCCGAGATCCTCGCCCGGACGGCGCACGGCATGACCGCCCGGCTCACGCTCGCGTTCGGCGGCGCCCGCTACGCCTTCACCACGCACAACCGGCATGTCGACGACAGCTCTGTGCAGATGGGCCTGGTCGACGGCCCGTTCTCGCGCCTGGACGGCCATTGGCGCTTCCACCCGCTAGTCGCGCAGGGCGCGGCGCCTGCGTCCGCCTGCAAGGTTCAACTCGACCTGCGCTACGCATTCGCCAACAATGCGCTGGCGGCCGTGGTCAGCCCTGTCTTCGACCGCGTGGCCAGCACGATGGTCGATTCCTTCGTTCGTCGCGCCGAGCAGGTCTATGGACCGCGTTGACGCTGCCGTGGCGCCGCTCAGCGTCGAGATCGCGTTCGGCCCGCGCGCCGGCCATGTGCAGCGCGTGACTCTGACGCTGGCGGCCGGATCGACTGTCGCCCAGGCCATCGCGCGCAGCGGCTGGACGGACTTGCCGGCGGATCTGCGCGTCGGCATCTGGGGTCGCGCCTGCGCGCTCACCGAGACCGTGCGCGACCGCGACCGGGTCGAGATCTACCGGCCGCTGACCGTCGACCCGAAAGAGGCGCGGCGCCTGCGCTACCGCTCGCACAAGGCGGCCAAGGCGCCTTGATCGCGCGATCTACTTGCAGTCGCTGGCGACGATGCCGCGCATGCGCTGAGTTTCTTCCGCGCGGCCCTTGTCGTCGAGGTACTCGCGCTCGCCCTTGGCATTGATGCGCATGATGCGCTGGCCCTCGTCGAGGGATTTCAATTGCGAGCGCGCACGGGCGCAATTGTCGAGCTTGGCAATCGCGATGCGCTCGTCCTCGGCCTGTTTCTTCGCCGCGGCGTCCTGCTCGGTGGCCTTGCGTTTGGCCTCCAGCGAAGGTTCGCCGCGCTTGGGCGCGAGCGCTGCCCCCGAGGCGGCACTGGCCGAACCGGGGGCGCTGGTCGGGCCCATCGCGCGCGGCGCGACGGACTTCGCCGGGCGCTGCAGGATGTCGGTATCCGGCGTGCCCAGCGGTGGCGGCAGATCGCTGTACTGGGTCTGGCCGTTCTTGTCGCGCCACTTCCACTGCGCCGCAGCGGGCAGGGCCACCGCAAGGCCGAGCGCCGCGAAGACGACGCACATCCCCGCGCGGTGGCTCAGACCCGACATGGCAGTGACATCCGAAATTGCATCGCCGGCAAGTGTAGCCCTGGCCTGCCAAGTCACACCAAGCCCACGCCGGGGCGCTCCGTATAATTCATCTTTAGTTCCGACGTAACTTGGGTACAAGTTAGTCTCCACTGAAACTCTGTTTTGCGTCTGGAGCCTGTCTATGCGCCTAATCGGCAAAGCGCTCACCTTCGACGATGTGTTGCTGGTGCCCGCGTTCTCGAAGGTGTTGCCCCGCGACACCGACCTCTCGACCCCCTTCTCCCGCAACATCCTTCTGAACCTGCCGCTGGTCTCGGCGGCGATGGACACCGTGACCGAGGCCCGCCTCGCGATCGCGCTCGCGCAAGAAGGCGGCATCGGCATCGTGCACAAGAACCTGACGCCCCAGCGTCAGGCGGCTGAAGTGGCACGCGTCAAGCGCTACGAGTCGGGCGTGCTGCGCGACCCGATCACGATCACGCCCGAAGTCACCGTGCGCGAAGTGCAGGAGCTCTCGCGCCAGCACGGCGTGTCGGGCTTTCCGGTGCTGGCCGGCAAGGTCGTGGTCGGCATCGTCACCAACCGCGATCTGCGTTTCGAAACGCGGCTGGACGCTCCGGTGCGCGAAATCATGACCCCGCGCGAGCGCCTCGTCACCGTCACCGAAGGGGCGACGCTCGCCGAGGGCAAGGCGTTGATGCACCGCCACAAGCTCGAGCGCGTGCTGGTCGTCAACGACGCCTTCGAGCTCAAGGGCGTGATGACGGTGAAGGACATCACCAAGCAGACCAACTTCCCCGCCGCGGCGCGCGACGCGCAGGGCAAGCTGCGCGTCGGTGCAGCCGTGGGTGTCGGCGATGAGAACGAAGAGCGCATCGAACTGCTCGTTCGTGCCGGCGTCGACGCACTCGTCGTCGACACCGCGCACGGCCACAGCGCGGGCGTGATCGAGCGCGTGCGCTGGGTCAAGAAGCACTATCCGCAGGTCGACGTCGTCGGCGGCAACATCGCCACCGGCGAGGCTGCGCTGGCCCTCGTCGAGGCCGGCGCCGACGCGGTGAAGGTCGGCATCGGGCCGGGCTCGATCTGCACCACGCGCATCGTCACCGGCGTCGGCGTGCCGCAGATCCTGGCCATCGACGCGGTCGCCAAGGCGCTTGCCGGCAGCGGCGTTCCGCTGATCGCCGACGGCGGCGTTCGCTACTCGGGCGACCTCGCCAAGGCCATCGCCGCCGGCGCCGATTCGGTGATGATGGGCGGCGCCTTCGCCGGCACCGAAGAGGCGCCGGGCGAGGTCATCCTCTACCAGGGCCGCACCTACAAGAGCTACCGCGGCATGGGCTCGATCGGCGCGATGCAGCAGGGCTCGGCCGACCGCTACTTCCAGGACGGCCCATCGAACAACCCGAACACCGCCAAGCTCGTTCCCGAGGGCATCGAAGGGCAGGTGCCCTACAAGGGATCGGTGGTAACGATCATCTTCCAGATGGCCGGTGGCCTGCGCGCGGCGATGCACTACTGCGGCTGCACCAGCGTGGCCGACATGCACGCGCGCGCCGAGTTCGTCGAGATCAGCGCGGCGGCGATGCGCGAGAGCCACGTGCACGACGTGCAGATCACTAAGGAAGCGCCGAACTACCGCATGGAGTAGCGGCATCGCCCAGCCTGCACGGCGAACGCGGCGCGGGTCCATCGAGGAAGCCTTTGAGTACAGCAGCGCCATCGACGCCACCGGCTTGCAAGCCGGCGATGCCCTTCATCATGCTGGTCGTGCTGATCGACATGATGTCGGTCGGCCTCATCATCCCGGTGCTGCCGGCGATGGTCGGCAGCTTCACCGGCTCGCAAACCGACCAGGCGCTGTGGTACGGCGTGGTCACCTTCGCGTTCGGCCTGGCGAATTTCGTCGGCTCGCCGATTCTGGGTGCCTTGTCCGACAGCTACGGCCGCAGGCCCGTGCTGCTGGTCGGCTTTTGCGGTCTCGCCTTCACGTTCTTCGCGACCGCGCTCAGCACCGCGCTGTGGATGCTGATCGTGGTGCGCCTGATCGGCGGCGCGATGCAGGCCAACCAGTCGGTGGCCAATGCCTATGTCGCCGACATCACGCCTCCCGAGCAGCGCGCCAAGCGCTTCGGCATGCTGGGCGCGATGTTCGGCATCGGCTTCATCCTCGGGCCGGTGGTCGGCGGCTTGCTCGGCGGCATCGACCTGCACTTGCCGTTCTTCGTCGCCGGGGGCTTTGCGCTGCTGAACCTGTTGTACGGCTGGTTCGTGCTGCCCGAGTCGCTGCCCGCCGAGCGGCGGCGCAAGTTCCATTGGCGCTCAGCCAACCCCCTGATCTCGCTGCGTGCGCTGGCGGCATTGAGCGGAGTGGGCCGATTGGTTGCGGTTCTCGCCTTGAGCGGCTTGGCGCAGTTCGTCACCTACACCTGCTGGGTGCTCTACGGCAGCTTCAAGTTCGGCTGGGGGCCGACCGAGAACGGCTGGTCGTTGGCCGCGGTGGGCCTGATGTCGGTGATCGTGCAGGGCGGTTTGCTCGGCTTGCTGCTGAAGCGCTTCTCACCGCAGCGCATCGCCGTTGCCGGCCTTGTCTCTTCAACCGTCACCTATGTGCTGTGGGGCGCCGCCTCGCAGGGATGGATGATGTATGCCGCGATCTTCGCCAACGTGCTGGGCTTCGCCGTCAGTGCGAGCATGCAAAGCATCATCTCCGGCGCCGCGGATGCGAGCAGGCAGGGCCAGACCATGGGCGCCGTCAGCTCGCTGAACAGCCTGATGGCGGTCATCGCGCCGGCCATCGGCGCGCCGCTGCTGGGCATGGTCTCGCACCTGCCCAAGGGCGACTGGCGCATCGGTGCCCCGTTCTACTTCTGCGCCGCGCTGCAAGCCGCGTCGCTGCTGCTCGCCTGGAGCCACTTTCGCGGCGCGCGCCGCGCCCGTCACGCCACCGCCACTCCCGACCGCTCACCCCGTTGACCACCACCATGCACGACAAGATCCTGATCCTCGACTTCGGCTCCCAGGTCACCCAGCTCATCGCGCGCCGGGTGCGCGAGGCGCAGGTGTATTGCGAGATCCACCCGAACGACGTCAGCGACGCCTTCATCCGCGAGTTCGCGCCCAAGGGCATCATCCTTTCCGGCAGCCACGCCAGCACCTATGAAGAGCACGATCTGCGCGCGCCGCAGGCGGTGTGGGACGCGGGCGTTCCCGTGCTCGGCATCTGCTACGGCATGTTCGCGATGGCGGTGCAACTCGGCGGCGAGGTCGAGGCCAGCGACCACCGCGAGTTCGGCTATGCCGAGGTGCGCGCGCACGGCCACACGCGGCTGCTGCAGGGCATCGAGGACTTCGCCACCGGCGAAGGCCACGGCATGCTCAAGGTCTGGATGAGCCATGGCGACAAGGTCACGGCACTGCCGCCGGGCTTTGCGCTGA
Source organism: uncultured bacterium (assembly GCA_903830565.1). GTDB lineage: Bacteria > Pseudomonadota > Gammaproteobacteria > Burkholderiales > Burkholderiaceae_C > CAIKUF01. The sequence goes on along the minus strand of CAIKUF010000059.1, from coordinate 7,015 downwards.
TGGCCTCGACGCCGAGCTGCCAGGTGGCCGGCATGGCCGACGAGGCGCGGCGCTTGTACGGCGTGCAGTTCCACCCCGAGGTCACGCACACGGTGCAGGGCGCGGCGATGCTTGAGCGCTTCGTGCGCGAGATCTGCGGCGCGCGTGGCGACTGGCGCATGGGCGACTACGTGAGCGAAGCCGTGGCCCGCATTCGCGAGCAGGTGGGCAGCGAAGAGGTGATCCTCGGCCTCTCGGGCGGCGTCGATTCGAGCGTCGCCGCGGCGCTGATCCACCGCGCGATCGGCGAGCAGCTCACCTGCGTCTTCGTCGACCATGGTCTGCTGCGCCTGAACGAAGGCAAGGCCGTGATGGAGATGTTCGTCGGCAGGCTGCATGCGAAGGTGGTGCACGTCGATGCGTCGGCCGAGTTCCTGGGCGCGCTCGCCGGCGTTGCCGACCCCGAGGCCAAGCGCAAGATCATCGGCCGCGAGTTCGTCGAGGTGTTCCAGCGCGAGGCCAAGAAACTCAAAGGTTCGGAGGTCGGCGCCTCCGGCGCCGGTGCGAAGTGGCTGGCGCAGGGAACGATCTACCCCGACGTGATCGAGAGCGGCGGCGCCAAGACCAAGAAGGCGACCAGCATCAAGAGCCACCACAACGTCGGCGGCCTGCCCGAGACGCTGGGTTTGAAGCTCCTCGAACCGCTGCGCGAGCTGTTCAAGGACGAGGTGCGCGAGCTTGGCATCGCGCTCGGCCTGCCGCCCGAGATGGTCTACCGCCATCCCTTCCCCGGGCCGGGGCTGGGCGTGCGCATCCTCGGCGAGATCAAGCCGGGCTATGCCGACCTGCTGCGCCGCGCCGATGCGATCTTCATCGACGAGTTGCGCGCGACTCCCTTCCAACCTTCTCCCTCCGAGAGAGGGCAGGGTGAGGGCGCTCCGCCCGCGATGGCCCTCACCCCGGCCCTCTCCCACGGGGAGAGGGTGAAGACGTGGTACGACGCGACCAGTCAGGCCTTCGCCGTCTTCCTGCCGGTGAAGAGTGTCGGCGTGATGGGCGACGGCCGCACCTACGAGCACGTCGTCGCGCTGCGCGCGGTGCAGACCAGCGACTTCATGACCGCCGACTGGGCCGAACTGCCATACGCGCTCCTGAAGAAGGTCTCGAGCCGCATCATCAACGAAGTGCGCGGCATCAACCGCGTGACCTACGACGTGTCGTCCAAGCCGCCGGCGACGATCGAGTGGGAATGATTCGTCCTTAGGCTCACGGAATCTCTTGAACGCCTTCACGCCCCTTTGGCGGCTTTGCGCCGCAGTGTTTGTCGCCGTCGGGCTCATGGGGCTTGTGCTGCCGGCGCATGCCGTTGCAGCCGAGCCAGCCAGCCAACGCATCGAGGCCTTCGTGCGCGAAGGCTGCCCGCACTGTGCGCAGGCCGAGACCTTTCTCGCCGCCTTGCAGAAGGAGAAGCCGGGCCTGCAGGTCGACATCCGCGACGTGCAGAAGGAGCCGGCGGCGATGCAGCGCCTGCAGGCGCTGGTGCGCGAGCACGGCGGCGGCATTGCACGCGTGCCGGCCGTCTTCGTCGGCGGGCAGTTGATCGTCGGCTACTCGGCCGAGGCGCACACCGACGGCCTGATCCGCGCCGCGCTGGCCGGCCAGCATGCCGCCCCCGCCGCCAGCGCGGCGGGCACCTGCGATGCCGACGAAGGCTTGTCGTGCAAGTTCGACCCCAAGACGGCCGAGCCCGAGAAGTTCGAACTCGAGATCTTCGGGCGCACGATCTCGCTGGAGGACGTCGGGCTGCCGCTGTTCGCGGTCGCGATGGGCCTGCTCGACGGCTTCAACCCGTGCTCGATGTGGGTGCTGCTGCTCATGATCTCCATCCTCGCGCCGTTGAACGACCGCAAGCGCATGCTGGCCGTCGCCGGCACCTTCGTGCTCATCGAAGGCATCGCCTATTTCCTCTTCATGGCGGCGTGGCTGAACCTGTTCCTGGCGGTGGGTGTGTCGCGCGCTTCGCAGTGGATCGTCGCCGGCATCGCCATCGTTGCCGGCCTCATCAACCTGAAGGACTTCTTCGCCTTCGGGCGCGGCATATCGCTCTCGATTCCCGAGCGCGCCAAGCCGGGCATTTACAAGCGCATGCGCGCCCTGCTGCACGCCCCCACGCTATGGGCCGCGGTGACCGGCGCCGCAGTGCTCGCGGTGCTGGTGCAGATGGTCGAGTTCATGTGCACCTCGGGCTTTCCGGCGCTGTTCACGCGCATCCTGACCCTGCGCGTGCTCGATACCGCGTCCTACTACGGCTACATGCTGCTCTACATGTTGGCCTACATGCTGGACGACATCGTCGTGCTCGGCGCAGGTGTGATCCTGCTCAGCCGCCAGCGCCTGCAGGAGAAGCAGGGCCGCTGGCTCAAGGCCATCAGCGGGCTGGTCATGGTCGGGCTCGGCGTGTACCTGATCGTCACCTGAGCAAGTCGACGTTGAGGTCGGCGAGGCACGAAGGCGACAGACGGGCAGGGTGCCTTGACCGCCGGTGACGCCGGGCACGGATTCAGGGGCGGCTGTCGCTAATATCAGGGTCGACGGGGCGAAATGAGGGCAAGCGGCTTGGGAGCGATATCGTGCGCATGATCTTCGGTGTGGTCGGCCTGCTCGTTGTCGTGGTGATCGTCGGCACGCTGGCCAAGAAACAGCTTCACGCGGTGCAGTTGCCGGCCGAGGTCACGGGCAGCAGTGCGGTCGCGGACCAAACGCCTGCGCAGCAATCGCGAACGCTGCAGAGCAAGGTGCAGGACGACGTGAACAAGGCGCTCGAGCAATCCAAGCGGCGCACCGACGCCGCCGCCGACCAATAGCCATGCTGGCCGATCCGTTTCGGCAGGCTGCCGCCGACGAATATGCGATGCGCCTGGCGCTCGACCAGGCGCACAACGCGGCGCTGATCGGCGAGGTGCCGGTGGGCGCGGTCGTGATGCGCCGCGGCCAGGTGATCGCCACCGGCTACAACCGCCCGATCACCGAGCACGACCCGACCGCGCACGCCGAGATCGTTGCCCTGCGCCACGCGGCGCATCTGCTACAGAACTACCGCCTGCCCGAGTGCGAGCTGTTCGTCACCCTCGAGCCGTGCGCGATGTGCGCGATGGCGCTGATGCACGCGCGCTTCAAGCGCGTCGTCTTCGGTGCCGCCGATCCCAAGACCGGCGCCGCCGGCTCGGTGGTCGACCTGTTCGCCGACGTACGCCTGAACCACCACACCGAGCTCGTCGGCGGCGTGCTCGGCGAGGCCTGCGGCAGCGTGCTGCGCGACTTCTTCGTCAGCCGGCGCGAGCACTACCGCCAGCGCCGTGCGGTGTTGGCGGTGGAGGCGCCGATTCCCGCCGGCGAGGTGCTCGAGATCGAGTTCCCGGGGCCGCTGTGATGGCGGCGCCTCACTCGCTCGCGACGCTGGACATCTTCTCGCCTGCCGGCGTGCTGCGCAGCGCGGCGCCGCTGCGACGGGCCGTCAAGCGCCTGCGCGAGCTCGGCTTTGAGGTCAAGGTCGACGAGGCGACGCTGCGCAAGCATCAGCGTTTCGCCGGCAACGAAGAGACGCGCCTGGCCGCGCTGCACCGCGTGGCCGCGGAAGCGCCGAGCATCGCGATGGCCGCGCGCGGGGGCTATGGCCTGACGCGGCTGCTCGATCGCATCGACTGGGCACTGCTCGCGCGCAGCGTCGAACGCGGCACGCGCTGGGTCGGCTTCAGCGACATGACGGTATTGCAGCTCGGCCTGCTCGCCCATGTGAAGGGCATCACCTGGGCCGGGCCGATGGCCTGCGACGACTTCGGCCGCGAGGACGGCGAGCATGGCGAGAAGCGCGCCGCGGCGGTGGACGAGATCACGCGCGACTGCTTCCTCGAAGCCATGAGCGGCGAGCTCGAAGCGGTGGGCTTTCGCACCGAGCCCGGCTTCGACGGCCTGCTCGCGCGCGGCACGCTCTGGGGCGGCAACCTGTGCATGGTCAACTCGCTGCTCGGCACAGCGCACTGGCCCAAGGTCAAGGGCGGCGTGCTGTTCCTCGAAGACGTGAACGAGCACCCCTACCGCATCGAGCGCAACCTGATGCAGTTGCATCAGGCCGGCGTGCTGGGCGCGCAGAAGGCCGTTGTGCTGGGCGCGTTCAGCGACTTTCGCAAGTCGCCGCTGGACCGCGGCTACACACTCAAGTCCGCCGTGGCGCACCTGCGCAGCCTGACGCGCACGCCCATCCTCACGGGCCTCCCGTTCGGCCATGTGCCGACCAAGGTCTGCCTGCCGGTCGGCGCCAAGGTGACGCTGGCCGTGCAGGGCCGGGACGTGCTGATCGGCTGGTGACGAACCGCCGGCTAAACTTGGCCTAACCGTCGCCGTGGCGGCCGGGCCTTATCATCCCGCCTGCTTCGGGTTGGCGCGGCCGCAGGCCGGGGTTGACCGGAGCCCTTTGTCTTGCGGCGGCAGATGTGCAGGCGCGCCGTCTGTCGACTTCTTTGGGAAGGGCCGAATGAGCGGTCGCTGGTTTCGCTGGGACATGCGATGGCTCGCGCTGTGTGGCCTGGCGCTGGCGCTGGCCGCGTGCGACAACAGCCCGTGGCCGCGCGGCGCATCGGAGTCGAATACGCTCTTCGCGGCGGTGATCGAGAACTCCCCACGTCACCTCGACCCGACGGCTTCGTACTGGAGCAACGATACGCCGTACACCTACCAGATCTACGAACCGGTCTACGGCTATCACTACCTCAAGCGGCCGTTCGTGCTCGTGCCCAAGACGGCGACCGAAGTCGTCGCACCGCGCTACTACGACAAGGATGGCGTCGAGCTGAGCGCCGATGCGCCGGCCGCGGTCATCGCCGAGAGCGTGTACGACATTCGCATCAAGCCCGGCATCGTGTTTCAGCCGCACCCGGCTTTCGCGAAGGACGAGCAGGGCCGCTACCGCTATCACGCGATGAAGCCGGGCGAACTCGGCCGCCGCACCACGCCGCTCGACTTCGAGGACCAGGGCACCCGCGACTTGGTGGCCGAAGACTACGTCTACGCGCTCAAGCGCCACGCCACCACGCGCATCACGACGCCGATCTTCGGCATCTTCTCGGAATACATCGTCGGCCTCAAGGAGTACGGCGAGCTCGTCAAGGCCGAAGACAAGAAGCTGCGCCAGGGGCTCGACCCGGCCAGCCTGGACAAGCCCTTTCTCGACTTTCGCCGCTGGCCGCTGGCGGGCGCGACCGCACCCGAGAAGCACCTGCTGCGCGTTCGCATCAAGGGCAAGTACCCGCAGTGGAACTACTGGATGCAGATGACCTTCACGGCGCCGGTGCCGTGGGAGGCCGACGCGTTCTATGCCCAGCCCGGCATGGCCGAGCGCGGCTTGACGCTCGACACCTGGCCGGTCGGCACCGGCCCCTACATGATGACCGAGTTCATCAAGGACCGCCGGCATGTGATGAAGCGCAATCCCAACTACCGCGGCGAGCCCTACCCCTGCGAAGGCATGCCGGGCGACAAGGAGGCCGGCCTGCTCGACGACTGCGGCAAGACGATGCCCTTCATCGACACCCTGGTCTCTACCATCGAGCGTGAGGAAGCGCCGCGTAGGGGCAAGTTCCGCCAGGGCTTCTACGACGTCGAGGTCTTCGAGCGCACCGACACGGGTATGGACTACCGCGTTGCGATGGACGACTCCGAGGATGTGCGGGCGGAGTACCAGGCCAAGGGCTTTCGGCTCGAGCGATTCGCCGATGTCAACAGCTACTTCATCGGCTTCAACATGCTTGACCCGTTGGTCGGCGACGGCGCGACGCCCGAGCAGGCGCTGCGCAACCGCAAGCTGCGGCAGGCGATTTCGATCGCCATCGACTGGGAGGAATATTCGAAGGTCTTTCCGAAGAAGGCCGGCGCCACCGCGATGAGCCCGCTGCCTGCGGGCATCGGCGGCTCGCGCGAGGAAACGCCGGAGGGCATCAACCCGGTGACGCATAGGCTAGTGGCCGGCCAACCCGTGCGCCGCTCCATCGACGAAGCCAAGAAGATGCTGGCCGAGGCCGGATACCCGGACGGGCGCGATGCCAAGACGGGGCGTCCTTTGGTGCTGAACTACGACGTCTACTTTCCGGCGACGCCCGAGCGCAAACCCGAGATCGACTGGGTGGTTCGCCAGTTCGCGAAGATCGACATCCAGCTCGAAGTGCGCGCGACCGACAACAACCAGTTCCAGGACAAGGTGCGCAAGGGCAAGTACCAGGTGTTCTGGCTCGGCTGGAATGCCGACTACCCGGACGCCGAGAATTTCATGTTCCTGCTCTACGGACCTAACGGCAAGACAAAGTATGATGGCGAGAATACCGGCAACTACGCGAACCCCGAGTACGACCGCATGTTCTCGCGTCTGAAGACGCTGGAGGACGGCCCCGAAAAGCAAAAGCTCCTCGACGACATGGTTCGCATCGTGCAGGACGACGCTCCGTGGACGATGGGCTTCTTTCCCTACGCCTCGGCGGCGGTGCAGCAATGGGTCCACAACTCCAGGCCCGCGGTGTTGATTCGCGATCAGGCGCGCTACTTGAGGCTCGACGTGCCGCTTCGCGTCGAGCGCCTGCGCGAATGGAACCGGCCGGTGTGGTGGCCCATCGCCCTGATCGGCGCGGCCTTGCTGGCTCTCGTCTTCGGCGGCTGGCGTTCGCTGCGCCGCCGCGAGCGCATGAACGCACGCGGCGAAGTGACGGCCTGAGATGACTGCCTACTTCATTCGCCGCGCAATCTACGGCGCGCTGATCCTGCTCGGCGTGAACCTGCTGACCTTTGCCCTCTTCTTCACGCTCAACACGCCCGACGACATGGCGCGCCTGAACCTCGGCGGCAAGCGCGTCAACCAACAGGCGATCGAGAAATGGAAGGCCGAGCGCGGCTACGACAAGCCGCTGTACTGGAACGACAAGCAACACGGCAGCGAGAAGCTGACCGAGACGATCTTCTGGGAGCGCTCGGTGTCGCTGTTCGCGCTGCGCTT
>CAIKUF010000058.1 GCA_903830565.1 uncultured bacterium | reverse complement strand
TCCTGCAAGCAGTGCGAGCATCGACAGCGCAACAAAGAGTCTTCTCATGCGGCGTTTCCTGGTTGAACCTTCGACAGATAGGGCACGGTGATCGTCACCGTCGTGCCGCCGGCGGCGTTCTCGGTCACCGCGAGCTGGGCGCGGTTGCCGTACAGCAGTTGCAGCCGCTCGCGGACGTTGGCCAGGCCCACGCCCGTGCCCGCAGTCGCGGCCTTGCCGAAGCCCAGGCCCGTGTCGGCCACGCTGACGGCCAGCTTGCCGTGAACGATCTCGGCGGCCACGGTCAAGGTGCCGCCTTCGGGCTTGGGCTCCAGGCCGTGCTTGATCGCGTTCTCGACCAGCGACTGCAGCATCATCGGCGGGAATTCGGCCGAGAGCAGGCCGTCGGCGACGTGGATCTGCGTTTGCAGGCGCTCTTCCATGCGCACCTTCAGAATCTCGAGGTAGGGCCGTATTACCGCGAGTTCGCGCCCGAGGTTGGTATCGGCCTCGCGCAGCGTCGGCATGCTCGCTCGAAGCAGCGCGATCAGGTTCTTCTGCATCTTGCTCGCGCGCGCGGGGTCGGTCTCGATCAGGTGGTCGATCGAGGCCAGCGTGTTGAACAGGAAGTGCGGCTCCACCTGCGCCTGCATCGCCGCCATGCGCGCCTCGACGACCTGGCGCTTGAGCGCTTCGGACTCGGCCGTCTCGGTCGCCTGCGCGGCCTTCACCTCGGCCTGCAGGCGGCCCTTGTAGGTGATCTTGATGAATATCGAGGCGACGATGAACAGCAGGGCCATCGGCACCATCGGTTCGCCCAGGCGCATCACGTGGACGCGCGTGCGCGGACGCAGGTCGGCATCGGCTGTGGAATCAGCGGCGGCTTCTTCCAGCGCCTGGCGGGCTTCCTCGATGGCGTCCTTGATCTCGTCGGACTGCGCGCCGGGCGGGATGTCGATCGAGATCGACGGCAGGGCGGGCTTGCCCGCGGCGGCCGACGCTGCACTCGCCGCCGAGGCCGCGGCGCTCGTGCCCGCGGGGCGGATGCGGATGCCGTTGCGGTCGATGGTCACGTCGTAGTGGACGGGTGAGTCGGTGGCGGCGGCAACCTTGGGTGCCTTCGGCGGCTTGGGCGGCGTTGGCGTCACATGCTCGATGGTTTCCGAGACGCGCCAGGTGAACGGCGGCAGGTCCTGCAGGATCGCCATCGCGACGATGAGCAGCAGCGAGAGGACGACGAAGCGTTTCCACGAGATGCCCACCAGCCAGGTGGCGTAGGCATGAAAGCCGCGCACGCAGGCGGCGACGATGCGCTGCCAGCGGTCTTGCGTCGGTGTGGCTTGTGGGGCGGCGGGCGTTGCCATGGGCAGGGATTTCGTTTCGTTGGGATGGCACTGTAACCAGCGTGCGCCGACCTGCACAGCGGCCGGCGACGGCCTGCACGCCGGGCCGGACAGGCCGCCCATGGGCTCGACAGGCTGCTGCTGCGGGCGACCGCCGCGCTGCTAGAGTTGCCACCGGTCTCTGTCAACTCCGCGAACACCGCAACCGAAGAAGGCCCTATGCCCCGCGCCAAGAAGCCCATCGCTGCCGCCGAACCTCGCCTGTCTCGCCTTCGTCCGCCAGGCCGTGGGTCGATCGAGGACTGGCAGACGCAGCTGCGCCGCCAGTTCGGCCGCGAGCAAGCGTTCGTGGTCGAGAACCTGGGCGCCGAGCCGGTATTCTCCGAGTTCACAGTCGCCAACCCTGCGAGCCACAGCCGCTACCGGGTCGCGATTCGCGGCACACGGCCGGGCGAGAACTACTGCGGCTGCCCCGACTTCGCGACCAACGACCTCGGCACCTGCAAGCACATCGAGTTCACGCTGGCGCATCTGGCGGCCCGGCGCGGCGGCAAGGCGGCCCTGAAGGCCGGCTTTCATCCGCCCTACAGCGAGGTCTATCTGCACTACGCTGGGCAGCGCAGCGTACGTTTTCGTGCTGGGGCGCACTGCCCGGCGAAGCTGCTTGCCCACGCGAACAAGTTGTTCGACGCGGCTGACGGCGGCGCGCTGCGGCAGACGCGTCTGGACGCGCTTGGCGCGCTCCTTGCCGAGGCCGAGCGCACGGGCCACGAACTGCGTTGCTACGACGACGCACTGGCCTTCATCGCCGAACTGCGCGACGCCGCCGAGCGCCGGCGCGTCTTGGACGAGGCCTATCCGAATGGCGCCGCGAGCAAGGCGCTGGCCGGATTGCTCAAGGCCAGTCTCTACCCCTACCAGGCCGAAGGCGCGCTGTTCGCGGTGCGCGCCGGCCGCGCGCTGATCGGCGACGAGATGGGCCTCGGAAAGACCATCCAGGCCATCGCGGCGGCCGAGTTGTTCGCGCGCCACTTCGGCGTGCGGCGCGTCCTCGTGATCTGCCCGACTTCGCTCAAGCATCAGTGGCAGCGCGAGATCGCGCGCTTCGCCGGTCGCGATGCGCAGGTCATCCAGGGCCTGCGTCCGGCGCGCGAGCGCCAGTACGCCGAGGAATCGTTCTGCAAGATCGCCAACTACGAAACGCTGGCGCGTGATGCCGACCTGATCGGCGCCTGGGCGCCGGAGCTGCTGATCGTCGACGAGGCGCAGCGCGTCAAGAACTGGAACACCATCGCCGCGCGCGCCTTGAAGCGCATCGCCAGCCCCTACGCCGTCGTGTTGACCGGGACGCCGCTCGAGAACCGGCTGGAGGAACTGATCTCCATCGTGCAGTTCGTCGATCGCCACCGCCTGGGCCCGACCTGGCGCCTGCTGCACGAGCACCAGACGCGCGACGATGCCGGCCGCGTCGTCGGCTACCGCGACCTCGATCGCATTGGTGCCACGCTGGCGCCGATCTTGTTGCGTCGGCGCAAGGCCGAAGTGCTGGCTCAGTTGCCGGCGCGCATCGACAACACGCTGTTCGTTCCGATGACGCCGCAGCAGCGGCTGCACCACGATGAGAACGGCGACATCGTCGCGCGCATCGTCAGCCGTTGGCGCAAGACCGGCTTCCTCTCGGACGCCGACCAGAAGCGCCTGACCTGTGCCTTGCAGAACATGCGCATGTCGTGCAACAGCACCTACCTGATCGACCACGAGACCGACTTCGGCGCCAAGGCCGACGAGCTGGCGACGCTGCTGGACGAGTTGTTCGAGCGCCCTGAAGCGAAGGTGGTGGTGTTCAGCCAATGGCTGCGGACGCACGAGCTGATCGTTCGCCGGCTGGCCGCGCGCGGCTGGGGCCACGTGCTGTTCCACGGCGGCGTTCCCGGCGAGCAGCGCGGCGCGCTCGTCGACCGCTTCCACAGCGACCCCGAGTGCCGCGTCTTCCTATCCACCGACGCCGGGGGTGTCGGCTTGAATCTGCAGCACGCGGCGGCGACAGTCGTCAACATGGACATGCCGTGGAACCCGGCGGTGCTCGAACAGCGCATCGGCCGCGTGCACCGTATGGGCCAGGCGCGCAGCGTTCAGGTGGTGAACTTCGTCGCCCAGGGCAGCATCGAGGAGGGCATGCTGTCGGTGCTGGCGTTCAAGAAGTCGCTTTTCGCGGGTGTGCTCGACGGAGGCGAGAGCGAAGTGTTCATGAACGGCACCCGGCTCACGAAGTTCATGCAGAGCGTGCAGGACGTGACCGGCACGATGGGCGCGCCTGAAACGGCGAGCGAAGGCGGCAATGCCGTTGCCGACCTGGACGGCGCTGCGAACGCGGCAAGTGGCGGCGACCGCGCCGCGGTGCCCACGCCATCCGAAGGCCTGCTGGCGGGAGCCGCCCCTGCGACCGAAGCGGCGCCACCACCACCCGACCCCTGGGCACCGCTGGTCGACGCCGGTTTGAAACTCGTCGCGCAACTCGCGGCTGGCCGCGCCGAATCGCCATCGGCGTGGATCGAGACCGACCCCGCCTCGGGTCGGCAAACGCTCAAACTTCCGCTGCCCGAGTCAGCCACCGTACAACGCCTGGCCGATGCCTTGCAGGGATTGCTCAAGGGGTGGCAGCGCTGACTGGCAAAGGGCGAGGCGCACCCAGCGGAGGACCGGCGACGTGCGGAATTGTCGCGCGGCGGGCCAGCAGCGGCGGTGATTCGGCCGCGAATCTGAGCTATTCGAGCGTCAGCACCAGGCGCTTGCCCAGCGCGGCGGCGGCACGGTCCAGTGTCTTCAGCGACGGCCAGTGGGTCGGGTCTTCGAGACGCCTTGCCGCCGGCCACGAGGTCTCGAGCGCGCGTGCGAGTTCGGACAGGCTGCGCTCTCCACGCGCCAGGCGCAGCAGCATGGCGGCCTGCGTCTTCGCGTCCGGGGCGACGTACAGCGCCCCCTTGACCTTCTGGCTGGGAGCGGGAACGTCCTTGGCTTCATCGAGGCGCCAGGCGAGCATCGCCGACAGCACTTCGGCGGCGTTGAACAAGGCCTCTTCCCGGGTCTGGCCTTCGGTGAACGTGTCAGGCAGGTCGACGAACTGGACCAGGAAGCTGCCGTCGGCCTGAGCTTCGACGGTGGCAGGGTAGCGAATGTCCACTTCGAGTTCTCACTTCAGTTTGACGCCCGATTGCCGCTGAATCGCAGCCAGGAGCCCGGCGCCGAGTTCGCGCGAGCCATGAACCGGCACCGGAACCGCCTGACCGGCCTTCGTCAGGACGTGGTGGCTGCCGTGCACGTGGGCCAGCGCCCCGCCTGCCGATTTGAGCTTCGCGATGACCTCCTTGCCGGTCATGCCACGGACAATAGATCAGGAACGATACATCTGCCGCCTGACAAAGGCTCAGGCAGCGCGCTGCAACGCCCCGCCGCGCCACTCCTTCAACAACGCCTCCCACTTCACCCGCGCCGCAACGAGCTGACGCTGCCTCACGTGGCTGTAGCCGCGGATCTCTTCGGGGATGCGCGCGATCTCGGCCGCCAGCGGCAGGCGCTCCGCGCTGAGCGTCTTCAATAGCTTCTCGATGCACGCCTCGTATTCGCCGATCAACGCGCGCTCGGCCTTGCGCTCGTCGCTGCGGCCGAACAAGTCGAGCGCTCCGCCGCGCAGGCCCTTGAGCTTGGCGAGCACGCGAAAGGCGGCGAGCATCCACGGCCCGAAGCGCTGCTTGATGAGCTGGCCCTGGCTGTCCTTCTTCGCAATCGCTGGCGGCGCGAGGTGGAAGACGAGCTTGTAGTCGCCCTCGAACTGCGCCGCGATGCGCTCGCGAAAGCGGGCATCGGTGTGCAGCCGAGCGACCTCGTACTCGTCCTTGATCGCCATCAGCTTGAACAGGTAGCGCGCGACGGCCTCGCTCAGCTTCGTGCTCGAGTGAGGCGCCTCGGCAGCGCGCACCTTGTCGACGAAGGCCTTGTAGCGCGCGGCGTAGGCGGCGTCCTGGTAGGCGGTGAGGAACTCGATGCGGGTGGCGACGAGTTCGTCCAGCGACGGCTTCTTGACGAACTGGATCACCTGCTGCGCCCGGAACAGCGCCTCCACCGACGCCAGGTCGTGCGCGCAGCGGCGGCCCCATTCGAAGGCCGCCTTGTTGTTCTCGACCTGCACCGCGTTGAGCTCGATGGCGCGCATCAGCGCCTCGTGGCCGAGCGGGATGCGGCCCTGCTGCCAGGCGTAGCCGAGCAGCAGCGGGTTGGTGTAGATCGAGTCGCCGACCAGTTGCACCGCCACCTGTTCGGCGTCGAACGCGCCGACGCGATCGTCGCCGACGCTCGCGCGCACGATGGCCTCGCAGCCCGCGCCGGGGAACTTCCAGTCTGGGTTCTTGACGAAGGCGGCGGTCGGCGTGCCGTGCATGTTCAGCGCGACGTAGGTGCGCCCGTGCTGCATCACCGCCAGGGTGGCCTTGCTCGCGCCGACGACGGCGTCGCAGGCGATCACGAGGTCGGCCTGCGCGGTGTCGACCTTGGTCGTGTGGATGACTTCGCTGCGGCTGGCGATCTGGATGTGGCTCCAGGTCGCGCCGCCCTTTTGCGCGAGGCCGCCGGCGTCCTGCGTGATGACGCCCTTGCCCTCGATGTGCGCGGCGACGCCGAGCAACTGGCCGATGGTGATGACGCCGGTGCCGCCGACGCCGCCGACGACGATGCCCCATGCGCGCTCGCGCCCGCCCTCGCCGAGCAGGCTCGGCAGGGCAGGTTCCGGGATCGCCGGCAGCGCCCCGAGGTTGCCGCGGGTTTCCTTCTTCGGCTTCTTCATCTGCCCGCCCTCGACGGTGACGAAGCTCGGGCAAAAGCCCTTCAGGCACGAGTAGTCGAGATTGCAGGTGTTCTGGTTGATGCGCCGCTTGCGCCCGAACTCGGTCTCGACGGGTTCGACCGACAGGCAGTTGCTTTGCACCGAGCAGTCGCCACAGCCTTCGCAGACGAGTTCGTTGATGACGACGCGCTGGTCGGGCGTCGCCAGCTTGCCGCGCTTGCGGCGGCGGCGCTTCTCGGTGGCGCAGGTCTGGTCGTAGAGGATGACCGTCGTGCCCTTGAGCTCGCGAAACTCGCGCTGGATGCGGTCCAGCTCGTCGCGGTGGTGCACGGTCACCCCGGCTTCGAGCGTCGCGCCGTCGTACTTCGCGGGCTGGTCGGTGACGATGACGAGCCTGGCCACGCCTTCCGAGACCAGGCTCTTCATGATCTGCAACGACGAGTGTCCCTCGGGCCGTTCGCCGACCGGTTGGCCGCCGGTCATCGCGACGGCGTCGTTGTAGAGCACTTTGTACGTTATGTTGACGCCCGCGGCAATGCTCTGCCGTATGGCCAGGATGCCGCTGTGGAAGTAGGTGCCGTCGCCCAGGTTCGCGAACACGTGCTGCGCGTTCGTGAACGCCGCCTGGCCGACCCACGACACGCCTTCGCCGCCCATCTGCGAGAAGGTGGCGGTGCTGCGGTCCATCCACACCGCCATGTAGTGGCAGCCGATGCCGGCCACCGCGCGCGAACCCTCGGGAACGCGGGTGCTGGTGTTGTGCGGGCAGCCGCTGCAGAACCACGGCGCGCGATCGCCCGTGTCGCTCTTGAGCACCGCGAGCTGGCGCTCGCGGCCTTCGATGACGGCCAGGCGCGCGTCCATGCGGGCGACGATGTCGGCGCCCAAATTCAAAACATTCGCGAGTTTCTTCAGCCGCTTGGCAATCGCCTTGGCGATGATCGCCGGCGTCAGGTCGGCCTTGGCGCGCAGCAGCCAGTTCTCGCCCGGGTTGGGCATGCTCCATTCGCCGCCGGACGAATCGTCGTCCGGCTCGTCGAACTTGCCGAGCACGTTCGGCCGCACGTCGGGGCGCCAGTTGTAGAGTTCCTCCTTCAACTGGTATTCGATGACCTGGCGCTTTTCCTCGACGACCAGGATCTCGGTCAGCCCCTGCGCGAACTCGCGCGTGATCGTCGCCTCTAACGGCCAGACCACGTTGACCTTGTGCAGGCGCACGCCGAGCGCGTTGCAGGTGGCTTCGTCCAGGCCGAGGTCGGCCAGCGCCTGCCGGGTGTCGTTGAAGGCCTTGCCGCTGGCGATGATGCCGAAGCGGTCGTGCGCGGTCGCGATCACGTTGTGATTGAGTCGGTTCGCGCGCACGTAGGCGAGCGCGGCGTACCACTTGTAGTCCATCAGCCGCGCTTCCTGCTCCAGCGGCGCGTCGGGCCAGCGGATGTGCAGGCCGCCGGGCGGCATCACGAAGTCCTCGGGCAGGACGATCTTCACGCGGTCGGCGTCGACATCGACCGAGGCCGACGACTCGACGACTTCCTGGATCGTCTTCATGCCGCTCCACACGCCCGAGAAGCGGCTCATCGCGAACGCGTGCAGCCCCATGTCGAGGATGTCCTGCACGCCGGCCGGGAAGAACACCGGCAGGCCGCAGGCCTTGAAGATGTGGTCGCTCTGGTGCGCCGCGGTGCTGCTCTTGGCGACGTGGTCGTCGCCGGCGATCGCGATCACGCCGCCGTGGCGCGAGGTGCCGGCCATGTTGGCGTGCTTGAAGACGTCGCTGCAGCGGTCGACCCCCGGGCCCTTGCCGTACCAGATGCCGAACACGCCGTCGAACTTCCTCTCCTTCGGATAGAGGTCGAGCTGCTGCGTGCCCCACACGGCCGTCGCGCCGAGCTCTTCGTTGACGCCGGGCTGGAACACGATGTGCTGCTCGGCGAGGTGCTTCTTCGCCGCCCACAGCGCCTGGTCATAGCCGCCGAGCGGGCTGCCGCGGTAGCCGCTGATGAAGCCCGCGGTGTTCAGCCCAGCGGCCAGGTCGCGCTGGCGCTGCAGCATCGGCAGCCGCACCAGCGCCTGCACGCCGCTCATGAACGCGCGGCCATGGGAGAGGCTGTACTTGTCGTCGAGCGTGACGCTCTCCAAGGCCTTGCGTATCGATTCGGGAAGGGGGGCGTTCATGGGCAAGGGGCTCCTGGTGGGATGTCTGGTGGTCGCAATCAGGCTTGTGACCCGGTGCGGCGCGACGCGAACGGTGGGTGGATTCGCGGCAGTTTAGGCAAACTGGCCGGGGAAGTCCTTTCTTTCTTGGTCATGCCCATTCCGGCAAAGCGTGAAGATCGAATTTCCGCGCACGCTCAGCCCGCCAGCCGGCCGGGTCCGCGCGCGTCGCCACCACCCGTGAATTCGCCCATTCGCCCGCCCTCGACGCCCGGCCTGCGCCGGCGTGCGCTGTTGCTCGCGGCCTTGCTGCCGGGCCTCGCGCACGCCGCGCCGCCGCAGCGCAATCTGCTGATCGAACTGCGCGAGACGACGGGCAACGCCGGCAACGGATGGAACCTGCGCAGCGGCGACGCCAGCGCGATGCGCGAGCGGCCGCCGCAGCAACTGCGGGTGCAGAACGGCGCCAGCGCCAGCCTCAGGCTCGAAGTGACGCGGCCGCTGCAGGTCTGGCAGGCGCTGCCTGTCGCCGGTCCGGCCGACGGCGCGATGCCGCTTCCCGTGCCGACCACGCAATGGGTCTCAGCCGGCCAGCGCATCACGGTTCAGCCGCGCTGGCCCGGCGGCCGCGGGCCGGTGAGCGTCGAGGTCAGCGCCGAGGCTAGCCGCTTCGATCCTTCGATGGCGGTGGGCAGCGCGGAGCTTCCGCAGAGAAGCGATGCCGGGCTCAAGACGACCGTGCTCGCCCCGCTCGGCGAGTGGGTCACGCTCGCGGCCAGCGGCGGCGCAAGCGTCGATCCGAACGTCGTCGCAACCGGCCAGGCCGCGGCGCCGCGCGTGCTTCAGATGCGCGTCAGCCTCGCGCCTTGACGCAACGCGCTCGCGTCACGAGCGCGGCCACAGCACCCACAGCCGCAGCGGCTGCTTCATGCGCCCGGCCTGTTGCTCGGCCGCTTCGCCCCAGCCCCAGAAGTAGTCGGCGCGCACGGCGCCGGTGATGGCGCTGCCGGTGTCCTGCGCCATCACAAGGCGGCGCAGCGGTGTGCTCGAGACCGGCTCGGTCGACGCCAGCCAGACGGGAGTGCCGTAGGGAATGCTCTGCGGGTCGACGGCGATCGAGCGCCCCGGTGTCAACGCCACGCCTTGCGCGCCGCGCGGGCCGAGGCTGGGGTCGGGCAGCGGCTCTTCGCGAAAGAACACGTAGCGCGGGTTGCTCCACAGCATCTCGTTCACGCGCTTGGGGTTGCGCTGCGCCCAGGCGCGAATCGCCGGCCACGACGCCTGATCGGGCTTCAATTCGCCCTGCTCGATCAGCCAGCGGCCGACCGACTTGTAAGGCTGGTCGTTGGTGCCCGCGAACGACACGCGAACGAGCTGCGCGCTGCCGTTCGTTCCCTGCAGGTGCAAGCGCCCCGAACCCTGCACCTGGATCACGAGCGCGTCCAGCGGGTCGGCCACGTAGGCGATCTCGCGTCCGCGCAGGGCGGCCTGCGCCGCCGGTAGGGTGTCGATCTGCTGGCGCGTCCAGTGCGGCTTGCGGCTGGCCAGGTCCGCGGGCGGCGCATAGAGAGCCAGCTTGAACGCGCCGCGCGGCTGGCGCGAGGCCTCAACGAGCGGCTCGAAGTAGCCGGTCAGCAGCCCGTCCGCCGAGCCATCCGTCGCTTCGACGCGGTAAGCCTGCAGGCGCTGCTGCAGCCAAGCCCGCAGCTCGGCGTCGCCGGGATCGCCGAGCTGCGCCGCCTGCGTGCAGAACGCCGCCCACGCGGGCGCCGGGCGCGCGCAGCCGCGGCGCAGCGCCGGCCACAGCTCGCTCGTGCGGTCGCCGTCCCACCCCGGCAGCTCGCTGAACGGCACGGCTACCCAGCGCGAGCGGCCGTGCGCGAGCGTCGGTGCCGCGGGCGTCGCAGGCGTCACGCCGGGCACTTCCGGGTGCACAGCGGTGGGGCCAAGCGGCGGGCCGCTCGTGCACGCGGCGAGCACCAGCGCGCCTAGAATCGCCGCGGCCCGACCCCGGCGGCCAAGGAAGGTGAGCATGTGGGTGATTCTGCTGGAAGCCTTCGCCGCGCTTGCGGTGCTGCTGCTCATCGTCTGGTGGACGATGTTCCACGGGCGGCGCAAGGGCGAACGCCTGCCGACGGACGACTCGAAGTGATCCGCCGCCTCGCGGCGGCCGAGGTTCAACCTACAAATCGCAGTTGGACGCGCCCGAGTGTGCCGTGATGCGGCGCGCTGGCAAGGCGCGACGACGCTGCGGGCTCATGCCCGCGAGGAGGAGCAACGCGGCCAGCGCGGCGCAGCGCGGCTCAATCGGGTGCGTAGCGCTCTTACCCAGACGGTGAGGGCGCGCGTGGGCACAAATGTCGGTGTTCATGAGATGTCGCCAGCGGAGGAAAGCGGTCAACTGCGGTTTGTAGGTTCAACGCGTCGCCGGCGGCCACGCGAACGACAGCGGCTGCGTGCGCATGCGCCTGCGAATCGCGGCGTAGATGCGGCTGCGCCCGGCGGTCGGCACGTTGCGCGAGCGCAGCGCGACGCGAAAGGCGAGAAAGAAGCTAACGCCCAGGTTGAGCACACCGGTCACCGCGATGCCGGCCACGCACCACCAGAACGGCGCGTGGCGCAGCAGCCCGAGGCCCTCGGTGCCGAGCGCCGCGGCGAGCTGGCCGGTCGAGAGCGTCACGTGGCGCACTTCGAGCGAGAGGCCGAAGAAGGTCGCCAGCACCGGCTCGATGCCGAGCATCAGGCCGAGCGAGAGGTTGGCCGCCAGGCCCGAGATGTTGGCGCGCCACCAGGCGGCCCAGCGCTCTGCGCGTGCCGGCCCGAGGCGGGAACGCAGGGTCGGGTTCCAGGCCAGTGCGCTGTCGAGCCGGTGCCAGACGAACCAGTTCTCGGCCCAGCCGGCGATGAGGCTGCTCACGAACAGCAGCACGCCGGTGAAGGCGGCGAAGATGGCCGTCGGCCCGAGCAGCGTGATCGACTCCAGCACGTGCTCGGCGTCGGCCGGCGCGACGAGCGGCCTGCCGAACGCGGCGCTCCAAGCGATCTGCACCAGCAGCACCAGCGGCACGACGGCTATCAGGTTGCCGAAGATGCCCGCCGCCTGCGAACGGATCAGGTGTGCGACTTCGTCGACGAAGGATTCGATGTCCTCGTCGCTCGCGCCGGCGCTGGCCTGGTCGGTGAGCTTGCGGGCCATCGCCGGTGCCGTCATCGCCGGCTGCTTGGTCGCCACCGTGCCGTGCACGAGTTGCACGACGACGAAGCTGATCGCGTAGTTCATGCCGGCCCAGAAGCCCGACCAGAACGCCGCCAGGCCGAGCGCCATGACGACGAACTTGAGGTGCGTCGTCGCCGCCAGTACCGCGCCGCCGACCAGCGCCGCGCGCAGCATGCCGGCGTATTCGCCGCGGTCGCGCGTGATGTAGTGCTCGCCAGTCTCGGCGCTGCGCTCGGCCACTTTGTAGGCGAGCAGGGCATAGTGCTTCTCGAGCAGGGCCTTCACGCTGCGCCGGTCCTGCGCCACGTCCACGAGGTCGGCGAGCAGGCGCGCGATGTTGTGCGGCGGGTTGCTCGAGAGCACGCAGTTCAGCAACGCGTCGATGCGCTGCGCGCGCTGGCGCAACTGGTGGGCCTGGAACACGACGTCGACCGAGACGCCGTACTCCTCGAGGTGGTCGACCACGCTGGCCGCCGCGCGCTCGCAGGCCCCCAGCAGCGCGCGCAGGTACTGCGATTGCTGGCGCAGCGCCTCGCTGTCGCCGGCCTCGGCCTTCTCGCACACGAGCTCGGCCACGCGGGCGAGCTGGCGAAAGGGCTGGTCGGCGAGCAGTTGCGGGCTCATGCGCAGCCGCAGCGGGCCCGAGAAGCCGGACGCGCGCACCGCGCTCGCGAGGTACATGATGGCGTCGAGGAAGGGCTCGCGCCAGCTCGGGCGTGCAGCCTGGACGGTGGCCGGCGCACACCACGCTTCGCTGGTCAGCGCGGCGACGCGTTCGAGCGTCGCCTGGTCGATCTCGCGCAGCCACTGCGCGTCGTCGGCGCCGCTGAACATGAGGCCGAACAGCACCGCGAGGTCGGTCGTCTCGGGCGTTGCCGGCAGCACGTGCATGCGCAGGCGGTGCGCGAGTTCGCCGAACAGATCGACCCGCGGCGTGAAGCCGAAGTCGGCCAGCAGCGCTGCGCTGTCGATCTCCTGCCAGAAGCGCGCCAGCAGCGCGATGACGCGCGCGCGGTGCTCGGCGTTGCGGTCGAGCACGTTCAGTAAATGGCGCAGCCGCAGCACCGGCATTGGCCGGCGCGCCTCGTCGTCCGCGGGCGCGGTGTCGGCGTGGGCGGCCGGGTGGCGCATCCACTCCAGCAATCGCACCAGCCACAAGTTGCGCTCGGCGAGCGGCGCCGTCGGGTCGGCCGCGCTCAAGAGCGCTGGCAGGTCCCAAACGGTAGGTCGGCCGCCGAAGAAAGCGAACCGCAAACCCATCAGTGCAGTGAAGAGGCCAGCGCGAGCGCGAACTCGCCGATCACGGCCTCGAAGGGATGGGCGTCTTCGGTCATGCAGAAGTAGGTTCCTTGCATGGTGCCGCTGGGTGTCGCGAGTCGCGTCCAGCTCGTGTACTCGAACTCCTGCCCCGGCCTGAGCAGCGGCTGTTGGCCGACGACGCCTAGGCCGCGAACCTCCTCGACCGTGCCGCCGGCATCCTCGATGATCCACCGGCGGGCGATCAACTGGCCGACCACGTCGCCGGTGTTGCGTATCGTCACCGTGTACGCGAATGCGTGCACGCCCGCTTCGGGCCGCGACTGCTCGGGCAAGGGGCGCACGCTGACCGTGCAGGTGAATTCGGGTTGGGGCATCGGCGAATTATGTGCGCCACGCTGTTCTGTACCTATCCCGCGATCTCTGCGGACCGCGCCGTTCGTCGAGGCGACGTTCACGCGGCGGGACCAGCCGCGTGAGGAGTGTGTTGCCGCGTCAGACTGAACTGTGATGGGCGTGTGTCGGCTCTCGGGCTTCAGACCGAATGGGCGGTCGCGACCCTCAAGAGACATTCGCCTCACTGATCTCGTTGCCGCAAAGCTGCCGTTCGGACTCGAACACAGGCACCCGGAGGAGGCCCCGTCGCGGCGGGCATGCGTCGGCAGGCAGCAATCGGAACGATTGAGGCGCAGCGCGCGGATTGAGGCCGTGCAGGTCACCCCAACGGGCGGCCATCGTGTGAGCCATCGGCCGGCACTTCAGCGGGCGCCGGATGGCGTGCCGGTCCACTACGCGCGCCACCGCCCGGAACAGACCACGCTGGCCCGCCTGATGCTGCAGCACGCGGCCACCGTCACCGTGAATTCGGTGGGGCAGACCTTCTTGCGATGGAACAGGTCGGCCACCGCCTCGATAGCGGCCACCCGGTACGGCAGTCTGCCTCAAAGCAAAGTTTTATCTAGGGCACACCACATGTAGCCGAAGACATCGAATCAAAGCTAGCCATCAATTCGCCAAACTTGGGAGATGGCGTGGCTCTCCTCGTAAGAAGCGCCAGCGACCGTCGAGCGCGCGTCACACCAACGTACAACCTGTTCACATGGGAGGGCTCATTGAGATTGAATCGGTCGACGTTAGCCAGCGCGACCACGTCGAACTCCAAGCCCTTGGCCTTCGCAACGTCAGCGAAATGACGAACGTGACGCCGAGACAGATTGACCTTCTCCGACAGCTCGGCGTCGATCAGCAGTTCACGCAGCCGTGTGTCGAGCCTCTGGAAGCTTGCCGCAGCCAGTTCAGCGCTCGGAAATAGCACTGCGACTGTTTGATGCCGCTTTGTAGCGCGCAACGCTTCGATGATGGCGCTGTCCATTTCAGCATCCGTTGCATACGTCACGAGATCGGGGCGCGCAATCGTGGCGGTCGCCTTGGACACACGCTCCAACATGGCATTTGACGGCGGCGGGTCACCATGAAACTGCGTCCGGAAGACCGCGCTGAAAAGCGCCAAGCCAGGTGAGAGGTGGCAGCGCAAAACTGAACACTGCGATAAGTGGAGACTCTGCGACACCAGCACGGGCCTGAGGCCCGGGAAAGCAGAAGGACCATGAGCAAGAGACCCCGCCGCAATCACTCGGCGATCTTCAAGGCCAAGGTGG
>CAIKUF010000057.1 GCA_903830565.1 uncultured bacterium | reverse complement strand
CGCCGCGGTGGTGATGGGCGGCTTCAGGTTGGGCATCACGATCGCGCGTGCGAACTGGCGCGCGGTGTGCGGCAGCACGGCGGCCAGCGCGGCGCCGTCGCGCAGGTGCAGGTGCCAGTCGTCGGGGCGGGTCAGCGTCAGACGTTCGGGCGCATGCAGGCTCATGCGGCCGATTCTCGCACCGGGCTGCGGCGCCGCGCGATGGCCGCGGCGTGCGCCGCGAAGCGGCTCAGTGCTGAAGAATCTTGGACAGGAAGTCCTTCGCCCTCGGCGAACGCGCGTCGGGGTTGCCGAAGAAGTCGTCGCGCGGGCAATCCTCGACGATCTTGCCGGCGTCCATGAAGATCACGCGGTGGCTGACCTTGCGCGCGAAGCCCATCTCGTGGGTGACGACCATCATCGTCATGCCTTCCTTGGCGAGCAGCACCATCACGTCCAGCACTTCGCCGACCATCTCGGGGTCGAGCGCAGAGGTGGGTTCGTCGAACAGCATCACGATCGGGTCCATGCTGAGCGCGCGCGCGATCGCCACCCGCTGCTGCTGGCCGCCCGAGAGCTGGCCGGGGAACTTGTCCTTTTGCGCCATCAGGCCCACGCGGTCGAGCATCTTCAGGCCGCGCGTCTTCGCCTCGTCGGTGCTGCGGCCGAGGACCTTGATCTGCGCCAGCGTCAGGTTCTCGGTCACCGAAAGATGGGGGAAGAGTTCGAAATGCTGGAACACCATGCCGACGTGCGAGCGCAGCTTGGGCAGGTCGGTCTTGGGGTCGGCGATCGAGACCCCGTTGACGACGATGTCGCCCTTCTGGAACGGCTCGAGCGCGTTGACCGTCTTGATCAGCGTCGACTTGCCCGACCCCGACGGGCCGCACACGACCACCACCTCGCCCTTGTTGATCGCGGTGCTGCAGTCGGTCAGCACCTGGAAGCTGCCGTACCACTTGGAGACGTTCTTGATGACGATCATGTCGACTTCTTCCTCGTCGCGACTAACGAATGATCTGGATCTTCTTCTGCAGCCTGCGCACGAGCATGGACAGGCTGAAACAGATAACGAAATACGTGATGGCGGCCAGCAGGTACATCTCGACCGGGCGGTTGTAGTTCTTGCCCGCGACCTCGAAGCCCTTGAGCAGGTCGTAGGCGCCGATCGCGTAGACCAGTGACGTGTCCTGGAACAGGATGATGGTCTGCGTCAGCAGCACCGGCAGCATGTTGCGAAACGCCTGCGGCAGCACGATCAGTTGCATGCACTGCGCATAGGTCATGCCGACCGCATAGCCGGCATAGACCTGCCCCTTGGCGACCGACTGGATGCCGGCACGCATGATCTCGGAGTAGTACGCCGCCTCGAACACGGTGAAGGTGATGATCGCCGACAGTTCGGTTCCGAGCGGCTTGCCGATCAGCATCGGGATCAGGAGGAAGAACCACAGGATCACCATCACCAGCGGTATCGAGCGCAGCGTGTTGACGTAGAACGCGGCGACGAGCACCAGCGGCTTCTTGCCCGACAACCGCATCAGCGCCAACAGCGTGCCGATGGCGATGCCGCCCACCATCGCGACCAACGTGAGTTCGACCGAGAAGATGAAGCCCTTGACGAGGAAGCTGCTGACGAGGCCCCAGGTCAGGAAACCGAAGTCGACGTTGAACATCTCAGACCCCCCGCCCGGCCGACGCAGGCCAGGGCTGCCGCTGAACGGCGCTCGGGCGCGCCATCACTTGTTCCCGCCGATCATCATCCCGGGTACCTGCACCCGGTTCTCGATCACGAGCGCGATGCGGTTGATCGCGAACGCCGAGACGAAGTAGAGCAACGTCACCGCGAGGTAGATCTCGATGCCGCGCGAGGTTTCCTCCTGCGCCTGCATCGCGAACATCGTCAGCTCGGAGATGCTCACCGCGAACGCGACCGACGAGTTTTTGACGATGTTCATAGCCTCGCTGGTCAGCGGCGGGACGACGATGCGAAACGCCATCGGCAGCAGCACATAGCGGTAGGTCTGCGGCAGCGTCAAGCCCATCGCGAGGCCCGCGTAGCGCTGGCCCCGGGGCAGCGACTCGATGCCGGCCTTGACCTGCTCGGAGATGCGCGCCGAAGTGAAAAAGCCGAGCGCGAAGATGACCAGCACCAGGCTCGGAACGCTGCGCAGCGAGAGGAAGATCGACGGCACCACGTGGTACCAGAGGAAGAGCTGCACCAGCAAGGGGATGTTACGGAAGAGCTCGGTCCACACATTGCCGAGCAGCGCCAGCGCCTTGTTCGGCGTGGTGCGCAGAATGCCCATCAACGAGCCGACGACGAGGGCCACCACCAGCCCGCCGCTGGCCACCGAGAGCGTCCAGCCCCAGGCGGAGAACAGCCATTGAAGGTAGGTGCGGCCACCGCCCGTGTCCTGCAGGAAGACCTGCCAGTCCCATGTGCTGCCCAAAGCCGCTCCTCCTCCTCGTCCTGGTTGCTCGTGAACCGCGATCCGCGCCGCTGCGCCCGCAAGCGCTCCGGCGCGGCTCAGCGCACGCTACTTCTTGGCGTAGTCTTCCGCCGGCTTGTCGTTCGGGTTCGCCCAGGCGGCCTTGGTCGCATCGCTGGCCGGCAGGCCGACCTTGGTATTGCTCGGCGGGATCGGCTGCATGAACCACTTGTCGTAGAGCTTGGCGACATCACCGCTCTTGATGAGCGCGAGGATGCTCGTGTCCACGGTCTTCTTGAACGCCGGGTCGTCCTTGCGGAACATGATGCCGATGGGTTCGACCGACAGCACCTCGCCGACGATCTTGTAGTCGGCTGGGTTCTTAGACTTGGAGATCAATCCGGCGAGGATCTGCCCGTCCATCACGAAGGCATCCGCGCGGCCCGATTCGAGGAGCAGGAAGCTGTCGGCGTGGTCCTTGCCGAAGACTTCCTTGAAGTCGACGCCGGTGGCCTTCTCGTGCTTGCGCAGCAGCTGCACCGAGGTCGTTCCGGTCGTCGTCGCGACCGTCTTGTTGGCGAGCTGGTTGATCGAGGTGATGCCCGAGTTGGCCTTGACGGCGATACGGACTTCCTCGACGTACAGCGTCGGTGCGAAGGCGACATCTTTTTGCCGCGTCGCGTTGTTGGTCGTCGAGCCGCACTCGATGTCGACGGTGCCGTTCTGCACCAGCGGGATGCGGTTCTGCGACGTGACCGGCTGGTACTTGATGTCGAGCTTGGCCAAGCCGAGCTGCTTTTGCACGTCGGCGAGCACGTGTTGGCAGACATCGTAGTGGAAGCCCGTGTACTTGCCGTCGCCGAGCGTGAACGCGAGCGCGCCCGACGATTCGCGAACGCCCATCGTGACGCTGCCGGTGTCCTTGATCTTCTTGAGTGTGTCCTGCGCGTGCACGGCGCCGACGGCCAGTGCAGCGAACAGGACCAGGATCGACTTCTTCAACATGGGAATGCTCCTTGGAGAAAGTGTTCAGGTCGGGTGAACGGGTCTTTGATTCTAGGGACGCGGGGAGCGTCCTGAACGCGCCAGCCCGGCAATCAAGGGTTTGCGATAGGCCCAGCCTGTTGCAAGTAGCGTTCCAGCCCCGGTTCGTGGCCCGCCATCGCGTCCGCTCCGGCCTATTCCACGACGGCGGGCTCGGCCTCGGCGCCTGCCTGCTGCAAACGCCACATCTCGGCGTAGCGACCGTCGCGCGACATCAGCTCGGCATGCGTTCCGCGCTCGACGATGCGGCCTTGCTCCATGACCAGGATCTGGTGCGCGTCGACCACCGTCGACAAGCGGTGCGCGATGACGAGCGCCGTCTTGTTGCGCGCGACGCCCTGCAGCTCGGCCTGAATGGCACGCTCGTTGGCCGAGTCGAGCGCCGAGGTCGCTTCGTCGAAGATCAGGATGGGCGGGTCCTTGAGCAGCGTGCGCGCGATGGCGACGCGCTGCTTCTCGCCGCCCGAGAGCTTGAGGCCGCGCTCGCCGACCATGGTCTCGTAGCCCTTGGGCGTCGACGCGATGAAGGCGTGGATGCGCGCCGCCTGCGCCGCCGCCACCACCTCGGCATGGCTGGCGCCGGGGCGGCCGTAGGCGATGTTGTACTCGACGGTGTCGTTGAAGAGCACCGTGTCCTGCGGCACGATGCCGATCGCCGCGCGCAGGCTGGCCTGCGTCACATCGCGTATGTCCTGGCCGTCGATGCTGATGCGCCCGGAGCTCACGTCGTAGAAGCGGTACAGCAGGCGCGCGAGCGTCGACTTGCCCGCTCCAGACGGGCCGACGACGGCGACCGTGCGCCCGGCCGGGATCTCGAAGCCGAGGTCGTGCAGGATGGGCCGCGCTTCACCTGCTGCGGTGTCGTAGGCGAAGCTCACGTTCTCGAAGCGCACCACGCCCGCGGTCACGCGCAGCGGCTGCGCGCCGGGCGAGTCGTCGACCTCGCGCTCGCGCTCGAGCAGGCCGAACATCTTGTCGACGTCGGTCAGGCTTTGCTTGATCTCGCGGTAGATGACGCCGAGGAAGTTGAGCGGGATGTAGAGCTGGATCATGAACGCGTTGACCATCACCAGATCGCCAAGCGTCATCCGCCCTGCGACCACGCCCTGGGTGGCACGCCACAGCATCGTCACCAGCGCGGCGGCGATGATCAACTGCTGACCGGTGTTGAGGATCGACAAGGTGCTCTGGCTCTTGAGCGATGCCCGGCGCAGCTTCTCCAGGCTCTCGTCGTAGCGCCGGGCCTCGAAGTCTTCGTTGTTGAAGTACTTGACGGTCTCGTAGTTGAGCAGCGAGTCGATGGCCTTGCTGTGCGCCAGCGAGTCGAGCTCGTTCATCTGCCGTCGGAACTTCGTGCGCCACTCGGTGAACGAGATCGTGAAGCTGATGTAGACGACGAGCGCGATGAGCGTGATCCAGGCGAACCAGGCGTCGAACTTCACGGCCAGCAGGGTCAGCACCATCACGACCTCGATCAGCGTCGGCACGATGCTGTAGAGCGAATACGAGATCAGCGAGTGCACGCCGCGCGTTCCGCGCTCGATGTCGCGCGTCATGCCGCCGGTCTGGCGTTCGAGGTGAAAGCGCAGGCTCAGCGCATGCAGGTGGCGAAACACCGACAGCGAGATGCTGCGCGCCGTGCCCTCGGTCGCCTTGGCGAAGATCAGCTCGCGCAGCTCGGTGAACAGCGTCGTCATCAGGCGCAGGCCGCCGTAGGCAAGCAGCAGGCCGATCGGCACAACGAGCACGGCGCGCATGTCGCCCGGCTTGAGCGAGAGCTTGTCGACGAGCGACTTCAAGAGCAGCGGCACGGCAACGTTGGCCATCTTCGCGCCGACCATGAACGCGAGTGCAATGCCGACCCGCCAGCGGTAGCGCCACAGGTAGGGCAAGAGCTTGCGCAGCGTGGCCCAGTCGGTGTGCGGCGCGGCAGGCGTCGTCGCAGGCACGGGCAGAGCGGGGGCGTGGCTTCGCATCGCGATCGTGGAAGAATGGGGCGTCGTTGAGAGTTCGAGAAAGCCGCAGGTGAAGCAGATGACGGATGACACGCGCAGCGTCCCGGCGGCAACGCCCAACCATACCCCAGCCGCGGTGCCACCGCTGACGCTGCCCACCGACCGCGAGCTCGTGATGCGGGTGATGCCGCTGCCCGGCGACTCGAACGCCAACGGCGACATCTTCGGCGGCTGGATCATGGCCCAGGTCGACCTCGCCGGCGCGGTGCTGCCTTCGCGCATCGCCAAGGGCCGCATCGCGACGGTGGCGGTCAACGAGTTCGTGTTCAAGCAGCCGGTCTCGGTCGGCGACCTGCTCAGCTTCTACGCCCATGTGCTGCGCGTCGGCCGCACGTCGGTCACGGTGCGGGTCGAGGTCTACGCCGAGCGCAACCCGGCCGACCTGAAGGTCGTTAAGGTGACCGAGGCCAACCTCACCTACGTGGCGATCGACGCCCGCGGCCAGCCGCGCGAGCTTCCCAGGCCTTGACTACTTCGTCGCCGACGCGGCGGGAGCCGCAGGTGCAGCAGCCTCGGGCTTGGCCTCGGTATGGACGAGCCTGGCCATCAAGTCGTCCAGATAGGGCTTGTCCTTGGCGCCGCTGCGCGAACTCGGAAAGTACAGGAACACGATGCGCGCCGACATCACGTCGGGGGCGCCGTTGTAGTCGTAGAGCAGCACGGCAAAGCGCTCGCTGCCGGAGAGGCGGCTGAAATTCACGAGCGGGAAGTCGTAGGGGTCGAGCCAGAACTTGACGGTCTTGTCCAGGCCTGGCGAGCTCACGGTGATCGACAGGCGCCGATGCAGCGGGTCGTGGGCGACCACGGCAACGTCGAACGCACGCTTGCCGGTCGCGCTCGGCAGGCCGTCGTCACCGAGCCTCGGGAGTTCGAAACTGAAATGCGGCTGCTCACCGCCGTCGACGACACGTGCAAGGTCGATGTCCCATTCCTTGCGCGAGCCGTCGGCTTCGAGCAGCGCGGCCTGGCGGTCCTTGACCTGCTTGGCGATGCGTTCGAGGTGGCCCTTCCACTCGTCACGCTCCGGCCCGTTCGGCGCCTTGTCGATCTCGCCCGCCAGTTCCCAGAAAAGCGGGCTGAGGTTGAGCGAGTCGTGGAAGTTGAGCGACAACAATTCGAGCGCGATCAGCCGCTTGCCGAGGTCGGTCGGGTTGGGCGACAGGTAGCTTCCCATCAGCTTGTCGAAGAGGCCGCGCCGCACCGCGGTGTCGGACTCCTCGCGCTTGCTCATCAGTTCGGTGTAGAGGCGAAACTGCTGGTCGGCCTGGTCACGCTTGCGGCTCGCCTCTCGGCTCTGCTCGGCGAGGTCGGACGCCTTCCACTGGTAGAGCAGCGGCAGCGCCACCAGCGCCGCCGGCAGCGCCAGTGTCTGCAGCACCCACTTGACGCCCTCGATCTTCGGCGGCCGCGGCGTCGGCGCGGCATCGGCGTTAGGCTCGTGCTTCGTACCCATGGCGGTCAGCGCTGGCGCAGCGGCGCGGCGCCCTCGGGAACGTCGAAGTCGTAGCGCGCCGGGTCGCTGCCGAGCACCACCACCACGGTCTTGTCGCCGACACTCAACGCGCAGCGGCCCGAGCCGGCAATCGAGAGCCGGTAGTTGCCCGTCGCGTCCGACTTGCCGACCGCCGTCTCGCCGCCGCAGATCAGCTTCAGCGCGATCTCCAACGGCTTGTCGCCGCGCTTGAGGTTGCCATAGATCGCCGCAGCCGACACCGGCCCGGCGACGGCCAGTGCGGCGACAAGCAAGACGCTGCGCGAAGCGGTGACGGATCGAGACATGGCGCCCCTTGAATGCGAGAGACGGTGCGAGTCTCGACCCTGGCTGCGCGAATTGCAAGCCCCGCGCATGCCCTTCAATCGACGAAGAAGTCGGGGATGAAGTGCTGCGTCCCCGGCGTCACGCTGTACGGCTCGAAGTCGGTCACGCCGTGCTCGGCGAGCAGCGCGTCGTCGATGAAAAAGTTGCCGCTCGTGGTCTTGGCGTCGCTGGTGAGGATGAAGTAGGCGGCGTCGGCCAGGATCTCGGGCTTGCGGCACAGCTTCAAGTCGACGCCGGGGATCATCTGCAGCGCCGCGGTCGCGATCGCGGTGCGCGGCCAGAGCGAATTGACGGCGATGCCCAGGGGCCGGAACTCGCCCGCGTGGCCGAGCGTGCATTCGCTCATGCCGTACTTGGCCATCGTGTACGCCACATGCGGCTTGAACCAGTGCTCGCGCATCGACAGCGGCGGGCTCATGTTCAGCACGTGCGGGTTGCGGCCCGCCTTCGCGCTCTTGATGAGTTCGGCCAGGCAGGCCTGCGTGCACAGGTAGGTGCCGCGCACGTTGACGCCGAACATCAGGTCGAAGCGCTTGATCGGCGTCATCGGCGTCGGCGTCAGGCTGATCGCGCTCGCGTTGTTGACGAGGATGTCGATGCCGCCGAAGCGCTGCGCCGCCTGTGCCACCGCGGCGAGCACGCTGGCTTCTTCGCGGATGTCGCACTGCACGGCCAGCGCCTGCCCGCCCGCGGCCTCGACCTCGGCCGCGGCGCTGTAGATCGTGCCCGGCAGCTTGGGGTTGGTCTCGGCCGTCTTGGCGGCGATGACGATGTTCGCGCCGTCGGCCGCGGCCCGCTTCGCGATGGCCAGGCCAATGCCGCGCGACGCGCCGGTGATGAAGAGTGTCTTGCCTTTGAGGTTCATCGCTTGGTCTCCTGTTGGATGAGTTGTGCAATATGGGCCGCGAGCGCTTCCCCGCAGGCACGGTACACCGGTTCGCCGGGGTGAAAGCCATCGCTCGCCATGGCGTCCGGCGTCAGCTCGAACTCGATCGCGATGTGCGAGACGTCGCTGCGCGTCGCCGCCCAGCGCGCCATCGCCTCGTCGTGGCGGCGTGCGTCGTCGCCCATCACGCGGCGCAGCGGCTGCGGCAGCAGCGGGAAGCGGTGCACCGGCGGCAGCGGCGCGAACAGCACGTGAAGCGCGCCGCGCTCGGCGAGCAGCCAATCGGCCAGCGCCTCGCGGTGCTGCACCGCGCGCCACGGCGTGATCTGGTCGATGACATCGTTGACGCCGGTGGCGACCACCGCCACGTTGGCCGCCTCCGGCGCTTCGCTGCGCAACAGCTCGTGGACCTGGCGTGTCGTCAGGCCCGAGTGCGCGTGCAGCGTCCAGTGAAGAGGGCGCGCCGTGCGGCTGTGCAGCGAGCGCGTCAGGTGGCCGGCGAGCGCTTCGTCCTGGTGTGCGACGCCCACGCCGGCGGCGGAAGAGTCACCGGCAATCAGCAGGCGCAGCGCGCCTTCGCCCTCGCCGAGCCGGCCCAGGCGCGGGCCGGCTGCTTCGGGCAGCACCGGCGCCTTGCGCCGGGTCGCCATCGCCTGCGCCAGCAGCACGGGCGACAGCGCGAGCTTGAGCGCAAGCGACATGTGTGTCGAGGTCTTGACCGTCAAGGCGCCTGATCGCACATGCGGACTCGCCGCTAAGCGGCCCTCACTTGCAGTGCGCGTACCGGCCGGCAGGCCGGTACCGTTCCGCGGGCTCGCCGCATGCGGCTCGAAAGCCCCGCTCCACCCCCAGCCCTTTCCCGCAAGCGGGAGAGGGTGCGAACACTGGCTCCCTCTCCCCCGTATGCGGGGGAGAGGGGCGGGGTGAGGGGGCTAGTGCTGAACCGGCCGGGCATGTTCGCAAAGCAGATCAGAACTTCGAGAAGTCGGGCTTGCGCTTCTGGAAGAACGCGCTGAAGGCCTCGTGCGCCTCGGGGCTGCGCAGGCGGCGCGCGAACGCTTCGCCTTCGATGCCGATCGCCTGCAGGACGGCCGGTGCGCGCGCACGCCGCAGCAGCCGCTTGCTCTCCTGCACGGCGCCCGGCGGCAGCGCGTTGAAGCGCTCGGCGACGCGGCGCGCGTAAAGCGCCACTTCGCCCGCTGGCAGCACGGCGTTGGCGATGCCGCATTCCACCGCCTCGGCGCCGCTGAACGGGTCGCCGAGCAGGATCTTCTCGGCCGCCCTCACGTTGCCCATCAGTTGCGGAACGACGAGGCTTGAGCCGAACTCGGGAACGAGGCCGAGGCTGGTGAAGGGCATCGCCAGCCGCGCCTCGTCGGAGACGTAGACGAAGTCGCAGTGCAGCAGCATCGTCGTGCCGATGCCGATCGCCGCGCCGGTGACCGCGGCGACGACCGGCTTCTCGCACGCCAGCAGCGCCTTCATGAACAAGAAGGCCGGCGACTCGAGGCCATCGACGGGCTGCCGCATGAAGTCTTCGATGTCGTTGCCCGACGTGAAGATGCCCGGCTGGCCGACGATCAGCAGCGCGCGCACCGCCGGGTCGGCGACGGCAGCGGTGATCGCGTCCGCCATCGCCTGGTACATCGCGAGCGTGATCGCGTTCTTCTTCTCCGGGCGCGCGATCTCTATCGTCGCGACGCCGTTCAGGGTGGCGGTCTTGATGCTCATGCTCAGACCCGTTCGAAAATGCCGGCCGCGCCCTGGCCGGTGCCGACGCACATCGTCACCATGCCGTACTTCAGGCCGTGGCGGCGCAGCGCGTGGATGACCGTCGCCGCGCGGATCGCGCCGGTGGCGCCGAGCGGGTGGCCGAGCGCGATCGCGCCGCCCATCGGGTTGACCTTCGCCGGGTCCAGGCCGAGCGTGTTCAGCACCGCCAGCGACTGCGCGGCAAAGGCCTCGTTGAGCTCGATCCAGCCGATGTCGCTCGCGTGCAGCCCGGCGTAGCCGAGCGCCGCCGGGATGGCCTCGATCGGGCCGATGCCCATGATCTCGGGCGGCACGCCGCGAGCGGCGAAGCTGACGAAGCGCGCCAGCGGCGTGAGGCCGAACTGCTTGACCGCCTTCTCGCTGGCGAGGATCAGCGCGCCCGCGCCGTCGCTGGTCTGAGAGCTGTTGCCTGCCGTGACCGAGCCCTTGGCGGCGAACACCGGGCGCAGCTTGGCCAGGCCTTCGAGCGAGGTGTCGGCGCGCGGGCCTTCGTCCAGGCTCACGGTGCGCGTCTTGGTGCCCTGCTCGCCATCTACTCCCAAGTTCGCGAGGTTGGGGAAGCGATCGACCACATCGATCGGTGTCATCTCGTCGCTGAACTCGCCGCCCGCCTGCGCCTTGAGCGCGCGCTGGTGCGATTCGAGCGCGAACGCGTCCTGCGATTCGCGGCTGACCTTCCACTGCGCGGCGACCTTCTCGGCCGTCAGGCCCATGCCGTAGGCGATGCCGATGTTCTCGTCCTTGGCGAAGATCTCTGGGTTGAACGAGGGCTTGTTGCCGCCCATCGGAACGAGGCTCATCGACTCGGCGCCGCCGGCAATCATCACCTCGGCCTCGCCGACGCGGATGCGGTCGGCAGCCATCTGGATCGCGGTCAGGCCCGACGCGCAGAAGCGGTTCACGGTGACCCCGCCGACGGGCTTGGGGAAGCCGCACAGCGCGACCGCAATGCGCGCCATGTTCATGCCCTGCTCGCCCTCGGGGAAGGAGCAGCCGATGATGGCGTCCTCGATCGCCGCCGGGTCCAGCGTCGGGACCTGGCGCAGCGCGCTGCGGATCGCCGCGATCAACAGGTCGTCGGGCCGCGTGTTCCTGAAATAACCCCGCCCCGATCGGCCGATCGGCGTGCGGGTGGCGGCAACGATGTAGGCGTCTTGAACTTGCTTGCTCATGTCTCGTCCTTCGAAGGAATGACTCCCTCTCCCGCCTGCGAGAGAGGGCTGAAGTGAGGGTCTTCGGCCCCCTCTCCCGCTTGCGGGAGAGGGTTGGGGTGAGGGTGAATGCGCTGCATCCAGTCGAGCACGACTTGCAACACAGCTTGCGTTTCGACCAGCGCTTGCCGATCGGTAAACCGCAGCACTTCAAAGCCAAGGCGATGCAACTCGGCGGTTCGCCGCGCATCACCGCCTGCTGCCTCGGGCTCGAAGTGCTGGCCGCCGTCGAGTTCGACGATCAGCCCGGCCTCGATACATGCGAAGTCGGCGAAGCAACGGCCCACCGGGTGCTGGCGACGGAACTTGAAGCCGCCGAGGCGGCGATCCCGCAAGCGCTGCCAGAGCGTGCGTTCGGCGTCGGGCGAGACACGGCGCAGTTCACGCGCCCTCACCCTGACCCTCTCCCGCGAGCGGGAGAGGGGACCCGGAGTTGCCACGGCATCGCGCATCTTTGCGATCTTCAGTTGCGCACCGGCTTGCCTGTTTGAAGCATGCCCATGATCCGCTCCTGGCTCTTCGGGTGTTCGAGCAGGCTGCAGAAGTGCTTGCGTTCGAGCGCCATCAGGTATTCCTCGCTGACCAGCGAGCCGGCATCGACGTCGCCGCCGCAGACCACGTCGGCGATCAGCGACGAGATGTGGAAGTCGTGCGCGCTGATGAAGCCGCCGCCCTGCATGTTCGCGAGCTGCGCCTTGATGGTGGCGATCGCATTGCGCCCAGCGACCGGGAACAGCGCGCGCGCCGGCGGCCGGTAGCCGCTCTCGGCCATCGCCCGCGCCTGCTGGATTGCGACATAGAGCAACTCGTCCTTGTGCGGCACGATCACATCGCTCCAGAGCAGGAAGCCGAGCTTGCGCGATTCGATCGCGCTCGTGCCGACCTTGGCCATCGCCGCGGTCGTGAAGCCGTCGGCGAGGAACTTGAAGATGTCGGCATTGGCGTTGCCCGCCGCCGCCATCTCGGCCGCGCGGCGCGCGATGTAGGCCAGGCCGCCGCCGCCGGGGATCAGCCCGACGCCGACTTCCACAAGGCCCATGTAGCTTTCCATCGCCGCGACGCGGCGCGACGAATAGATCGCCAGCTCGCAGCCGCCGCCGAGCGCAATGCCGCGCACGGCGGAGACGACCGGCACCGTCGCATAGCGGATGCGCAGCATCGCGTCCTGCAGTTTCTTCTCTTCCGGCGCGATGCCCTTGGCGCCGCTCTTCATGAACACCGGCATCAGCACTTCGAGGTTGGCGCCGGCCGAGAAGACGTCGTCGGGCGACCAGATCACGAGGCCCTTGTAGCTCGCTTCGGCGAGTTCGACGGCCTTGAGCAGGCCCTCGGCCACGGTCGGGCTGATCAGGTGCAGCTTGGCGGTGATGCTGGCGATCAGCACCTCGCCATCCTGCGTCCAGACGCGCACCTCGTCGTTCTTGAAGACCTCGGTGCCGCTGGCGAGCGCCTCCGTGGCGCCCGAGCCGAGCACGTTCTCGGGGAAGTATTGGCGCTGGTAGACGGCGAGGCTGGAACGCGGCACGTACTTGGCCTGCTTGGCGCTCCACGAACCCTCCGGCGTGTGCACGCCCTGGTTTGCGGCGACAGGGCCGTCGAAGACCCAGGCCGGCAGCGGCGCGCTGCACAGCGCCTTGCCGGCATCGATGTCGGCCTTGATCCACTCGGCGACCTGCTTCCAGCCGGCTTGCTGCCAGAGCTCGAACGGTCCCTGGCGCATGCCGAAGCCCCAGCGCATCGCGAAGTCGATGTCGCGCGCCGAGTCGGCGATGTCGGCGAGGTGCACGGCCGAGTAGTGGAACGCGTCGCGCAGAATGGCCCACAGGAACTGCGCCTGCGGGTTGCTCGATTCGCGCAGCAGCTTCAGGCGCTCGGCCGGCGCCTTCTTCAGGATGCGGGCGACGATCTCGTCGGCCTTGCCGCCCGCGGGCACGTAGGTGCCCGCCTCCTGACCTTGAACGTAGTCGGCCTTGGCCGGGTCCGCCTTTGCGTCGAACTGCAGGATGTCCTTGCCGACCTTCTTGTAAAAGCCGGCGCCGCTCTTCTGGCCGAGCGCACCCTTGGCGATCAGCGCGGCGAGCACCGGCGGCGTCGCGTAGCTGGGGAAGAAGGGATCTGCGGCGAGGTTGTCTTGCAGCGTCTTGATGACGTGCGCCATCGTGTCGAGCCCGACCACGTCGGCGGTGCGGAAGGTGCCCGAGCTCGCGCGGCCGAGCTTCTTGCCGGTGAGGTCGTCGACCACGTCGTACGTGAGGCCGAAGGTCTCGGCCTCCTTGATCGTCGCCAGCATGCCGGCGATGCCGACCCGGTTGGCGATGAAGTTCGGCGTGTCCTTGGCGCGCACCACGCTCTTGCCGAGCGCGCTGGTGACGAAGGCTTCGAGCTGGTCGAGGACTTCGGCGCCGGTGGTCGGCGTAGCGATCAACTCCACGAGCGCCATGTAGCGCGGCGGGTTGAAGAAGTGGATGCCGCAAAAGCGCGGCTTGATCTCTTCCGGCAGCGATTCGCTCAGCGTCGTGATCGACAGCCCCGAGGTGTTGCTGGCAACGATTGCGTGCGGCGCGATGGCCGGCGCGACGCGCCGGTAGAGATCGAGCTTCCAGTCCATGCGCTCGGCAATGGCCTCGATGATGAGGTCGCACTCGGCGAGAACGCCGAGGTGCTCTTCGTAGTTCGCCTGCTGGATCAGCGCCGCGCTCTCGGGGATGCCGAGCGGCGCCGGCTTGAGCTTCTTGAGGCCCTCGACGGCGCGCGTCACGATGCCGTTCTTGGGCCCTTCCTTGGCCGGCAGGTCGAACAGCACCACCGGCACGCCGACGTTGACCAGGTGCGCCGCGATCTGCGCGCCCATCACGCCGGCGCCGAGAACGGCCACCTTGCGAACATTGAATCGAGTCATGGCTTGCTCTTTCTTATTGAACATGGCTGACGGATTGCACCGCTACTCACCCTCACCCCAACCCTCTCCCGCCAGCGGGAGAGGGAGCACATCGCGCCGGTTGTCTCCCTCTCCCGCTCGCGGGAGAGGGCAGGGGTGAGGGCCGGCGCCGCACCGCGTCGACTCCATCGGCGCGTTGTGACTTCGATCCGGAATCACTCGACGCGTATCCATTGCTGGTTGCGATAGAACGGCCCGATGAAGCCGCGCACTTCGAGCAGCTTGCCGCCGTCCTTGGGCGTCATGCGCACCTTGTAGACCTTGCCGTTGTTGGGGTCGAGGATGGTGCCGCCGTCCCAGTAGGCTTCGTCGGGGTTCTTCTTCACACCCTCGATGATGGTCATGCCGAGGATGGGCTTGTCCTTGCGGGCATCGGTGCACTTGTCGCACTTCTCGGCCTGCTTGGCCGGGTCGGTGATCTTCTCGATCTTGCCGCTCAGAACGCCGCCGGTCTCGGTGATGTGAACGACCGACTTCTCGGCCTTGGTTTCGTCGTCGATGGTCTTCCACGCGCCGACCGGCGTCGCCTGGGCATGGGCCAGCGTGGTCAGCAGGCCGAACGCGGTGGCGAGGACGAGGTTTCTCATGTTTGTCTCCTTGGGGGGTTGGTTTGGGGGCCTCAGAATAGCGCCTCTTCGAAGTCCATCAGCGTCTTGCCACCGGCGCGCGCCGTGCGGATCAGCGCCGCCGTCTCGGGCAGCAGCTTGGCGAAGTAAAAGCGCGCGGTGGCGAGCTTGGCTTTGTAGAACGTGTCGCCGGAATCCAGTTTGGCGAGCGCGACCTTGGCCATGCGAGCCCAGAAGTAGGCGAACACCAGGTGGCCGCAGATGCGCAGATAGTCCACCGCGGCGGCGCCTACTTCGTCGGCGTTGGCAAAGGCCTTCATGCCGATCTCGGTCGTCAGCTTGGTCACCTTGTCGCCGAGGTCGGCGAGCGGGTTGACGAACTCCTGCATCGCCTCGTTCGTGCCCTCCTCCTCGACGAAAGCGGCGACCAGCTTGCCGAACTTCTTCAGCTTGGCGCCGTTGTCGGCGAGCACCTTGCGCCCGAGCAGGTCGAGCGACTGCACGGTGTTCGTGCCCTCGTAGGTCATGTTGATGCGGGCATCACGAACGTACTGCTCCATGCCGTTGTCGCGGATGTAGCCGTGGCCGCCGAAGACCTGCATGCAGTGCGAGGTCGCGATCCAGCCGTTGTCGGTCAGGAAGGCCTTGACGATGGGCGTGAGAAGCGCCACCTGGTCGGCGCAGGCACGGCGCTCGTCGGCGTCGGTCGAGTTGAGTTCCTTGTCGATCAGCAGCGCGACGTGCAGCGCCAGCGCGCGCCCACCCTCGGCGTAGGCGCGTGCGGTAAGCAGCATCTTGCGCACGTCGGGGTGGACGATGATCGGATCGGCCGGCAGGCCTGGCGCCTTGGTGCCCGACAGCGAGCGCATCTGGATACGCTCCTTGGCGTAGGCGGCGGCGTTCTGGTAGGCCACTTCGGTCAGCCCGAGCGACTGCATGCCCACGCCCAGGCGGGCCGCGTTCATCATCACGAACATCGCCGCCAGGCCCTTGTGCGGCTCGCCGACCAGCGTGCCGATGGCGCCGTCGAGCACCAACTGCGCGGTCGCGTTGCCGTGGATGCCCATCTTGTGTTCGAGCGCGGTGCAGAAGATGGGGTTGCGCGCGCCCAGCTTGCCGTCGGCGCCTTCGAGGAACTTGGGCACGACGAACAGCGAGATGCCCTTGGAGCCCTGCGGCGCGTCGGGCAGGCGGGCGAGGACGAGGTGGACGATGTTCGCCGCCATGTCGTGCTCGCCCGACGAGATGAAGATTTTCTCGCCACTGATGCGATAGGTGCCGTCGGCGAGCGGCTCGGCCTTGCTGCGCAGCAGGCCGAGGTCGGTGCCGCAATGCGATTCGGTGAGGCACATCGTGCCCATCCATTCGCCGCTGACGAACTTGGGAAGATAGGTCGCCTTCTGCTCCGCCGTGCCGTGCGCGTGCAGCGCCTCGTAGGCGCCGTGCGTGAGGCCGGGGTACATCGCCCAGGCCTGGTTGGACGAGTTCTCCATCTCGCTGAAGCACAGGCTGACGACGGCGGGCAGACCCTGGCCGCCATACACCGGGTCGCAAGCCAGACTCGGCCAACCGCCTTCGACGAACTGGCGATAGGCCTCCTTGAAGCCCTTGGGCGTCGTCACGGCGTGGGTCGCCACGTCGAGCGTGCAGCCCTCG
This sequence comes from uncultured bacterium, assembly GCA_903830565.1. Taxonomy (GTDB): domain Bacteria; phylum Pseudomonadota; class Gammaproteobacteria; order Burkholderiales; family Burkholderiaceae_C; genus CAIKUF01. The sequence goes on along the minus strand of CAIKUF010000057.1, from coordinate 2,068 downwards.
ATGTCGCCGGTGAGGTTGAGCGGGAACAGCACCTCGGAGCTGAACTTGCCGCCCTCTTCGAGCACGGCGTTGATGGTGTCGACGTCGATGTCGGCGTGCGCCGGCAACTCCTTCAAGTGCGTCGTCACGTCGAGCACTTCATGCAACACGAATTGCATGTCTCGCAGCGGCGGGGTGTAGGTGACCATGGTCGATGCTCCTGGGAAAGTGAGGTGTACCCGGCGTCAGCGCCGGGCGGCGCGCACGGCTTTGCGCGTCGGCGCAGGCGCCGCGCAGTGGCCGACAGTGCGTTCGAAGCCGGTGCGCGCCCTCTGCACGGCGCCGACGCTGCGCAGGAAGCGCGCGTCGTGATGCAACGCGAGGATCAGGCCGTGGATCTCGAACAGCATCTGTTGCGGGTCGGTGCCCTCGCGCAAGTGGCCTTCGTCGATCGCGAAGCGGATCGCCTTCTCGAGCGCCGCGTGCCAGGTCTGGACCATGGACGCCAGCGCATCGCGCACCAGGCCGGGCCGGTCGTCAAACTCGACCGCGCCGCTGATGTAGATGCAGCCCGAGTCGAGTTCCACCGTCACCCGGCGCACCCAGCCGTCGAACAGCGCCCGCAGCCGCGGCAGGCCGCGCGCCTTCTTCATCGCCGGCACGAAGACTTCTTCCTCGAACTTGGCGTGATATTCGCGGATGACGGAGATCTGCAACTCCTCGCGCGAGCCGAAGTGGGCGAAGACGCCCGACTTGCTCATCTGCGTGACCTCGGCCAACGCGCCGATGGACAAGCCTTCCAGGCCCATGTGCGAGGCCAGGGCCAGCGCAGCGTCGAGAATCGCGGCACGCGTCTGCTGGCCCTTGTGCAAGGCCTTGGCTGGCGCAGCGCGTTCGCGCTGAGGCCGGATGGTCGGAGTGGTGGGGTCGGGCACGGGACGAATCGGCGCGAGCCGATGCACTAAATCGAACGGTCGTTCTATTTTGCAGAAAACGACCGCGGGCCGCTCGCGCCGCAACGGGTTTTTCTAGGGCATGCTGCCTAGATGGCGCGCCAATGCGGCGAAATGCGCGGGTTTACCCGCATGAGAGCGACAGGCGCAACGAGGGATCAGCAAGAAGGGGCGGCGAACATGAAGATCACGGTGGTGGGCGTCGGCGCGGTCGGCGGCTTCATTGCAGCGCGCCTTGCGCTCGTTGCCGGCGGCGCGCACACGATCTCGGCGCTGGCCCGCGGCGCCACGCTTGAGGCACTGCGCGAGCGCGGGCTGATCCTGCGCACGTCGGGACAGGAATTGCGCGTGCCCATCGCCGCGACCGACGCGCCCGCTGCGCTCGGCGAGCAAGACCTCGTGATCGTCGCCGTCAAGGCCCACGCACTCGCCGCACTGGCGCCGACGCTGGCGCCGCTGATCGGCGCGCAGACGAGCGTGCTGCCGGCAATGAACGGCGTGCCGTGGTGGTTCCTGCAAACGCCGGCAACTGCCGAGACGCTGCGCGCCGACGAGCGCGATCTGGCGAGCGGCGACCCCGAAGGCCGCATCGCCGCGGCGCTGCCGCTCGCGCGCGTGCTCGGCTGCGTCGTCCACCTCGCGAGCAGCACGCCCGCACCTGGCGTCGTTCAGCACGCCTTCGGCGAACGGCTGATCGTCGGCGAACCGGCCGGCGGCACGTCGCCACGCGTCAATGCCGTGGCCGGCGTGCTGCGCGAGGCCGGCTTCACGGTCGAGGCGAGCGCGAACGTGCGCCAGGACATCTGGTTCAAGCTGTGGGGCAACATGACGATGAACCCGGTCTCGGCGCTGACCGGCGCCACCTGCGACCGCATCCTGGACGACCCGCTGGTGCGCGCTTTCGCACTGCAGGCGATGGCCGAAGCCGCGGCCATCGGCGCGCGCGTCGGCTGCCCCATCGACCAATCGGGCGAGGCGCGCATGGACGTCACGCGCCAGCTCGGCGCATTCAAGACCTCGATGCTGCAGGACGCCGAAGCCGGCCGCCCGCTCGAGATCGACGCGTTGCTGAAGGCCGTGCACGAGATCGGCGTGCGCGTCGGCGTGCCGATGCCGGCCACCGGCGCGCTGCTCGG
>CAIKUF010000056.1 GCA_903830565.1 uncultured bacterium | reverse complement strand
CGGACGACCTCGACGGTATCTACGAGGCGCTGAAGGAGAACGCGCTGCTGTCCAAGTTCGCCGGCGGCCTGGGCAACGACTGGACGCAAGTGCGCGCGCTCGGCTCGCACATCAAGGGCACGAACGGCAAGAGCCAGGGCGTGGTGCCCTTCCTCAAGGTGGTCAACGACACGGCCGTGGCGGTGAACCAGGGCGGCAAGCGCAAGGGCGCGGTCTGCGCCTACCTCGAGACCTGGCACCTGGACATCGAGGAGTTCCTCGAACTGCGCAAGAACACCGGCGACGACCGCCGCCGCACGCACGACATGAACACCGCCAACTGGGTGCCCGATCTGTTCATGCGCCGCGTGATCGAGGGTGGCGAGTGGACGCTGTTCTCGCCCTCGTCCTGCCCCGACCTGCACGACAAGGTCGGCACGGCGTTCGAGCAGGCCTACACGCGCTACGAAGAACAGGCCGCGCGCGGCGAGATCAAGCTCTTCAAGAAGCTGCGCGCCGCCGACCTCTGGCGCAAGATGCTGACCATGCTCTTCGAGACCGGGCACCCGTGGATCACGTTCAAGGATGCCTGCAACCTGCGCTCGCCGCAGCAGCATGTGGGCGTCGTGCATTCGAGCAACCTGTGCACCGAGATCACGCTCAACACGAACGAGAGCGAGATCGCGGTCTGCAACCTCGGCTCGGTGAATCTGGCGCGGCACCTCGCCGACGGGCCGGACGGAGCGAAGACGATCGACCACGCGAAGCTACGCCGCACCGTGACGATCGCGATGCGCATGCTCGACAACGTGATCGACATCAACTACTACGCGGTGAAGAAGGCCCGCGACGCGAACCTGCGCCATCGCCCGGTGGGTCTTGGCATCATGGGCTTTCAGGACGCGCTGTACGAACTGCGCACGCCCTATGCGTCCGAGGCCGCGGTCGAGTTCGCGGACCGTTCGATGGAGGCCGTCTGCTACCACGCGTACTGGGCCTCGACCGAGTTGGCCGCCGAGCGCGGCCGCTACTCGAGTTATCGCGGGTCGCTCTGGGACCAAGGCATTCTTCCGCTCGACTCGCTCGACCTGCTGGCTGAACAGCGCAAAGGCCACGTCGACGTCGATCGCTCATCGACGCTCGACTGGGACGCGCTGCGCCTTCGCATTGCCGAGCACGGCATGCGCAATTCCAACTGCGTCGCCATCGCGCCGACGGCGACGATCTCGAACATCATCGGCGTGAGTGCGTCGATCGAGCCGTCGTTCGGAAACCTCTCCGTCAAGTCCAACCTGTCGGGCGAGTTCACGATCGTCAACGAGTACCTGGTGCGCGACCTGAAGCAGCTCGGCCTTTGGGACGATGTGATGGTGATGGACCTCAAGCACTTCGACGGCTCGCTGCATCGAATCGATCGCGTTCCCGCGGCGTTGAAGGCCCTGTATGCGACCGCCTTCGAAATCGAAACGCAGTGGCTGGTCGAGGCCGCTGCGCGGCGCCAGAAGTGGATCGACCAGGCGCAGTCGCTCAACATCTACATCGCCGGCGCATCGGGCAAGAAGCTCGACGAGACCTACAAACTCGCCTGGCTGCGCGGTCTCAAGACCACGTACTACTTGCGCACGCTCAGTGCCACGCATGCCGAGAAGGCGACCGTGACGACAGGTCAGTTGAATGCGGTGCCTGGCAGTTCGATCCCCGATGTGAAGCTGTGCGCGATCGACAACCCCGAGTGCGAAGCGTGTCAGTGATGGTCGCGATGCGTGTGATCTCGCACATGCGATGCACGCAGTCGATGCAATGACGCAACAAGGCTTGATACCGAACGAAGCCCGATGTCAATAAGTGCTTGGTGTTGCAAAGCAACACTCCGATAATCCACGCGTACAGGAAGTCCGCCATGCTGGTCTGGGAAGACGAAGTCATACCAACGAACTCTCATCAATCGGTCCTCGCGCAGAGCAAGCTGGCTGCGGCGCGTGCGGCGACGCCGCCTTCGAATTCGACCACTCCCTCCTCCACATTGATCGCGGCGCCAGTCTTCGATTCGGACTTCATTGCTCCGACGAAGGTCGCACCGTCAGCCGCGGTCGAGCAACGCCGAGTCAACGCGGCCGACAAGCGAATCATCAACGGCCAGACCGACGTCAACCAACTGGTCCCGTTCAAGTACAAGTGGGCTTGGGAAAAGTACCTCGCCACCTGTGCCAACCACTGGATGCCGCAGGAGATCAACATGTCGCGCGACATCGCGACGTGGAAAGACCCGAACGGCCTCTCCGACGACGAGCGGCGCATCGTCATGCGCAACCTCGGCTTCTTCACGACGGCCGATTCATTGGCCGCCAACAACATCGTCCTCGGCACTTATCGTCACATCACCGCACCCGAGTGCCGCCAGTTCCTGCTGCGCCAAGCGTTCGAGGAGGCGATCCACACCCACGCGTATCAGTACATCGTCGAATCGCTCGGCCTCGACGAGGGCGAGATCTTCAACGCGTATCACGAGGTCGAATCGATACGCCAGAAGGACGAATTCCTGATCCCGTTCATCGATGCGGTGATGAACCCGCACTTTCGCACCGGCACGCTGGAAGACGATCGCACGCTGCTCAAGAGCCTGATCGTCTTCGCATGCCTGATGGAGGGCCTGTTCTTCTACGTCGGCTTCACGCAGATCCTCGCGCTGGGGCGGCAGAACAAGATGACCGGCGCCGCCGAGCAATACCAGTACATCCTGCGCGATGAGTCGATGCACTGCAATTTCGGCATCGACCTCATCAATCAGATCAAGCTCGAGAACCCGCTGCTGTGGACCCCGACATTCAGGGCCGAGATCGAAGGGCTGTTCCGGCAGGCTGTCGACCTCGAGTATCGCTACGCCGAGGACACGATGCCGCGCGGCGTGCTGGGCATGAACGCGTCGATGTTCAAGGGCTACCTGCGTTACATCGCCAACCGGCGGGCGACGCAGATCGGCCTCGCGGAGCTGTTCCCGAACGAAGAGAACCCGTTTCCTTGGATGAGCGAGATGATCGACCTGAAGAAGGAGCGCAATTTCTTCGAGACGCGCGTCATCGAATATCAGTCCGGAGGCTCGCTGTCGTGGGAATGACATGCTTTCGCCAGCCGATGGCAACCGGCCATGGGCGAGAGATCGAGAAACCCGCAACGCGATGCGCCGATGTCGGCGCCCGCGTTGCATCACCCCATTCGTCGCATCGGGGCGCCCCTCCTGGGCAGACCTTCGAGCGGTGAATCGCTGCTGCGGTCCGGCGTGAAGCCGGCACGCTGCGGTGTTCTTTCAACTTGATCAAGGAGAAATGAAATGGCAACTGCAAAGAAAGTCGCGCCCAAGAAGGCCGCAGCAAAGAAGCCGGCAGCGAAGAAGGCCGCCGTGAAGAAGGCGCCGGCCAAGAAGGCGGCGGCCAAGAAGGCGCCGGCCAAGAAGGCTGCGGCCAAGAAGGCACCGGCCAAGAAGGCTGCGGCCAAGAAGGCGCCGGCCAAGAAGGCGCCGGCCAAGAAGGCCGCGGCCAAGAAGGCACCCGCCAAGAAGGCTGCAGCCAAGAAGGCTCCTGCCAAGAAGGCGGCGCCGAAGAAAGCAGCGAAGAAGCCTGCTGCCAAGAAGGCCGCGGCCCCTGCCCCGGCTGCGAAACCTGCTGCCGCCCCTGCCAAGACCGCTCTCAATCCGCAAGCGGCGTGGCCCTTTCCGACGGGCAGCAAGCCCTGATTCAAAGGGTAAGCAACTCTCACAACCCGGCGCAAGCCGGGTTTTTTCGTGCCCTGCGCCCCGCTTGCGAAATCGGCTCTTGATTTCGCTGCCGTTCGCGCTCAAACCGATTTCGAACCTTGCACAACCGCTCGCGCCAGGCACAGGTCGTCCCATGCGCGCGCCTTGTCCTGCGGGTTGCGCAGCAGATAGGCCGGGTGGTAGGTCACTACGAGCGGCACGCCCTGGTAGACATGCACGCGGCCGCGCAGCCGTCCCACCGGTTCGTTGCTGCGCAGGAGCGCCTGCACCGCGAAGCGTCCCATCGCCAGGATGATGCCGGGTCGCACGAGTTCGATCTGGCGGACCAGGTAGGGCTCGCACTGCACCAGTTCACCCGGCTCAGGATTGCGATTCGCGGGAGGCCTGCACTTCAGCGTGTTGGCGATATAGACCTGCCGCGCCGGCACGTCGTCTGAGCGCGTCAGTTGGACAGCACGCAGCATGCTGTCGAGCAACTGTCCGGACTTGCCGACGAAAGGTTCGCCGCGAAGGTCTTCCTGCTCGCCTGGCGCTTCGCCGACGATCATCCATTGCGCACGAAGGTGCCCCGTTCCGAACACCGTGTTCGTGCGGCTGCGGCAAAGCCCGCAGGCCGTGCACGAGGCGACCGCGTCGCGCAGCGCGGGCCAATCCATGGTCGCGATCCCGGGCGGGCGGTTGCCGATCGGACGATCCGCCAGCACCGCTGCGGCGTGATCGTCCATGATCGACGGTGGCTGCGGCGCGGCTTCGACACGCGCTGGGGACGCGCCTGCCTGTCCTTGTGTTGCCGGCGGCAACGCGCTGGCTTGCACGTCTGCGGATCTCCGCGGTATCGAGTGTGCCCACAGGCGCACACCCATTTCCTCCAGCATGGCTCGCTGACGCACGGTCCACGTCATCACGTCACCTCTTCGAGCGCAAGACGCATCACGACCGCGTCTTCACGTGTCGCCCGCTTGAGGCCCGCCGCCGCGGGGTAATAGCCCTTGCGCAGGCCGACCTCGGCCATCCCATAGCGCCGGTACAGCTCGCGCGCGCGGGAGTTGCTTTCGCGGACCTCGAGCCAGAGTTGGGTGGCACTCGCCTCGCGGCTTCCTGCGACCAGAATGTCGAGCATGTGGCGTGCGTGCCCCCGGCCCTGCTCGTGCTGGGCCACGGTCAAGTTGAGCAGGTGAATCTCGTCCGCCGCCCGCATCGCAACGCTGTAGCCCAGAACGACGTCGTGCTCGTCCAGCAGGCAATGCGCCAGGTAGCCGCTGGCGATCGAGTCGACGAAATTGCCGCGCGTCCAGGGCAGCGCGTAAGCCGCGTTTTCGATCGCCATGATGGTGTCGAGCTGTCCCTCGCGCATCGGTGTGAGGTGGCGCGAGTCCGGTCCTCGCTCCCGCCACTGAGCACTCATGGCGCAACGCGGCGCGCCACGCCGGCTTCGCGTTCCGCGGTCGTGTACGCAACCCGGTCGCGCAAGTACAAGGGCACCGCACTCGTTGGGTCGACGGCGTGGCCGTGCGCGAGGCCGGACCGCGCGCACGCCAGCAGCGCCAGGCCGCCGGGTCGTGCATCGGCGATCACGTGTGCCGCTCCCGTGTCCAGGTGCGCGCCGAAGGCTGCCAGCGCCGTGCCGGCAACAGACGTCGGCGGCTCGATCGCCCACTGCGCGTTCAGAGCGTCCAGGCTGTACAGCGCCGGCGCGACGACGGCCTGCCAGGCCCCTGCGTCGAAGCGATAGTGCCCGGCATAGATCTCCCCCATGCGCGCATCCATCGCGACCCACACGTCCGCGACCCGCGCGCGCTCACGTGCGTCCTCGGCCACAGCCATCAAAGTGTCGACCGCCAATACGGGCTTGCGCGAACCGAAGGCCAGGCCCTGCGCGACCGAACATGCGGTGCGAAGACCCGTGAACGCACCCGGACCGCGGCCGAAGGCGATCGCGTCGACGTCGGCCAGGGTGATGCCCGCGTCGCGCAGCAACGCACGCAGGCCAGGGATCAGCGCTGCCGAGGCGCGAGCTCCGCCCTCGCTTTCATGCAGCCAGATTGAATCGCCGACCGCCAGCCCGATGTGCAAGCGCTCGGTCGCAGTGTCGAAGGCAAGCAGGGCGGACATCAAGCAACCGCGCCGCCCGCCGAGGCGGCAAACGCTACTGCCATCCGCGTATCAGGGAGGCTCAATCTCACCGGACCGTAGATCATCATGGCGTGAGTTTAGGCCAGCACCCTGCCCGCACGCGCACGACGCGCGCCGTAACATCGCAGCATGGCCACCCCGTTACGTCGCCACGCGATCGCGGCTTGCCTGGTCGGTGTTCTCGCGACCGCATTCGCCGACGCCGCGCCGCAGCCTGCTCTGCCGTTAGAAGTGCTGACTGCGCTCGAACGTGCGAAGGTACCGGCCGAGGCCTTGTCGGTCGTCGTGCAGGACGTCACCGGCCTGCCCCCTGAATTGGCTTGGCGGGGAGGTCAGTCGGTCAACCCGGCGTCGCTGATGAAACTCGTCACGACCTTCGCCGCGCTCGACCTGCTGGGGCCTGCGTGGACCTGGTCGACGCCGGTGTGGCTGCTCGGCAGCGTGCGCACCCCGGGCCCCGACGGCGTGCTCGAAGGCAACCTCGTGATCAAGGGCAGCGGCGACCCCAAGCTCGTGCTCGAGCGCATTTGGCTGCTGCTGCGGCGCGTGCGACAGACGGGCGTGCGCGAGATCCACGGCGACATCGTGCTCGACCGCAGCGCCTTCGCCGATGCCGGGCAATCCCCGTCCGACTTCGACGGCGAGCCGCTGCGACCCTACAACGCGCAGGCCGACGCGCTGTTGCTCAACTACAAGTCGCTGCTGCTGACCTTCACCCCCGATCCGGCGCGCGGTGTCGCGAGCGTGGCCGCCGATCCACCGCTGGCCGGGTTGCGCGTCGACGCCTCGGTGCCCCTGGTCACCGCTGCGTGCGACAACTGGCGCGGCGCACTCAAGCTCGACGCAAGCGATCCGGCGCGCATTCGCTTGCAGGGCAACTATGCCGCCAGTTGCGGCGAGAAGACCTGGCCACAGGCCTACGCCGAGCCGGCCAGTTACAACGCGCGCCTGATCGAGGCCCTGTGGCGCGAGGCGGGTGGAGCGCTCACCGGCAGCGTGCGCGACGG
>CAIKUF010000055.1 GCA_903830565.1 uncultured bacterium | reverse complement strand
GCCATTCACAGCATCGGGAGGTCAGCACAGCCAAGTCAAGAACTACACTTATCCACAGCCGAACCTCTCAAGGTCGGCTTCCACCCCTGGCTCAATATTCGGTCGGCACGGTGGCTCAAATTTGGATCGGCGCCGACACCTTTGGGGTTCAAGAACAAGATGCGGCTTCGTCCCCCTCAGCGCATGGCTCCGACAGCCGGGCTTGATGGTTTTCAAGTTTAGAATCCTTCTCAGTTTGTGATAATGATGAACCAGAAGCGCCGCGATCCGTCTCTGAATGCCCTGCTGGACCTCGACGGTCAGGTGCTCGTGATCGACGATGCGGGTTATTGGGTGAGGTTCGTCGTGCATCAGGTCCCGGCCAGCGCGGACAAGCTGCACGGGCTGGACTACAGCTTGACCTTGCATGGTCCGAACGGCAGTCGTCTGGTCGGTTTCGACAACGCGCACCGCGTGGTAGGTACGCGCAGCCGCACATTGGCCGTGAAGGACCATAGGCATCGGCTGCACACGGTCGGTGCCTACGGCTACACGGATGCCGGCGCGTTGCTCGCGGATTTCTGGAGCGAGGTCGAATCGGTCATGCGGGAGAAGGGGGTCTGGACATGAAGACATTGAAGGTCGGCATCGCTTCCTACGAGGAAATGAAGGCCCGCACGCTGGCGATCGCCAAGGGCGAACTGCGCCCCAGGCCCGGTGACCCCAAGATCTGGTTCACATCACCCGAGAGCTTCGCGAAGCTGCTTTCGAACCGCAACCGCGCTTTGCTGGCGCAGATTGCCGATACGCATCCGGCATCCTTGCACGAGCTGGCCGCCACTTCCGGGCGCACGCCGGGCAATCTGTCGCGTACGCTCAGGACGATGGAGCGCTACGGCCTGGTGCGCCTGCACAAGGGCGAGCGCGGCCGGCTGCGCCCCGAGGTGCCTTACCGCGACGTGCGTCTCGAAATGACGCTCGCATGAACCTGCCGCAAACGGGCCTGTGCATCGAGGCAGCCGCCGAACCATGACCACGCAAATCGACGACCTCTTCGCCAACAACCGCCGCTGGGCCGCCGAGACCGAGCGGCGTGAGCCCGGCTTCTTCTCGCGCCTGCTGGAGCAGCAGACGCCGCAGTACCTGTGGATAGGCTGCGCCGACAGCCGCGTGCCGGCGAACGATCTCGTCGGCCTGCTGCCGGGCGAGCTGTTCGTTCATCGGAATGTCGCCAACGTCGTCGTGCATTCGGACCTGAACTGCCTCTCGGTGATCCAGTTCGCGACCGACCTGCTGCAGGTTGGCCACATCATCGTCGTCGGCCATTCGGGCTGCGGCGGCGTGAGGGCGGCGCTGGAGCAGCGGCGGGTCGGCCTGGTGGACAACTGGCTGCGCCACGTGCAGGACGTGCAGGAGCGCCACCGCGCCTGGTTGGAATCGGTGCCGGTGGCCTCGCGCGTCGATGCGCTGTGCGCGCTCAACGTGATCGAGCAGGCGGCCAACGTCTGCAAGTCGGCCGCGGTGCAAGACGCCTGGCGGCGCGGGCAGGAAGTGGCCGTCCATGGCTGGTACTACAGCCTGCACAACGGCCTGCTGGAAGACCTCGAGATGACCGTTGCGCAGGCCGATGAGCTCGCCGCTTCGTATGAATTGGCCCTGGCTGGCGTGAAGGTGCGCTTTGCCGGAGCGGGAGCGCGCTGATGCCGAAGGGGGCTTTTCCGCACGCGCTGACCGACCGTCGCGCCTTCCACCTCGCGCAGGCGATGCTCGAAGGCTTCGATCGCCACTACCGGCTGTTCCGCGAAGCGAGCGCGGCCGCCAAGCAGCGCTTCGAGCGTGCCGACTGGCCGGGTCAGCAGCGCGCGCAGCGCGAGCGCATCGAGTACTACGACACGCGCGTCGCCGAGGCCGCCGAGCGCCTGCAGCGCGAGTTCATCGCCTCGGCGCTGTCGATGGAGGTCTGGCAGCAGGTCAAGCTGCATTACATCGGGCTGCTCACCAACCACCACCAGCCCGAGCTTGCCGAGACCTTCTTCAACTCGGTGACGACCAAGATCCTGCACCGCAGCTACTTCAACAACGAGTTCATCTTCGTTCGCCCCGCCGTCTCGACCGAGTACATCGAGAACGACGAGCCGGCAGCAACGCCGACCTACCGCGCCTACTACCCGACGCCGGCAACGCTGCGCGAGACCTGGATGCGCATCGTCGACAACTTCCGGCTCGAAGTGCCGTTCGAGGATCTGGCGCGCGACGCCCAGTGCGTCGCCGACGCGGTGACGGCCGAGCTGGGCGACTTTCGCATGCGCGCGAACTTCCAGGTCCAGGTGCTGTCGTCGCTGTTCTTCCGCAACAAGGGCGCCTACGTCGTCGGCAAGGTCATCAACGGCTTTCAGGAGACGCCATTTGCGCTGCCGATCCTGCACAACGAGCGCGGCCGGCTCGAGATCGACACCGCCCTCTTCGGTGAGGACGACCTGCTGCTGCTGTTCAGCTTCGCGCGCGCCTACTTCATGGTCACGATGGAGGTGCCGTCGGCCTACGTTCTCTTCCTGCGCTCGATGATGCCGCGCAAACCGGGCAGCGAGCTCTACGCCGCGCTCGGCCTGCAAAAGCAGGGCAAGAACATCTTCTACCGAGACTTCCTGCACCACCTGCGCCACTCGACCGACCGCTTTCGCATCGCCCCCGGCATCAAGGGCATGGTGATGCTCGTGTTCGACCTGCCGTCGTTCCCCTTCGTGTTCAAGGTCATCAAGGACTTCTTCCCGCCGCAGAAGGAGACGACGCGCGAGCTCATCAAAGCCAAGTACCTGATCGTCAAGCAGCACGACCGCGTCGGCCGCATGGCGGACACGCTGGAATACTCGAACGTCGCCTTCCCGATCTCGCGCTTCGAGCCCGAGCTCGTCGCCGAGCTCAAGACCTTCTGCGCCAGCCTGCTGGAGCAGGACGGCGAGATGCTGGTCATCCGCCACGTCTACATCGAGCGGCGGATGATCCCGCTCAACATCTTCCTGCACGACGCGCCGCGCGACGAGATGGAGCGTGCGGTGGTCGAGTACGGCAACGCGATCAAGGACCTCGTCGCCGCCAACATCTTCCCCGGCGACATGCTGTGGAAGAACTTCGGCATCACGCGCCACGGCAAGGTCGTGTTCTACGACTACGACGAGATCGAGTACCTGACCGACTGCAACTTCCGCAAGGTGCCCGAGGCACGCAACGAAGAGGACGAAATGTCGGGCGAGGTCTGGTACCGCGTCGGCCCGAAGGACGTGTTCCCCGAGACCTTCGGCCCCTTCCTGCTCGGCAACCCGAGCGTGCGCGAGGTGTTCATGAAGCACCACGCCGACCTGCTGGACGCTGCCTTCTGGCAGGGCCACAAGGAGCGCATCCTCGCCGGTCACGTGCACGACGTGTTCCCCTACGATCCTCACAAGCGCTTCCGGGCCCCGCAGCGCGGCGCCGACGGCGCCACATCTTCCGCATGAATCACTGAAAGGACATCGTCATGGCCGACTCCATCGTCATCGTCTCCGCCGCCCGCACGCCGATCGGCGGCCTGCTGGGCGACTTCGCGTCGCTTCCCGCCTACCAGCTCGGCGCGGTGGCGATCAAGGCCGCCGTCGAGCGCGCCGGCATTGCCGGCGACGCTATCGACGAAGTGCTGATGGGCAACTGCCTGATGGCGGGCCAGGGCCAGGCCCCGGCGCGGCAGGCGGCGCTGGCCGCCGGGCTGCCGCAGTCGGTCGGCGCGGTGACGCTGTCGAAGATGTGCGGCTCTGGTATGCGCACGATGATGTTCGCGCACGACATGCTGCTCGCCGGCAGCGCCGACGTGATGGTCGCTGGCGGCATGGAGAGCATGACCAACGCGCCGCACCTCGCCTTCGTTCGCAAGGGCGTGCGCTACGGCGCGACGCAGATGTTCGACCACATGGCGATGGACGGCCTGGAAGACGCCTACGACCGCGGCCGCGCGATGGGCGTGTTCGCCGAGGAGTGCGTCGTCAAGTATGGGTTCACGCGCGAGGCGCAGGACCAGTTCGCGATCGCCTCCACCGAGCGCAGCAAGCAGGCCAATGAAGACGGCAGCTTCGACTGGGAGATCGCGCCCGTCACGCTGGCGGGCAAGGGTGGTGACACGGTTGTCAAGCAAGACGAGCAGCCGTTCAAGGCGCGCCTGGACAAGATCGCCACCCTGAAGCCCGCGTTCAAGAAGGACGGCACCATCACCGCCGCCAATGCGTCAAGCATCTCCGACGGCGCCGCCGCGCTGGTGCTGGTGCGCGAGAGCACGGCCGCGAAGCTCGGCCTCACGCCGCTGGCGCGCATCCGCGGCCATGCGGTGCACGCGCAGGCGCCGAACTGGTTCACGACGGCGCCGGTGGGCGCGATCGAGAAGGTGCTGAAGAAGACCGGCTGGGCAGCGAGCGACGTCGACCTGTGGGAAGTCAACGAGGCCTTCGCCGCGGTGACGATGGCGGCGATGACCGAGTTCAAGCTCGCGCACGAGATCGTCAACGTGCACGGCGGCGCCTGCGCGCTCGGCCACCCGATCGGCGCCAGCGGCGCGCGCATCGTCGTCACGTTGCTCGGCGCGCTGCGCAAGCGCGGGCTCAAGCGGGGCGTCGCGGCGCTGTGCATCGGCGGCGGCGAAGCGACGGCGCTGGCCGTCGAGCTCGTCTGAGACTGAACCCGGCCCACCGCAACGAAAGGCGCGCATGCAACTCAGCGAAGACCACCGCGCCGTGCAGGACGCCGTGCGCGCCTACGTGCAAGGTGAGATTGCCCCGCACGCCGCGCGCTGGGACAAGGAGGCGCACTTCCCCGCGGCCGAGCTGAAAGGCCTAGCCGCGCTCGGCTGCTACGGCGTCGCCGTGCCGACCGAGTGGGACGGCGCCGGGCTCGACTACCTGGCGCTGGCGGTGATCCTCGAAGAGATCGCCGCCGGCGACGGTGCCACGTCGACGGTCGTCAGCGTCAACAACTGCCCGGTCTGCTCGATCATGATGGCGTGGGCCAACGACGCACAGAAGGCGCAGTGGCTGAGGCCCCTGGCGCGCGGCGACATGCTGGGCGCGTTCTGCCTCACCGAGCCGCACGTGGGATCGCAGGCCGATGGCCTGAAGACCACCGCGGTGCGGGTCAGCGACAGCGAGTGCGACGGCTACGTGCTCAACGGCGTCAAGCAGTTCATCACCAGCGGCAAGAACGGCGACGTCGCGATCGTGATGGCGGTCACCGACAAGGCGGCCGGCAAGCGCGGCATCAGCACCTTCCTCGTGCCGACCCATGCGCCCGGCTACATCGTCGCCCGCATCGAAGACAAGATGGGCCAGCACGCGAGCGACACCGCGCAGATCCTGTTCGAGAACTGCCGCATTCCCGCAGCCAACCTGCTCGGCGAAGAGGGCCAGGGCCTGAAGATCGCGCTTTCGGGGCTGGAGGGCGGGCGCATCGGTATCGCTGCGCAATCGGTCGGTATGGCGCGCGCCGCGTTCGAGGCGGCGCTGCAGTACGCGAAGGAACGCGTCGCCTTCGGCAAGCCGATCTTCGAGCATCAGGCGGTGCAGTTCCGCCTTGGCGAGATGGCGATGCAGATCGAGGCCGCGCGCCAGCTCATCCACCATGCGGCGAGCCTGAAGGACGCCGGCGTGCCCTGCCTGAAGGAAGCCGCGATGGCCAAGCTCTTCGCGAGCGAGATGGCCGAGCGCGTGTGCAGTGCGGCGATACAGGTCTTCGGCGGCTACGGCTACGTGAGCGACTTCCCCGTCGAGCGCATCTACCGCGATGTTCGCGTGTGCCAGATCTACGAGGGCACGAGCGACGTGCAGAAGATTCTGATCGGGCGCGCGCTCGCGTAGCGGGCGAGTCGGGGTGCTCGTGCATGCGGGCAACCCACCGCGGTCGAACTCAAGTCATAGGCGATGCGCGAACGCGCGCTGCCGCCTCAGTCCCGCGCCCCCTGCGCCGGCAGGCCTTGCGCGTGCCAGCGCAGCATGCCGCCGGCGAGGTTGGCGACGTTCTCGAAGCCGGCCTTCCTGAGGATGGCTGCCGCCTGCGCCGAGCGTGCGCCGGAGCGGCAGACGGTGACGATGGGGCGGTCGCTCGCCAGTTCGCCCGCACGGCTTGCGAGCTCACCGAGCGGCAGCAGGCGCGCGCCCGCGATGTGGCCGAGCGGGCCGTCGAATTCGCCTGTCTCGCGCACGTCGACGATCTGCAGACCGCCGCCGTGCTCCTCGACCCACCCCGGCTCGATTTCCCAGAAGCCTGCGAAGGTGAAGGTCAAAGGCGCCCAGCCCGGGCCTTCGCTCGCCAGCGCTTCGTCGGCGGGTCGGCCGCAGACGAGGTTGGCCGGAACGGCGACGTCGATCTGCTTCGGGTGCGGCAGGCCGAGGTGGCTCATGTAGCCGGCGAAGTCGGCTTCCGAGATGTTGCCGCCCAGGCGCGGGTTGTGCACCTTCTCTTCGGCCACGCTGGTCACCGTCAGCCCGCGGTAGTCGTGCCCCGGCCAGAGCAGGCACTCGCCCGGCAGCGTGAAGATGCGCGTCTTGATCGACAGATAGAGCTTGTGGGCGCTGCCTTGCTGGAAGTCGGTGCGCCCGCAGCCGCGAATGAGCAGCGCGTCGCCCGTGAAGGCACAGCTCTCGTCGTCGAGCACGAAGGTCATGCAGCCATCGGTGTGGCCGGGCGTCGCGAGCGCGGTCACGTAGCGCCCGCCGAAGGCGACGCGGTCGCCGTCGGCGAGCCGCAGGTCTGCGCCCACGGCGCCGCTCGCGGCTGAAACGGCGATCTTCGAGCCAAGGCGCATCTTGTGCAGCCAGGCCGCGGTCACGTGGTCGGCGTGGACATGGGTGTCGAGCGTGGCGACGAGCCTGAGCCCGAGCTCACGGATCAGCGCGGCGTCGCGCGCTGCCTGCTCGAACACCGGGTCGATCAGGATCGCCTCGCCCGCGGCACTGTCGCCGAGCAGGTAGCTGTAGGTTGATGACTGGGGATCGAAGAGTTGGCGGAAGATCAGCATGGTTCACCCGTGGTGCGGCCTCGCGAACTGGCGCACTTGCGGTCGAAACGCGGCACACCATGACGGGCCAACGCGGCGGAGGGCCGCTCGGCGCAACAGGCGCGCGCGCCCGTTTCAGCGCCGCGTCATCCCAGCATTAGACGACGGAACGCGAACCGGCGGCTTCGCCCTTGCCCTCTTGTGCCAGGAAGAAAGATGAGAACGATCACGCCGATGACCGGGATCAGCGAGATGAGCTGCCACCAGCCACTGCGCTCGGTGTCGTGGAGCCGTCGCGTTGCCGCGGAGATCGACGGCACCAGCAAGGCCAGGGAGACCAGGCCACACAGAATGTCGCTGAGCCAGGACGCGGCCACGCTGACGATCACGATGAAGAGAAAGAACCACCAGTACTCCGAGCGCGATGCGCGGCCCTGGAAGTCCGCGTACTTGGTTAGACACACCTTGACTGATTCCTGAAACGTCATGTCAACTCCGCAAGTTAGGGACAAGCTGGTGCAAGTATGGGGCAACCCGCCGGGCCAGGCTCGAGCTTGCCCGACTTGGCCGTTGTCGATCACGCGCGCGGTTCGCATGGTGGAACGCCCCCGTGTTTTCCACTAGACGCGATGGCGATTCCGTACGACGCCCGAGGCGCGGTTCGTGCAAAATCGAGCGCTGCGCCAAAGACTGTAAACACAGGCCCGGCGCAAGCGGTCCGGGTGGACCAGCATTCAATCATTCCGAGACGAGGCAAGCATGAGATTCACACGCAAAGCACTGGCCGCCGTGGCACTGGTCGCAACGATGGGCGCGGCGCTGGCCGCGGACCCGATCAAGATCGGTGTCTCCGGGCCGTTCACCGGCGGTTCGTCGTCGATGGGGGTCAGCATGCGCGACGGCGTGCGTCTGGCGACCGACGAGATCAACAAGGCCGGCGGCGTTCTCGGCCGTCAGCTCGTGCTGGTCGAGCGAGACGACGAGGCGAAGAACGAGCGCGGCGTGCAGATCGCGCAGGAGCTCATCAACAAGGAGAAGGTCGCGGTCACCGTCGGTTTCATCAACACCGGCGTCGCGCTGGCCTCGCAGCGCTTCTATCAGGAAGCCAAAATCCCGGTCATGAACAACGTCGCCACGGGCTCGGCGATCACGCACCAATTCGATGACCAGAGCGAGAACTACATCTTTCGCAACGCCGCGCACGACAGCATCCAGGCGCCGATGGTCGTCGAAGAGGCCGTCACGCGCCGCGGCTACAAGAAGGTCGCGATCCTCGCCGACTCGACCAACTACGGCCAACTCGGCCGCGAAGACCTCGAGAAGGCACTCGCGCTCAAGGGCATCAAGGCGGTCGCGGTCGAGAAGTTCAACATCAAGGACGTCGACATGACGCCGCAGTTGCTCAAGGCCAAGGAGGCCGGCGCGGAAGTGGTGCTCACCTACGGCATCGGTCCCGAGCTGGCGCAGATCGCGGGCGGCATGACCAAGCTCGGCTGGAAGGTGCCGATGATCGGCAGCTGGACGCTGTCGATGGCCAACTTCATCGACAACGCCGGCCCCGGCGGCGAAGGCGCGCGCATGCCGCAGACCTTCATCCAGGAGCCGACGACGCCCAAGCGGCAGTCGTTCATCATCGCCTACCTGAAGGTCTTCAGCCCGAAGAACAACCGCATCGACTCGCCGGTCTCGGCCGCCCAGGGCTACGACTCGGTCTACCTGCTCGCCGCCGCGATCAAGCAGGCCGGCTCGACCGACGGGCCCAAGATCAAGGCCGCGCTGGAAGACCTGAAGACGCCCGTCGAAGGCGTTGTGACGACCTACATCCACCCCTTCACGGCGAAGGACCACGACGCGATCACCGTCAACATCCCGGTCTTCGGCGAGGTCAAGGGCCAACGCGTCGTCTACGCCTACCCGGACGACTTCAAGAAGGCGTCTGAGGTGCGCCTCAAGGACGCCAGCGCCAAGGGTGCGCTGACGGTCAAGAAGTAAGCCAGCCCACGCGCCTGCCGCCGCCCGCGCTTCGCGCTCGCGGCGGCGCGCTTTACGCAGCCCCCCGTACCAGCCGCTTCGATGCGACACGCCTCATGGCCATCCTGACCCAACTGGTGTTCAGCGGTATCGCGCTGGGCATGATCTATGCCGTCATCGCGTTCGGCTACCAGCTCACCTTCGCGACCTCCGACACGCTGAACTTCGGCCAGGGCGATGCGCTGATGCTGGGCGCGCTGGTCGGCCTGACGCTGGTGACCCAGCTTGGCATGAACTACTGGCTGATGATTCCGCTGGTGTGCGTCTTCGGCGCGTTCCAAGGCGCGCTGGTCGAGCGCATCGGTGTGCGCCCGGCGATCAAGATCAAGAGCGAGTTCGGCTGGATCATGTCGACCATCGCTCTGGGGATCATCTTCAAGAACGTCGCCGAGAACGTCTGGGGCCGCGACGACCTGAGGTTCCCGTCGCCGCTGCCCGAGGCGCCGCTGCACTTCCTGGGCGCCAACGTGCTGCCGATGGAGATCCTGGTCGTCGTCGGCGCGGTCGGCATGATGCTGGCGGTCGAGGTCTTCAACCGGCGCTCGATCTACGGCAAGGCGGTCGTCGCCACCTTCAACGACCGCGACGCGGCCAAGCTGATGGGCATCAACACCGGCCTCGTGATCACCTTCTCGTACGCCTTGTCGTCGCTTTCGGCGGCGTTTGCCGGCGTGCTGATCGCGCCGCTCACGCTGACCGGCGCGACCATGGGCGCGGTGCTCGGCCTGAAGGCGTTCGCGGTCGCCATCATCGGCGGGCTGACGAGCGGCATGGGCATCATCCTCGGCGGCATCATCCTCGGCGTCGCCGAGACGACGACCGGCTTTTACATCTCCACCGGCTACAAGGACGTTCCGGGCCTCGTGCTGCTGCTGATCGTGCTGGCGGTCAAGCCGGCGGGCCTGTTCGGCAAGACGGCGATCAAGAAGGTCTGACGGTGAACCGACGCATCCTGCTTGCCGCCGTGATCGGCATCGCGCTCGTCGGCGGCCTGCCGCTGGCGGTGCACAACCCGTACTACATCCACCTCGTCGAGACGATCATGATCTACGCGATCGTGCTCTTCGGGCTCGACATCGTGGTCGGCTACACCGGCCAGGTCTCGCTCGGCCACGCCGGCCTGTTCGGCATCGGCGCCTATGCCGCCGGCGTGCTGGTGATGAAGATCGCCGCGCCGCTGTGGGTCACGCTGCCGGCGGCGATCGCCGTCACCGCCGGCTTCGGCGCGCTGCTCGCGCTGCCGGCGCTGCGCGTGACCGGACCCTATCTGGCGATGGTGACGCTGGCCTTCGGCACCATCATCCAGATCCTGATCAACGAGATGACGTTCCTCACCGAAGGGCCGCTCGGCATCAAGCTCGCCAAGCCCAGCCTCTTCGGTGCGCAGCTGGGTGAGCGCGGGTTCTACTGGGTCGTGCTCGCGATGACGGTGCTCTCGCTGGTGTTCGTGCACCGCGTGCTGCGCTCGCACCTCGGGCGCGCCTTCGAGGCGCTGCGCGGCAGCCCGGTGGCGTCGGACTGCATGGGTGTCTCGGTCTATCGCTACAAGGTCTACGCCTTCGTCATCAGCGCCGGCCTGGCCGGGCTGGCCGGCGCGCTGTACGCCTATTCCGAGCAGTACATCTCGCCCAACACCTACAACTTCGAGCTCACCGTGCTGTTCCTGCTCGCGATCATCATGGGCGGGCGCAAGACGCGCACCGGCGCCATGCTGGGGGCGACGATCATCGTGCTGCTGCCCAAGCTGCTTGACGACCTGGATCTCTTTCGCACCGTGGCCGTCATCATCGCGGTGCTGGTGACGCTGGGCGCCGCGGTTGCGATGCGCCGCGGCAAGACCACTTGGCGGGCGGCGGCGATCCCGGTCGTCGGCAGCATTGCGCTGGCCGGCGTCTCGTTCGTGATGGAGTCGATGACCGACTGGCGCTTGTCGATCTTCGGCCTCATCACGCTGTTCGTCGTCTACTACCTGCAGGACGGCATCGTCGGCTTCATTCGCGGCGCGTTCAACCTGCAGGCACGCGGCGAGCAGATCGAAGACGCCGCGCAGGCGCCGCAGCGCGAAGACGCGATCGTCAACGCGACGCGCGACGCACCCGACCAGCTTCTCACCGCGCGCAATGTGCTGATGCAGTTCGGCGGCCTGAAGGCCTTGAACGACGTCGACCTCGTCGTCGCGCGCGGCGCGATCCACGGCCTGATCGGGCCCAACGGATCGGGCAAGAGCACGATGATGAACGTGCTGACCGGCATCTACGTGCCGACTGCCGGAACGCTTGAATTCGCCGGCCGCTCGATTGTCGGCCGCACCTCGTCGGACATCGCGCTGTCGGGCATCGCGCGGACCTTCCAGAACGTGCAGCTGTTCGGCGAAATGACGGCGCTGCAGAACGTGATGGTCGGCCTGCACCACAGCTTCGCGAGCAACCTCGTCGACGTGGCGCTGCACCTGCCCCGCTACACGCGTGAAGACGCTCATGCGACGACGCGCGCGCTCGGCCTGCTGAGGTTTGTTGGCCTGGTCGATCTGGCGCAGGAGGAGGCGCGCAACCTGCCCTACGGCAAGCAGCGCCTGCTCGAGATCGCCCGCGCGCTTGCGCTCGACCCGCAACTGCTGCTGCTCGATGAACCGGCCGCCGGCCTGACTGCGCCCGACATCAAGGTGCTGATGGCGATCATCGCGAAGATTCGCGACCACGGCATCACCGTGATCCTGATCGAGCACCACATGGACGTCGTGATGGCGATCTGCGACACCGTCTCGGTGCTCGATTTCGGGCAGAAGATCGCCGAAGGCAAGCCGGCCGCGGTACAGGCCGACCCGAAGGTCATCGAGGCCTACCTCGGTGGCCAGGCGGCATGAACATGGACGCCCACGCTTGTCGCTTCGCTCCTGCGCTGCCCCTCGAGGGGGCGCGGTCGAGCTTGGGGCGGCCCGGCGCTCGACCGAGAGGCGCAAGGACATGCTGACGATCGAAAACCTTCACGCAGGCTATGGCAAGGTCGAGGTGCTGCACGGCATCTCGATGCAGGTGCCGCGCGGCAAGGTGGTCACGCTGATCGGCTCCAACGGTGCCGGCAAGACGACCACCATGCGCGCGGTCTCCGGGATGATCGCGCCGAGCGCGGGCGAGATCACGCTCAACGGCAAGCGCGTCGACGGCCTGGAGTCGTTCCACATCGCGCGCCTCGGGCTCGCGCACTCGCCCGAAGGCCGGCGCGTGTTCGCGACCATGACGGTGGCCGACAACCTGCGCCTGGGCGCTTTCCCGCGCTACACCGGTGCACGGCCCAAGGGCGATGTGGAAGCCGACCTAGAACGCGCGATGGAGCTCTTCCCGCGCCTCAAGGAGCGTCGCCTGCAGCTCGCCGGAACGCTCTCCGGCGGCGAGCAGCAGATGCTCGCGATGGCGCGCGCGACGATGCTCAATCCCGAAGTCGTGCTGCTCGACGAGCCGTCGATGGGCCTCGCGCCCATCCTCGTCGAAGAGGTGTTTCGCATCATCGGGCGGCTGAAGGAGCAGGGCGTCACGATGCTGCTCGTCGAGCAGTTCGCCGCTGCCGCGCTCGGCGTCGCCGACTACGGCTACGTGCTCGAGAACGGCCGCATCTCGCTGCACGGCCCGGCCGCGCAACTGCGCGACGACCCGGCGGTGAAGGCCGCCTACCTGGGCGGTGGCCACTGAGCTTGCACGTTAGAGAAATGGCGCCATGAAGAAGACCGCGAAGAGCCTCGTTGACGAGGCGATGGTGCAAGTCACGACCTACACCGCCGAGCAGGCGCGTGCCCTGCATGGCCACCCGGGCGTCCAGTTCGTCGACGTGCGCGACGTGCGCGAGCTTGAACGCGAAGGCGTGGTCCCGGGCGCCATCCACGCGCCGCGCGGCATGCTCGAATTCTGGTTCGACCCCGACTCGCCCTACCACCGCGACGTGTTCGCGCAGGACAAGGAATACGTCCTCTTCTGCGCCGCCGGCTGGCGCTCCGCGCTCGCCACGAAGACGCTGATGGACATGGGCCTGGAGCGCGTGGCCCACGTCGGCGGCGGCTTCGCCGCCTGGAAGGAAGCCGGCGGGCCGGTGGCGGAGAAGGCGAAGAAGGCCGGAGCCTGACGGCCTTCGTGACGCGGTAGCGCAGGTCCTGCGCGGGTGCGGGCAGCCCCACCGCTAGAATTGACGTTAACGTCAACTGAGCCTCCGAAGGAGCACGCATGCCCGCGCTCGTATCCAAACTCAACGCGCGCTCCGACGCCTTCAAGGCCAACGCGGCCGCGATGCGCGTGCTCGTCGACGACCTCAACGCCAAGCTCGCGCAGGTGGCGCTGGGCGGCGGCGACGGGCCGCGCGCGAAGCACCTGGCGCGCGGCAAGCTGCTGCCGCGCGACCGCGTCGAGATGCTGCTCGACCCCGGAACGCCGTTCCTCGAGATCGCGCCGCTGGCCGCGCTGCACATGTACACCGACAAGGAAGGCGTCGACGCCGCGCCGGGGGCGGGCATCGTCGCCGGCATCGGCCGCGTCTCGGGCGTCGACTGCATGGTGGTGTGCAACGACGCCACGGTCAAGGGCGGCACCTACTTTCCGTTGACGGTGAAGAAGCACCTGCGGGCGCAGGAGATCGCGCAGCAGAACCGCCTGCCCTGCATCTACCTCGTCGACAGCGGCGGCGCCAACCTGCCGAATCAGGACGAGGTCTTCCCCGACCGCGAGCACTTCGGCCGCATCTTCTACAACCAGGCCAACCTGAGCGCGCAGGGCATTCCGCAGATCGCCGTCGTGATGGGCTCGTGCACAGCAGGCGGCGCCTACATGCCGGCGATGAGCGACGAGTCGATCATCGTCAAGAACCAGGGCACGATCTTTCTCGGCGGCCCGCCGCTGGTGAAGGCGGCGATCGGCGAGGTCGTGAGCGCCGAAGATCTCGGTGGCGGGGATGTGCACACCCGCCTCTCGGGCGTCGCCGATCACCTGGCGAACAACGACATGCACGCGCTGGCGCTGGCGCGCGGGGCGGTGGCCAACCTCAACTGGCGCAAGATCCCGGCCATGCAGTGCCTGCCACCGCGCCCGCCGCTGTTCGACGCGAGCGAGTTGCACGGCGTGATCCCGAACGACACGCGGAAGCCCTACGACGTGCGCGAGATCATTGCCCGCATCGTCGACGCGTCGGAGTTCGACGAGTTCAAGGCGCGCTACGGGACGACGCTCGTCACCGGCTTCGCGCATATCGAGGGCATGCCGGTCGGCATTGTCGCCAACAACGGCATCCTGTTTTCCGAATCGGCGATGAAGGGCGCGCACTTCATCGAGCTGTGCTGCCAACGCAAGGTGCCGCTCATCTTCCTGCAGAACGTCACTGGCTTCATGGTCGGCCGCAAGTACGAGGCCGAGGGCATCGCCAAGCACGGCGCGAAGATGGTGACCGCGGTCTCGACGGCCAACGTGCCCAAGTTCACGGTCATCATCGGCGGCAGCTTCGGCGCCGGCAACTACGGCATGTGCGGCCGCGCCTACAGCCCGCGCTTCCTGTGGATGTGGCCGAACGCGCGCATCAGCGTGATGGGCGGCGAGCAGGCCGCGAGCGTGCTCGCCACCGTGCGCCGCGACGCCATCGAGGCCAAGGGCGGCACCTGGAGTGCCGAGGACGAAGCGGCGTTCAGGCGACCCATCTTCGAGCAGTTCGAGCAGCAGGGCAACCCGTACTTCGCGACGGCGCGCATCTGGGACGATGGCGTGATCGACCCCGCCGACACCCGCCGCGTGCTGGCCCTGGCGATCAGTGCCAGCCTGAATGCGCCGATCCCGGATGTGAAGTTCGGCGTCTTCCGGATGTGATGTAGAATGTGCATGATACTTTAACAGCATACACATCATGCGCACGAACATCGTGATCGATGAAGACTTGATGGCTCAGGCCATGAAGGCCGGCCCGTTCAAGACCAAGAAGGACGCGGTCGAGGCGGGGTTGCGGCTGCTCGCTCGGCAGGCGGCGTACCGCGAAATCCTGAAGTGGGAAGGCAAGTTGCACTGGGACGGCGACGACGCGACCCACGCCCTCGCCACCGGTGCAACGCGAGCCGGGGCTCTCGTCGCGAGCGAGCCTGCGGCAGGGCGGCGTCGTGGTCGTCGTTGATTCCAGCGTCTGGATCGACTACTTCAACGCCGCACCCAACCCGGCGCGCGACCAGCTACGGCACTTGCTGGACGATGGTGACGTGCGAATCGTGGTTCCGGATCTTGTGTATTTCGAGGTGTTGCGCGGCTTTCGAGACGAGCGCGATTTTCGCCAGGCCCGCCTGCTGCTCGAATCGCTGAGCATCGAGGACACCGGTGGCGCTGAACTGGCGCTGGCGGCAGCCCAGCACTTTCGTGGCATGCGCGCGATGGGCATCACGACGCGCAGCGCCGTCGACGTGCTCGTGGCGACGTTTTGCATCGAGAACGACTACGCGCTGCTGCACCGCGATCGCGACTTCGATGCCTTCGAAGCGCTGCGCGGACTGCGCGGATGGAAGCACTGATGGCGTCCAGAACGTCGCCGCAGGATCGGCGCCCGCGTCTCGCCGCTGAGGGTGGGCCATGAACGCGGGCCAGTACTTTGCGACGATGGCGCGCTACAACCTGTGGGCGACGCGCCGGCTGTGCGAGCACGTCGACGCGCTGAGCGACGACGACTACCGGCGCGACGCGGGACTCTTCTTCAAGAGCGTGCACGGTACGCTTGGCCATCTGCTCGCGGCCGAACACGGCCTGTGGTTTCCCCGCTTCGCGCAGGGGATGTCGCCAACGCTGCGGCTCGATGACGAGTTGGAGCCCGACCGCGCCCGCCTGCGCGAGCGCCTGATCGACGGCGCCGCGCGCTGGCCGGCGTTGATCGAATCGTGGCCGGCGCAGCGCTTCGACGGTGTGCTCGCCTACACATCGACCCAGGGCGTGGCGATGGCACTGCCGTTCGCCGCGACCCTGGCCCACGTCTTCAACCACGGCACGCACCACCGCGGCCAGATCAGCGCGGCCCTGACCGGGATGGGTCAGCCTTGCCCGGAGATCGACATGGTGTGGATGCTGCAAGCAGAGTCGAGGGCATCATGAAGCGGCGACCTTGGCTCCTCGCCGCGCTGCTTGGATGGGCTTGCGCCCTCGGGCTGCCGCTGCGCGCAGAGGAGTTTCTCGATTCGCAGACGCGCGAGCAGGTGGTCATGATCCCGGCTGGCGGGTTCACCGAGCCTGAACTGGAATTGACCATCTTTCGCCCGCCGGGCGACGGCCCCTTTCCGGTGGTCGTGATCAACCATGGTCGCAACAGCGGCAATGCCAAATTCCAGCAACGCTACCGCCCGCTGCTGGCGGCGGGCGAGTTCGTGCGCCGCGGCTATGCGGTGGCCGTTCCGATGCGCCAGGGGTTCAGCAAGTCCGGAGGCTACGAGATCAGCGGTGGTTGCAATGTAGGCATCAATGGTCTGGAGCAGGCCCGCTCGGTGCGCAGAACGCTTGATTGGCTGGGCCAGCAGCCGTGGGCCGACGTGTCGCGCAACGTGGTGATGGGACAGTCGCACGGGGGCTTTACCACGCTCGCCTACGGCACCGATCCGCACCCCGGCACGCGCTTGCTGGTGAACTTCGCCGGCGGCTTGCGCCAGGAAGGCTGCACGGCATGGCAGCAGAACCTGATCCGCGCCATCGGCGGCTACGGCGAGACCTCGCGCCTGCCGTCGCTCTGGTTCTACGGCGACAACGACAGTTACTTCCAGTCCTTCATCTGGCGCGAGGCGCACGAGCGCTTCGTGCAGGCCGGAGGACGTGCCGAGCTCGTGGCTTTCGGCACATTCAGTGGCGACTCGCACTCCATGTTCGGATCGGTTGCAGGGCTTCCCATCTGGCTACCGAGGGTCACCGCGGCAATGGACCAAGTGGGTCTGCCCACTACTGTCGTGCATGTACTCACCCCGCCGAAGGACTTGACACCGCCACCTCCAAGCGGCGTCGCGAAGGTGGAGGAAGTCGACAAGGTGCCGCTGCGCAACGATCGTGCACGCGAGGGCTACCAGGCGTGGCTTCGTGCCGACGGGCCCAAGGCCTTCGCCATCCATCCCGTCCATGGAAATTGGGCCTCTGCGTGGTCCGGTGAGCGGCCCTATGCCCGCGCACTGGCCAACTGCGAGCGTGTGGCTCACGAACCCTGCAAACTCTACGCGGTCGACGATGCCGTGGTCTGGAACCCCGAATGAAGACACTCGACATCACGCGCAGCGGCCCGGTGGCGCGCGTCTTTCTCAACCGCCCCGAGGTGCGCAACGCGTTCAACGACGGTGTGATCGCCGAGCTGACCGTGGCCTTTCGCGAACTGGCCGCTGACGCATCGCTGCGCGCCATCGTCCTCGGTGGCCACGGCAAGGCGTTTTGCGCCGGAGCCGACCTGTCGTGGATGCGGGCCATGGCCGGCTACTCCTGGGAAGAGAACCGCGCCGACGCGCAGGCGCTGGCCGACATGCTGTGGACGCTGCAGAGCTGCCCGGTGCCCGTGGTCGCGCGCATTCACGGCGACTGCTATGCCGGCGGCATGGGCCTCGCCGCGGTGTGCGACATCCGCGTCGCCGCGAGCGGTGCGAACTTCTGCCTGAGCGAGGCCAGGCTCGGTCTGCTGCCGGCGACGATCGGCCCCTACGTCGTGCGCGCGATGGGCGAGAGCGCGGCGCGGCGCTACTTCACGACTGCCGAGCGTTTCGGCGCCGCCGAGGCGCAGCGCATCGGCCTCGTTCACGAGGTGGTGAGCAGCGATTTGCTCGACGCAGCGGTGGACGTGCTGGTCACCGCGCTGGTCGCCAACGGCCCGCAGGCGACTCGCGCCTGCAAGCGTCTGGTGCAGGGCATCGCCGCGGCGCCCATCGACGAGGCGCTGCGTGCCGAGACGGCGCGCCGCATCGCCGACATCCGCGCCAGCGACGAAGGCCGCGAGGGCGTGCAGGCCTTCCTCAACAAGCGCGCGCCTTCGTGGCTGCCCGGGGCCGGGGAAGCCTGATGCCGCAGTTCAACGCCGAGCTCTACGCCGCGTTCCTGTTCGCCGCCTGCGTGGTCATCGCCGCGCCCGGCCCGGACAGCCTGAACACGCTGGCGATCGGCATGGCGCGCGGGCGCGTCGAGGCCGTGGCCTACGCGCTCGGCGTCGGCGTGGGGTGTCTCACGCACACGCTGTGGGCAGTGCTCGGCGTGTCGGCGCTGGTCGCCGCGTCGGCCGCGCTGTTCAACTTCGTCAAGCTGCTCGGCGTGGCCTACCTGCTCTGGCTCGGCGTGCAGGCGCTGCGCGACAAAGGTGCCTTGCGCCTAACTCCGAATGCAAGCAGCACTTCAGGAGCCGCCAGCGCGCGCCAGCGCTTCCTGCAAGGCGTGCTGACGAACGCGCTCAACCCGAAGGTGATGCTCTTCTTCATGGCCTTCCTGCCGCAATTCGCCGATGCCCGCCTGGGTTCGGTGGCGGCGCAGATGCTGCTCATGGGCCTCACGTTCGCGATCATCACGACCGTCGCCTATGCGCTGCTCGCGCTGGGCGCAGGCACGCTCGGCGCGCGCTTGCTGCGCCGGCCGGCGCTCGCGCTGTGGCTGAACCGATGCACCGGCGTGCTCTTCATCGGCCTCGCGCTGCGGCTCGTCGTCGCCGAACGCAGGTAGAGCGATGGCGTCGCTGGACACACCGCAACTCGTCGCCATCGCCGCCGCGCTCGGCTGGGCGAGCGGGCTGCGCCTTTACGCCGTGCTGTTCCTGGTCGGCATGGCCGGCCGGCTCGGTTGGGTGGAACTGCCGCTTGGCCTGCATGTGCTGCAGCACCCGTTGATGCTGACCGCCAGCGGGCTGATGCTGCTGGTCGAATTCTTCGCCGACAAGATCCCTGGCGTCGACACGCTGTGGGACCTGCTGCACACGCTGCTGCGCATCCCTGCCGGCGCCGCGCTGGCGGCGGCCGTGTTCGGCGCCGACCAGCCGACCGCGGCGACCGTTGCCGCCCTGCTCGGCGGCACGCTGGCCGCCACCAGCCACTTCACGAAGGCGACCGCGCGCGCCGCGGTGAACACGTCGCCCGAGCCGTTCTCGAACATCGGTCTCTCGCTGCTCGGCGATGCCGCCGTGCCGGGCGCACTGTGGCTGGCCTGGACGCACCCGTGGCCATTCTTCGGCGCGCTCGCGCTGATGCTGGCGGCGATGGTGG
>CAIKUF010000054.1 GCA_903830565.1 uncultured bacterium | reverse complement strand
CGCGTCGGTCGTGCGTTCGTCGCAAGCGACGCCCGCCCGCCGCCGTGGACAACTCTTCACCGAGGCCAAACCCGCAGGGATCCACTTATCGAAGCCGGTTCGGTGTTCAGACAAGCGGAGCCACCTCTGTCGTAGTGCCAAATGACAAACTTGGGCTAGGCGTCCGTCGTTGCGCTCGGCGAGTTGCACATCGCCGCGCCCAGCGCCTCGGCAACCTCGATGCCGTCGACGCCGGCCGACATGATGCCGCCCGCGTAGCCCGCGCCCTCGCCGGCCGGGTACAGGCCGGCCACGTTGACGCTCTGGAAGTCGCGGCCGCGCGTGATGCGCAGCGGTGACGAGGTGCGCGTCTCGACGCCGGTGAGCACCGCGTCCGGCATCGCAAAGCCGGGGATCTTGCGCTCGAAGGCCGGCAAGGCCTCGCGTATCGCGTCGAGCGCGAAGGCGGGCAGGCTGCCGCGGCCCGGCTCGGCGAGGTCGGCCAGTTGCACGCCGGGTGTGTAGGACGGCAGCACGCTGCCGAAAGCACTCGAACGCTGGCCCTTGACGAAGTCGCCCAGCAGTTGCACCGGCGCGCGATACGCGCCACCGCCGAGATCGAACGCGCGCGACTCCCAGAAGCGCTGGAAGGCCACGCCGTCCAGCGGATCGACGGCGCCGTCGGCGCCGGGCTGCCGGCGATAGTCCTCGGGCGCGACGCCGACCACGATGCCGGCGTTGGCGTTGCGCTCGTTGCGCGAGTACTGGCTCATGCCGTTGGTGACGACGCAGCCCTCCTCCGATGTCGCCGCGACGACGGTGCCGCCGGGGCACATGCAAAAGCTGTACACCGAGCGTCCATTGCGCGCGTGATGGACGAGCTTGTAGTCGGCCGCGCCGAGGATGGGGTTGCCCGCGTTCAGCCCGAAGCGCGCGCGGTCGATCACGCTTTGCGGGTGCTCGACCCGAAAGCCGATCGCGAACGGCTTGGCCTCCATCGCGACGCCGCACCGCTGCAGCATGGCGAAGGTGTCGCGCGCGCTGTGGCCGAGTGCCAGCACGACGTGGTCGGTTCGCAGTTCCTCGCCGCCGGCCAGCGTCACTCCCCGCACATGCCCATGCTCGATGCGCAGGTCGACGACCTGCTGCCGAAAGCGCACCTCGCCGCCGAGGGCCTCGATGTCGGCGCGCATCTTCTCGACCATGCCGACGAGGCGAAAAGTGCCGATGTGCGGCTTGGCGACGAAGAGGATCTCCTCCGGCGCGCCGGCCTTGACGAACTCGGCGAGCACCTTGCGCGTCAGGTGGCGCGGGTCGCTGATGTGGCTCCACAGCTTGCCGTCGGAGAAGGTTCCCGCACCGCCTTCGCCGAACTGCACGTTCGACTCCGGGTCGAGTTCGCCCTGGCGCCACAGCTTCCAGGTGTCCTTGGTGCGTTCGCGCACCGGCCGGCCGCGCTCGAGCACGATGGGCGCAAGGCCCATCTGCGCCAGG
Source organism: uncultured bacterium (assembly GCA_903830565.1). Taxonomy (GTDB): domain Bacteria; phylum Pseudomonadota; class Gammaproteobacteria; order Burkholderiales; family Burkholderiaceae_C; genus CAIKUF01. The sequence goes on along the minus strand of CAIKUF010000054.1, from coordinate 2,355 downwards.
ATCAACGCCGCGAAGATACCGCACGGCCCAAAGCCGACGACGACCGGACGCGGTCGTTGCTCCGCGTAGAAGTCCGCCGGTGCGTGGCCGACAAGGCGGTAGCGCGTGTCCGGTGCGACGCGCACCTGCGGGTCGCCCTCGAAGCGGGCGAGCACCGCGGCTTCGTCAATCAGATCGCAATCTACCGTGTAGATGAGGACGATCGCGGTCTTCTTACGCGCATCCCAGGCCCGCCGAAAGACGGTGAACGCACGCAACTCGGCATCCGCGATGCCAAGACGCTCGAGCAGCGCCGGGCGCAGCGCAGCCTCGGCGTGCGCCAGCGGAAGTCGCAGCTCGGTGATTCTCAGCATCGGTGCGCCTGCGCAGCGCCGCCACGCGGCCAGGGCCGCGGACGCAGGGGGCGGACTAGCCGCCCCGCTTGGGCCGCTTGCCCGGGTTCTTCTTGCTGCGCGTATGCGAACCGCGCTCCAGGCTGCGTTTCTGGCCCTTGTGCGTGGTCACCGTCACGCCCAGCGGCGCAGGCGGCCTCGGGGTGGCGACGCGGTCGGCTTCGGTCTTGATCTTGTTGCCCATGGATGGCTCGCGTGGTCTAGGAATAACCCGCGATTAGGCCACAACCGCGGAATCACCGAGGATCGGGTCGTGCACGGGCATGCCAACGCGCCGGTACAGGCCACCTTCGATCGACCTTTGCGCGCTGACTTGCGACTTCGATCTGGCACAAGCGCGTTTCACGCGCGAGAATGTCGGCTTTGATGTTTTCGACATTTCAGCCTTCAAGGAGCATGAGCATGAGCAAGCGTGACGTGGTGGTTCTGGGTGCGGCCCGGTCGGCGATCGGTACCTTCGGTGGTGCATTGGCGGACATCGAGCCCGCCGAGCTGGCAGGAACGGTGATGAAGGAGGCCGTCAAGCGCTCCGGCGTCGACCCGAAAGCGATCAACTATGTGACGGTCGGCAACACGATTCCAACCGAGAGCCGCTTCGCCTACGTCGCACGGGTGGCATCGATCCAGGCCGGGCTGCCCGCGGAGTCGGTCGCGATGGCCGTCAACCGCCTGTGCTCGTCGGGCCTGCAGGCGATCGTCACGACGGCGCAGAACATCTTGCTCGGCGATTGCGACTACGGCATCGGCGGCGGCGTCGAGGTGATGAGCCGCGGCGGCTACCTGTCGTCGGCGATGCGCACTGGCGCCCGCATGGGCGACACCAAGCTGTTCGACATGATGGTCGCCACGCTGACCGACCCATTCGGCGTCGGCCACATGGGCATCACGGCCGAGAACCTGGTCACCAAGTGGGGCATTTCGCGCGAGGAGCAAGACGCGCTTGCCGTCGAATCGCACCGCCGCGCCGCGGCGGCAATCGCGGACGGGCGCTTCAAGTCGCAGATCGTCGCCATCGTCAAGCAGACGAAGAAGGGCGAGGTGGTGTTCGACACCGACGAGCACGTCAAACCGAGCACGACCATGGAGACGCTGGCCAAGATGAAACCGGCGTTCAAGAAGGACGGCTCGGTGACTGCCGGCAACGCCTCGGGCATCAACGACGGCGCGGCGTTCTTCGTGCTCGCCGATGCCGCGGTGGCCGCCGCAGCGGGCCACAAGCCGCTGGCGCGCCTCGTGTCATATGCGGTGGCCGGCGTGTCGCACGAGATCATGGGCGAGGGCCCGATCCCGGCGTCCAAGCTGGCGCTGAAGAAGGCCGGCCTCACGCTCGACCAGATGGACGTGATCGAGTCCAACGAAGCCTTTGCCGCGCAGGCCATCGCGGTCTCGCGCGGCCTCGAACTCGACATGACGAAGACCAACCCGAACGGCGGCGCGATCGCGCTTGGCCACCCGATCGGTTGCTCGGGCGCGTTCCTCGCGACCAAGGCCGTTTACGAGTTGCAGCGCATCGGCGGGCGCTACGCGCTGGTGACGATGTGCATCGGCGGCGGGCAAGGTATCGCGGCGGTCTTCGAGCGCGTTTAGGGCGTCGCCGTCCGAGGTCGGCACCGAACCGCGCGTTGTGGCTCCGCCATGCGGCCGCCTCGATGGGGAGCGGCACGCAGGTCGAATGACCCTGCCCAAGCGCTCCAATGCCTCCGAAGTGGGCCAATGGAGGCCGCTGTGTCGGCGCTCGCGGGCCGACCTCGCCAGACCAAATCGCGATGGCGGAACTCATGTTCGCCGGTCGTAATTCACGGCCTGCCAGGGAATCGTCCGAAAGAGGTGGCAGCGCAAAACTGAACACTGCGATAAGTGGAGACTCTGCGACACCAGCACGGGCCTGAGGCCCGGGAAAGCAGAAGGACCATGAGCAAGAGACCCCGCCGCAATCACTCGGCGATCTTCAAGGCCAAGGTGG
>CAIKUF010000053.1 GCA_903830565.1 uncultured bacterium | reverse complement strand
TACGGTGCGCTGGCGTTCGATTACTTTCGCCTCGCGCGCGGCGACGCCTTGCCTGACGACGGCCGGCGCCGGCTGGCGCTCTTCCTGCCGAGCCGAGTGCTCACGACCGGCGATGCCGGGCACCGCTGGACCGAGTTCAGCTTTCCCGGGCTCGCGCCGATCGCAGGCGCCCAAGCCGGAATTGATCCAGTTCAGCTCGATCGCTTCGAGGACGACCTGCCGCCTGGCGGCCACGCCGCCGCGGTGGCGCGCGGCGTCGCGCTGATGCAGCGCGGCGACCTGCGCTCGCTCGTGCTGTCGCAGACCTTTCGGCGCCAGGTGGCGGCCGATGCGCCGCGCGCCTTCGCCCGGCTGCGGCGCGACAACCCGTATCCGGCAATGTTCTTCGTCAACCTCGGCGGCGGCGAGAAGATCTTCGGCGCCTCGCCCGACGTTCAGGTGCGCGCCGATGGCGAGTGGGTCGAGACCTCGCCGGTGTGCGGAACCTTCCGCCGCGGCGCCGACCCGGTCGACGACCACGAGCAGGCCAAGGCGCTCGTCAACTCGGCCGTCGACGAAGCCTCGCTCGCGCTGTGCGCGGACTCCGACCGCAACGACAAGGCGCTGGTCTGCGAGCCGGGGACGGTCGAGCTGCTGACGCGGCGGCGGGTGCACTTCTTCTCGACCATCATCCACACCATCGACCACACGCGCGGCCGGCGACGCAGCGATGTCGACGGCTGGGGCATCGTCCTCGCGCACGCGACGCCGGCCACCGTGACCGGCATGCCCAAGGCCGACGCGCGCGCGGCCATCGAGGGCATCGAGGCCGTCTGGCGCGGCTGGTATGCCGGGGCGGCGGTGCGCATCGGCGCCGACGGCAGTTGCGAGGCGCTGACGCTGCTGCGCTTTGCGCGCATCGCGGGTGAGTGGGCCGAAGTGCGCACCGGCGGCAGCCTGCTTGCCGACTCCATCCCCCGGCGCGAAGAGGAAGAGACGCGCCTGAAGGCCGAGACGATGTTTCGCGTGCTGGCCGGGCAGTCGCCACGCCCGCCGCTTGCCGAACAGACCGCGCCGCCTCGCGTGCAGGTGCGCTTCGACGACGCGGGCGATGCGCTCGCCGCTCTCGCGCGCGAGGCGCTGGTGCAGGCCGGTGCGGTGTGGAGCGACGACGCGGCGATCGTCGTCCTCGGTGATGGCCCGCTGGCCGCGCTGCGCGCGCGCCCGGCGCCGCCGCCAGGGCAGCCGACGCTGGCGCTGAACAACGCCGCGCTGGCGCTGTTCGAGCGCGAAGGGGCGACGCTGTCGCCGCTCCCTCTGCCGCAGTTCGGCCGCGCGCTCGACTGCGAGGGCCTGCCGGGGGGCATCCTCGAAGAGCTGGATCGCTTTCGCGCCGGCATCTATGCGACGCACATCCTGCGCGACCTCGATCTGCCGCCTGGATGGCGCCTCACGGCGGCGGGTGCGGACGGGCGCGTCGTCGCCGCCGTGCACCCGCAGCGGCGGATCGTCGCGCTGGTCTTCCGGCCCGACGCCGTGCTGTCGCTGCATCGCGGCAGCGGCCAGCGCGCGTTGGTGGCAGCGCTGGGCTGGCTCGTGCGGGCGGCTGCATAGAATCCCTCTGTTGAACCCTGCTGATTGACGATGAACCTCAGCACCAGCCCGTGCGGCGTCCGAACTGCCCTCACCCCGGCCCTCTCCCGCAAGCGGGAGAGGGGGAATTTCCTCCCTCCCCCCGTCAACGGGGGAGAGCGAGAGAGGGGGAATTTCCTCCCTCGCCCCCGTTAACGGGGGAGAGGGTTGGGGTGAGGGGGCCCGTGCGTACCGCTGCTGAGTTTCATCGCTAGTCAGGTGAACCCCTGCATCGAGAGAAGGCTATGACCTCAAGACGTTGTTTGCTGCTCGCCGCACTGCTGTGCGCCATCGCGGGGCCGGTGGCGGCCCAGACCAAGTGGCCCACGCGGACCATCCGCATCGTCGTGCCCTATGCGCCGGGCTCGTCGCCCGACGTGCTGGCGCGCCTGCTGACCGACAAGCTCGCGCAGCGCCTGGGCCAGCCCGTCATCGTCGACAACAAGCCCGGCGCCGGCGGCAACACCGGCACCGACTTCGTCGCCAAGGCCGCGCCCGACGGCTATACCTTCCTCGTGAGCACCAACGGGCCGCTGGTCTACAGCACGGTCTTCAACCCCAAGCTGCCCTACGACCCGTTCAAGGATCTCGCGCCGGTCACGCTGGCCGGCGGCCAGCCCAACGTCTGCGCGGTCTCCAACGACATGAAGGTCAGCGACGTCAAGGGCTGGGTCCAGGCGATGAGGGACAACCCGGGCAAGTACAACTACTCGTCGACCGGCGTCGGCTCGATGTCGCATCTGTCGGTCGAGATCCTCAAGCTCAAGACCAACTCGTTCGCGGTGCACCTGCCTTACGCGTCGTCGCCGGCAGCGATCTTCGCCATCCTGCAGGGCGACGTGCAGTTCGCCTGCGTGCCGCCGGTGGCCGTGATGCCGCAGGCCAAGGCCGGCAAGTTGAAGGCCATCGCCGTCACGACGGCCACGCGCAGCGCGCTCGCGCCCGAGTTGCCGACGCTGAAGGAGTCCGGCTTCCCCGACATCCAGGCGCTGGCCTGGATGGCGATCATGGCGCCGGCGAAGACGCCGCCCGACATCATCAACCGCATGAACAAGGAGATCGTCGCCATCCTCAAGGAGCCCGACACGCAGCAGAAGCTGACCACGGCCTACATGGAGGCCATCGGCTCGACGCCCGAAGAGCTGACGAAGTGGATGAACGAAGAGCGCGACCGCTGGGCACCCGTCATCAAGCACGTGGGGCTGAAGGCAGAGTAGTCGTGAGTTGATCCGCGCTCGCGCGCGAGACCGGGAGCAAAGGCATGGTTTCAACCCTGCGGTCGCGCCTCGGCGCACGGCGCGGCGCCTGTCGCGCCGTGATGGCCGTGGCGTTCGCCCTCGCCGGCACCAGCCTATCTGCTGCGACCGTGCAGACCTTCTCGCCGCAGGGCGAGGTCGCCAAGATCCGGCAGGTGAGGGCAACCTTCTCGGAAGCGATGGTGCGCTTCGGCGGCCCGCGGCTGCCGGCGCCGTTCGACGTCGCGTGCGTCAACAGGGCGCCGGTGACCGGCAGCGGGCGCTGGGTCGACGACAAGACCTGGGTCTACGACTTCACGCAGGACGTGCCGGCCGGCGTGCGCTGCGAAGTGAGGGCGAAGCCGGGGCTGAAGGCCATCGCCGGCGACGCCGTCAGCGGAGCGACGCGCTTCACCTTCAGCACCGGCGGCCCGGCCATCGTTCGCGCGGTTCCGCAGCCCAGCGACTACACGACGGTGGAAGAGGAGCAGATCTTCGCCCTCCTGCTCAATGGCGCGGCGACGCCGGCGAGCATAGCGAAGAGCGGCTATTGCGAAGTGACGGGCGTCGGCGAGCGCCTGCCGCTCAAGGTGATCGCCGGGCCGGTGCGCGACGCGATCCTCAAGGCCGTCAACCTCGGCGCGCAGCAGGCGCGCGTCGCCACCGTGCAATGCGCGCGGCCATTGCCCAGCGACGCGCGGGTGAACGTCGTCTGGGCCGTGGGCATCGCGACGCCCTCGGGCGTCGCGAACAGCACCGAGCGCCGCCTGGAATACCGCGTGCGCAAGCCGTTCACGGCGAGCTTCACCTGCGAGCGCGTGAACTCGCGCGCCGACTGCCTGCCGATCCGCCCGTTGCGCGTCGAGTTCTCGTCGCCGGTGCCGCGCAAGTTCGCCGAGCGCATCGTCCTCGTCGGCCCCGACGGCACGCACAAGCCGAAGGTCGAGCAGGGGCGCGGCGAGACGGACGAACAACTCCTCTCCGTCGGCGAAGGACCATTGCGCAAGTTTCTCTACCTCTTCCGGCGCAACCCGGGCGAGGTCAAGGCCGACCCGTCCGAGAGCGGCGTCAGCGCGGTGCAGTTCGACGCCCCGCTGCCCGAGAATGCTGCGCTGCGCATCGAAGTGCCGAAGGACCTGCGCGACGATGCCGGGCGCGCGCTCAGCAACGCCGAAGCCTTCCCCTTGCAGACGCGAACCGGCGCCGCGCCGGCCCTCGTCAAGTTCCCGGCGGCGACCTTCGGCGTGCTCGAACTCAATGCCGAGCCGATGCTGCCGGTGACCGTTCGTCACGTCGAAGCCGACCTCAAGATCAAGGCGGTGACGCTGGCGCCGGGCGCGGTGCGCGACCTGCGCGTCACCGACGACGCGGCGATCATCGACTGGATGGCGCGCGTGCGGCGCTACGACGAGAACCGCCTGCCGCGCGCCGAGGTCGAGCACGAACTCGGCATCACGCTGCCGCCTCCGCCCAAGCCCGCGCAGGCGGTGCGGCCGAGCAAGCGCTACGGCGAAGACGCGGCGAATGAGGACGAGCGCGATGAACGCCAGCAGGATCTGGTGCAGACGCGCACCGTGAGCCTGTTGAACCGCCAGGTCGACGCCAAGCGCCTCACGCTGCCCGCTGCCGAGCAGGCCGACCCGCGCCCGTTCGAGGTCGTCGGCATCCCGCTGCCGCAGGCCGGCTTTCACGTCGTCGAGATCGAGTCACCCAAGCTCGGCGCGGTGCTGCTGGACCGCGACGCGCCGATGTACGTCCGCACCAGCGTCCTCGTCACCAACCTCGGCGTGCATTTCAAGTTAGGCGCCGTGAATTCGGCGGTCTGGGTGACGACGCTGGACAAGGCGCGCCCGGTGGCCGACGCGCAGGTGCAGATCTCCGACTGCCGCGGCGAGGTGAAGTGGCGCGGAAAGACCGACGCCAAGGGGCTGGCGCTGGTCGCCAAGGAGTTGCCCGAGTTGGCGTGGGACTACTGCAACGGCGGTGGCAGCGGGCACGAAGAGGGTTACTTCGCGAGCGCACGCGTGGTCGACGCCGCAGGCCGCGCCGACATGGCCTTTGTGTGGTCGAGCTGGAACCAGGGCATCGAGTCGTGGCGCTTTCATGTCGACTCCAGCGGCCGCGGCGCGGTGTCGACCAAGCTCTTCCACTCGGTGCTCGACCGCACGCTGCTGCGCGCCGGGCAGACGGTGTCGATGAAGCACCACGCGCGACGCGAGCTGATGGTCGGTCTCGGGCTTCTTGAGGCGGGCGAACTACCGCGCCAGGTGCGCATCGTTCACGAGGGGTCGGGGCAGAAGTTCGTCTTTCCGCTCGCCTGGCGCGCCGGCCGCTACGCCGAGACCACGTTCGACATCCCGGCCGAGGCCAAGCTCGGCGTCTACCGCGTGCTGCTGGTCGCCGATCGGCAGACCTTCCAGACGGCGAGCTTTCGGGTCGAGGAGTTCCGGCTGCCGGTGCTGACGGGACGGATCATCCCGCCCAAGGGCGTGCTCGTCAGGCCGCAGGAGGTGGCGCTCGGCCTGCAGGTCAACTACGGCAACGGCGGTGGCGCGGCCGGCCTGCCGGTGCGCGTGTCGGCGCAGCTGAGCGATGCCGACGTGGCCGCCGCGATTCACGCCGAGCGCTTCCCCGGGTTTCGCTTCGACCCGCCGCGCGAGCCGAGCGACCCGAATGCGCATTCGCCGTTCTCTGAAGAGTACGTGGACGAGGACGACGAGGCGCGCTCGGTGCAGGCGCGCGATACCGGCTCGCAACTCGTCGCCAACAAGCTCGCGCTGACGCTGGACAAGAACGGCGCCGGCAACGTCACCCTGCCCAAGCTGCCCGAGGTGAAGAAGCCGCGCAAGATGCTCGTGCAGGCGACCTACGCCGACCCGAACGGCGAGATCCAGACCCTGAGCCAGACGCTGCCGGTCTGGCCCTCGGGCCTGGTGCTCGGCGTTCGCACCGACTCGTGGGTCTCGGTGAAGCAGAAGGTGGCGGCGCAGATGATCGCCCTCGACACCAACGGCAAGCCTGCCGCCAAGGTCGGTGTGACGATGCGCGCGGTGATACACAAGACGAGCTCGGTGCGGCGGCGCCTGGTCGGCGGCTTCTATGCCTACGACAACCGGAACGAGGAACAGGACCTGGGCCAGGTCTGCAGCGGCACCAGCGATGCGCGTGGCCTTGTGTTCTGCGAGATCGAGCTGAAGTCGCCCGGCGAGGTGGAACTGATCGCCGAGGCCAAGGACGCCGGCGGCAACCTGGCCCAGGCGGCGTCGACGGTCTGGGTCACGCGCCAGGGCGAAGTCTGGTTCGGCGGCGACAACCAGGACCGCATGGACGTCATCCCCGAGCAGCGCTCCTACGAAGCCGGGCAGACCGCCCGCTTTCAGGTGCGCAGCCCGTTCCGCAGCGCGACGGCGCTGATAGCGGTCGAGCGCAGCGGCATCATCGAAACCCTAACCGTCGAACTGAGTGGGCGCGACCCGACCATCGAGCTGCCGGTCAAGGCCGAGTGGGCGCCCAACGTCTACATCTCGGTGCTCGCGGTGCGCGGCCGCGTGCGCGAGGTGCCGTGGTATTCGCTCTTCACCTGGGGCTGGCGCTCGCCCGGCGAGTGGTGGAACGCCTACCGCGACGAAGGGCGTTCGTACCAGCCGCCGACGGCGATGGTCGACCTCTCGAAGCCGGCGTTCAAGTACGGCATTGCCGAGATCGAGGTCGGCATTGCGGCGCATCGCCTGAAGGTCGATGTGGCGACCGATAAACCGAGCTATCCGATTCGCGCGACCAGCAAGGTGCGCATCAAGGTCAGCCTGCCGGACGGCAAGCCCGCATCGGCCGGCACCGAGGTCGCGCTGGCCGCGGTCGACGAGGCGCTGCTCGAACTCATGCCCAACGACACCTGGGACCTGCTGGGCGCGATGATCCGCAAGCGCGGCTACGGCGTCGAGACGGCGACCGCGCAGATGCAGATCATCGGCAAGCGCCACTTCGGCAAGAAGGCCGCGCCCGCGGGTGGTGGCGGCGGGCAGTTCCCGACGCGCGAACTCTTCGACACGCTGCTGCTGTGGAACCCGCGCGTCGTCCTGGATGCGAACGGCGAGGCAGTGGTGAACGTGCCGCTCAACGATTCGCTGACCGCGTTTCGCATCGTCGCCGTCGCCGACGTCGTGCAGGGCGCCAACGCGGCGCTGTTCGGCACCGGCCGGGCGACGATACGCTCGACGCAGGATCTGCAGATCGTCTCCGGCGTGCCGCCGCTGGTGCGCGAGGGCGACCACTACCGCGCAATGTTCACGCTGCGCAATACGACGGCCAAGCCTGTCGAAGCGACGCTCGCGGCGCAGATGGGCGCCACCGCGCTCGCGCCGCAAAAGCTCAAGATCGACGCCAACGGCGCCGCCGAGACGAGCTGGGAGATCGACGTTCCCTACAACCTCAGGCAGCTCGAGTGGACGGTCTCCGCCGAGGCAGGCGGCGCGCGCGACCGCATGAAGATCCAGCAGGCGGTGCGCGAAGCCGTTCCGGTGCGCGTGCAGCAGGCCACCTTGATGCAGCTGGGCAACGCGGTCGCGATTCCGATCGCGCCGCCCGCGAGCGCGGTGGCTAACGCCAAAGGTGCGTTGCGCGGCGGCGTCGAGGTGACGCTCCGGCCGCGCCTGGGCGACGGCCTGCAGGGCGTTCGCGAGTACTTTCAGCGCTACCCGTGGGTCTGCCTGGAGCAGCGCGCGTCGGTGGCCATCGGCCTGCGCGACGTGGCCTTGTGGCGCAGCGTGGCGAGCCAGATCCCGCTCTACCTCGACGAGGAAGGCCTCGCGAACTACTTCCCGCCCGCCAGCGGCTGGCGCAGCACCGGCAGCGACACGCTGACCGCCTACCTGCTCGCGGCCAGCAACGAGGCGAGCCGCCTCGGCTACGACTTCGCGATCCCCGAGGAAACGCGCACGAAGATGGAGCGCGGGCTGATCGCCTTCGTCGAAGGCCGCGCCAAGCGCGACTTCTGGGTGCCGGCGTTCCTGCGCAACGGCGACCTCGACGTGCGCAAGATCGCCGCCATCGAAGCGCTGTCGCGCACCGGCAAGGCGCGGCCCAAGCTGCTCGAATCGGTGCAGATCCTGCCCAACCAGTGGCCGACCGGCGCGGTGATCGACTGGCTGATGATCCTCGATCGCGTGGCCGAGATTCCCGAGCGCGACAAGCGCATCGCCGAGGCCGAGCAGATTCTTCGCGCGCGGATGAGCGTGCAGGGAACGCGGCTCGGTTTCTCGACCGAGCGCGACGACAGTTGGTGGTGGCTGATGGTCAACGGCGACGTCAACAGCACGCGCATGATCCTCGCCGTCCTCGAGCGCCCGGGGTGGAAGGACGACCTGCCGCGCATCGTGACCGGCACGCTGCAGCGCCAGCAGTTCGGGCACTGGTCGACAACCAACGCCAACGCCTGGGGTTCGATCGCGATGGAGGCGTTCTCCAAGCGCTTCGAGCGCGAGCCGGTCACCGGCACCACGCGCGCCGGCTTCGAGCCCGGCCCTGCGCCGCAAGTGCTGGACTGGGCCAAGGCCGCGACCGGCGGCACGCTCGCCCTCGGCTGGCCGGCAGGGTTCGGCGTCGGTGGCAACCCGGCCGAGACGAGCGCCAAGGTCAGGCACGACGGCAGCGGCAAGCCCTGGCTCACGTTCACGAGCAAGGCGGCGGTTCCGCTCGCGGCGCCGTTCGCCAGCGGCTACCGCATTACCAAGACGGTCACCCCCGTCGAGCAGAAAGTGCCCGGCCAGTGGAGCCGTGGCGATGTGCTGCGGGTGCGCGTCGAGATCGACGCGCAGGCCGACATGACCTGGGTCGTGATCGACGACCCGGTGCCGGCCGGCGCGACGCAACTCGGCACCGGCCTCGGCCGCGACGACCGGATCAACCGCGGCAGCGAGCGCCAGGACGGCCGCGCCTGGCTGGCCTACGAGGAGCGCAGCTTCGAGGCCTTCCGCGCCTACTACCGCTATCTGCCCAAGGGCAGCTTCAGCGTCGAGTACACGGTGCGCCTGAACAACCCGGGCCGCTTCGGGCTGCCGGCAACGCGCGTCGAAGCGATGTACGCGCCTGAGATGTTCGGTGAGGCGCCGAATGCACCGATGCTCGTTCAGCCCTGAGCGCCTCGGTGTGATGCCGCTGCGCGCCACGCTCGCCGCGTTCGCACTGGCCGGCGCGGCGCTGCCAGCGCTTGCCCTGCCGAGCTTCGCCGAGGTGAAGGCGTCGTACCGGTCGTCGGACACCGTCGTCCTCGACCGCCGTGGCGAGCCCTTGCAGCGCGTGCGCACCGATCCCAAGGTGCGCAAGCTCGACTGGGTGCTGCTGGCACAGGTCTCGCCGGCGCTGCGGCAGGCGCTGCTGCTCTCCGAAGACAAGCGCTTCTACGAGCATTCCGGCGTCGACTGGTCGGCCGTCGGCGCTGCCGCGTGGGGCAACCTGTGGAACACGCGCACGCGCGGCGCATCGACGGTCACGATGCAACTTGCCGGGCTGCTCGACGATGAGCTGGCAACGCCTAGCGGCGGCCGCTCGCTGGCGGCCAAGGTCGGCCAGGCCGGCGCGGCCTATCGGCTCGAACGCTCTTGGAGCAAGGACCAGATCCTCGAGGCCTACCTGAACCTGGTCGCATTCCGCGGCGAGGTCGTCGGCATCGGCGCGCTCGCGGCGACGCTGTTCAAGAAGATGCCGAGCGGCCTCGACGCCGACGAGTCTGCGATCGCCGCGGCGCTGATCCGCGCGCCGAATGCCAAGCCCGCCGCCGTCGCGCAGCGCGCCTGCAGCGTGCTCGCGGCGCAGGGCCGCGCATCCGAGTGCGAGGCGCTCGGCACCTACGGACGGCAGGTGCTGGCCAGCCGCGAGCTGCTCGTTCAGGGCGAGCAGTTGGCGCCGCACCTTGCGCGACGCTTGGTCGATTCCACGGCATCGCACGGCGCGACACTGCGCACGACGCTCGACCTTGCCGTGCAGCGCATGGCGCGCGACACGCTGCGCCAGCATTTGGCCGAGCTGCGCGACCGCCATGTCGAGGACGGCGCGGTGATCGTCGTCGACAACGCGAGCGGCGACGTGCTGGCCTGGGTTGGCTCCAGCGGCAGCCTGTCGCAGGCGGCGGACGTCGACGGCGTCGTCGCGCCGCGGCAGGCGGGCTCGACGCTCAAGCCCTTTCTTTACGCGGCGGCGATCGAATCGCGCTGGCTGACCGCGGCGTCGCTGATCGACGATTCGCCGGTCGGCCTCGCGACCGCCGCCGGCCTTTACCTGCCCGAGAACTACGACCATCGTTTCAAGGGCGAGGTCTCGCTGCGCACGGCCCTGGCGTCGTCGCTCAACGTGCCTGCCGTGCGCACGCTGGTGCAGGTGACGCCCGAGCGCTTCGCGCAGCGCCTGGGCGCGGTCGGCCTCAGGCTCAAGCACAACGGCGACTACTACGGCTACAGCCTCGCGCTCGGCTCGGCCGAGGTCACGCTCGCGACGCTGGCCAACGCCTACCGCACGCTCGCCAACGGCGGCGCCTTCACGCCGCTGCGCACGCAGCCGGGCGACCCGTCGCCCAAGGCGCGGCAGGTGATGGATGCCGGCGCGAGCTTCATCGTCTCCGACATCCTCGCCGACCGCGAGGCGCGGGTGCCGACCTTCGGCCTGGACAACGCCTTGTCGCCGCGCTACTGGGCGGCGGTCAAGACCGGCACCAGCAAGGACATGCGCGACAACTGGTGCGTCGGATATTCGCAGCGCTACACCGTCGGCGTGTGGGTCGGCAACGCGAGCGGCGCGCCGATGTGGAACGTCTCCGGCGTCACCGGCGCGGCGCCGGTGTGGCGTGCGGTGATGGACGGCCTGCAGCGCCAGTCCGCGCCCGCGAACGGCCGCGGGTTGCAGCCGTCCGCACCGCCGGAGCTGCGCGCGCGCCATGTACGTTTCGACCCCGCCGTCGAGCCCCCGCGCGACGAGTGGTTCCTGCCCGGAACCGAGCAGACCTCGGTCACGCGCGCGAGCGCGAGCGGCCATGCCGACACGCGCATCGCCTCACCGATAGACCGCAGCACGGTTGCCCTCGACCCCGACATCCCGCCGCAGGCGCAGCGGTTGCGCATCGCCGCCGTCGCCGGCACGCCTTCCACGTGGAGTTGGCGCCTGGACGGCAAGCGCATCGGCGCGGCGACGACGCTGCAGTGGGCGCCGTGGCCGGGTCCGCACCGACTCGAGCTTGTCGATCCATTCGGCGTCGTGCGCGAAACTGCGAACTTCGAGGTGCGTGGCGCGCAGGTCGGGCCGGCCGCGCGCGTCGGCGTGACGGCGACTGCCGCGATCGTGCCCTTGGGTGTGACGGCCGCATCGAGCGACCCGCACCCGCCAGGCCCTGGCGCGGCGGTGCGAGATCAGCGGCGCGCGTATTGACGAGCGCCGAACAGCACCTCGCGCGCTTTGTCGTCGACGAGCGGCTTGCGCTGCGAGGCCAGCACTTCGACGCCGCGCATGACCGCCGGGCGGGCGCCGATCTCGTCGAACCAGCCCTTCAGATGAGGGTAGTCGCTCCAGGCTATGCCCTGGTTCTTCCACGAACGCAGCCAGGGGTAGATCGCGATGTCGGCGATGCCGTATTCGGGACCGCCGATGTACTTGCTCTTGGCCAAGCGATCGTTCATCACGCCATAGAGGCGCCGCGCCTCGCTCGTGTAGCGGTCGATGGCATAGGCTAACTTCTCGGGTGCGTAGATGCGAAAGTGGTGCGCCTGGCCCAGCATCGGCCCGACGCTGCCCATCTGGAACATCAGCCACTGCAACACCTCGTAGCGGCCGCGCGTTTCGGGTGGCAGGAAGCGGCCGGTCTTGGCTGCGAGGTAGAGCAGGATCGCGCCCGATTCGAAGAGCGAGATCGGCTTGCCGTCCGGGCCGTCGGGATCGACGATGGCGGGGATCTTGTTGTTCGGGCTGATGGCCAGGAACTCGGGCTTGAACTGATCGCCGGCTCCGATGTCGACCGCGATCGTGCGGTAGGGTAGGCCGCACTCCTCGAGCATGATGTGCACCTTGTGCCCGTTGGGCGTGGCCCACGAATACACTTCGATCATTCGACTCTCCCATCGGCGCCGCAGGTAGCGGCGACGATACGCCACCTCGATGTTCGACGCTTTCAGAAGATTTCTCGCAGGCGGCGCGCGCAGAGGCGAGGGGCGCGCCGTGGCGGCCTGGGCCGCCGGGCGCGGTGCGCGCATGGTGCGCACGAACAAAGCCCTCGTGGTCGACGGCGCCTTGGGCGCGCGTGCCTGGCGCCTGGAGTGGGGCGCGCCGCAGCGCGACTACATCCAGGGGAACGAGTTGCGCCTGCGCATGGGGATCGGCCTGTCGCACGAGCTGCACATGTTGCTTCTCTCGCGGCCACTGATGGACGAGCTCGAGCGCCGGACCTTCGAGAACTTCACCTCGACGATGCAGACTCAGATCGACGCCTCGACGCCCGAAGAGATGCGCTGGCTGGCCATGTATCCCAAGGTTGCGCTGGCGGCGAACCTGGATTTCAGACATCGCTTCGCCATCGTCTCGTCGTCGCCGCAGGCGGCCGTGGCCTGGGTTGCAGGGCCTTTGGCCGAGTGCCTTTCCATCGCTGCGCGCGGGCCGCTGGCCGGGTCGCCGCCGTTCCTGGTGATGACGCTGCGTGGGCGCATCTACCTGCGGCTGGAATTGGCCGCGCTCGATCTTGCCGCTTTCGACGCCATGGTCGACTTGTTCGAGACCGCGGCCGAACGGGCATTGCTCGTGAACGGCGGGCCGGGCAATTCGGCTCCGTGGCGGGATACTGCGTCCACCGTCTGGCAGACGCAGATCTCGCCCGAAGACCGCAAGCCCTGACGCGTCCTCGGCCGCTCAGGCCGGGTACTTGCCGAGCTCGATCTTGGCGATCGCGTTGCGGTGCACCTCGTCCGGGCCGTCGGCAAAGCGCAGCGTGCGCGACGCGGCGTAAAAGTAGACGAGCGGGAAATCCTGGCACACGCCGGCGCCGCCGTACACCTGCATCGCCCAGTCGATCACCTGCAGCGCCATGTTCGGCGCGACAACCTTGATCATCGCGATCTCGGCCTTGGCGGTCTTGTTACCGGCGACGTCCATCATCCATGCCGCTTTGAGCGTCAACAGGCGCGCCATGTCGATCTTGCAGCGCGCTTCGGCAATGCGCTCGCGCGTCACGCCCTGCTCGGAGATCGGCTTGCCGAAGGCGACGCGGCTGGTCGCGCGCTTGCACATCATCTCGAGCGAGCGCTCGGCGAGGCCGATCAGGCGCATGCAGTGGTGGATGCGCCCCGGCCCGAGGCGGCCTTGCGCAATCTCGAAGCCGCGCCCTTCGCCGAGCAGCAGGTTGCCGACCGGCACGCGAACGTTCTCGAACATCACTTCCATGTGCCCGTGCGGCGCGTCGTCGTAGCCGAATACGGTCAGCGGGCGCAGCACCTTGATGCCCGGGGCGTCGGCGGGGACGAGGATCATCGACTGCTGCGAATGGCGCGGCGCTTCGGGGTCGGTCTTGCCCATGAAGACGTAGACCTTGCAGCGCGGGTCGCCCGCGCCCGAGGTCCACCACTTGCGGCCGTTGAGGACGTACTCGTCGCCCTCGCGAACGATGCGGGCGCGGATGTTGGTCGCGTCCGACGAGGCGACGGCCGGCTCGGTCATCGCGAACGCGCTGCGGATCTCGCCATTGAGCAGCGGCTCCAGCCAGCGCTTCTTCAGTTCGGCGTTGCCGTAGCGGACGATGGTCTCCATGTTGCCGGTGTCCGGCGCCGAGCAGTTGAAGACTTCGCTGCACCACGGCACGCGGCCCATGATCTCGGCCAGCGGCGCGTACTCCTGGTTGCTCAGGCCCGGGCCATGCTCGGCGGCGCGAACGCTGCCATCGGCGCTCGGCGGGAGAAACAGGTTCCACAGGCCCTGCGCGCGTGCCTTGGGCTTGAGCTGCTCGATCACCTGCAGCGGCGTCCAGCGTTTGCCGGCGGCGGTGTTGGCCTCGATCTCGGCGTGGTAGGCGGCCTCGGCCGGGTAGATGTATTCGTCCATGAAGCGCAGCAACTGGGCCTGCAGATCGAGGGTGCGTTTGGAGTAGCTGAAGTCCATGTGTGTCTCCGTGGGTTGATTCAGGCGGCCAGCGCGAAGCGCCAGCCCATGTCGGCTAGCGTTCGCGTTCCGGTGGCGGACTGCGCCGCCTGCGCGCTGGCGGCGGTGCCGTCTTGGGCGCGCTTAACGATGCCTTGCAGGATCGCCGCGATGCGGAACAGGTTGTAGGCCATGTAGAAGTTCCAGTCGCGCATCAGCGTGAGGGCGGCCTCGGGCGCGCCGCGGCCGGTGCGCTCGCAGTAGCGGCGTACGTAGCTCTTCTCGCCCGGGATGCCGAGCGCGGCGAGGTCCAGCCCGCCGATGCCGCGGAAGGCGCCGGGCGGGATGTGCCACGACATGCAGTGGTAGCTGAAGTCGGCCAGCGGATGGCCGATGGTCGAGAGCTCCCAGTCGAGCACGGCGAGGATGCGCGCCTCGGTCGGGTGGAACATCAGGTTGTCCAGGCGAAAGTCGCCGTGCACGACCGACACCTGCGAAGCATCGCGCGCACTCGCCGGGATGTTCTCGGGCAGCCAAGCCATCAGCGAGTCCATGGACGCGATGGTCTCGGTGACCGAGGCTTGGTACTGTTTGCTCCAGCGCCCGATCTGGCGCTCGAAGTAGTTGCCCGGCTTGCCGTAGTCGGCGAGGCCCACAGCCTGCACGTCGACGCTGTGCAGAGCGGCGATGACGCGGTTCATCTCGTCGTAGATTGCCGCGCGCTGCGCAGTCGTCATGCCGGGCAGAGATTGGTCCCACAGCACGCGGCCCTGCATGCACTCCATGATGTAGAACGCGCGGCCGATCACCGCTTCGTCTTCGCACAGCAGCAGCATTTCGGGCACCGGCACGTCGGTCGCGGCGAGCGCGCTCATGACGCGGAACTCGCGCTCGATCGCGTGCGCCGAGGCGAGCAGCTTGGCCTCGGGGCCGGGCTTGGAGCGCATCACATAGGCGGTGCCCGGCGTGACGAGCTTGTAGGTCGGGTTCGATTGCCCGCCCTTGAATTGTTCGACGGTCAACGGGCCGGCGAATCCCAGCAGGCGCGCTTCAAGATAGGCTTGCAGCGCGGCGACATCGAAGGCGTGTCGCTCGGCAACGGGTTTGGTTCCAGTGAAGGCTTCCATGCAGGCGGGTGGTGGGGGTTGGGGCCGTTGCGGGCGGGCGGGCGCGCAGCGGGCGGGCAGCTCAGCTTATCGCGCCGAGATGGCGAGCAACTTCTCTTTGGATAGCACGACGAGCCGCGTCGGCTCGATGCGCACCGCACCGTCGCGCTCGAAGGCCTTGAGCTCCTGGTTCACGCGCTGGCGCGACGCACCGAGCAACTGCGCAAGATCTTCCTGCGCAAGCTGCAGGCCGATGCGGATCTCCTCGCCCTGCGGCACGCCGTAGCTGCGCGCAAGGAGCAGGATCTGCTTGGCCAGCCGCGCCGCTAGCGGGCGCGTGTTCAGATCCTCGACGACGTCGAACATCAGCCGCAGTCGCCGGCAATTGAGGCGCAGCAGCGCTTCGTAGAGCTCGACGTGCAGCGCCAGGATCTCCTTGAAGTCCGGCTTGCGAACCGCGAGCAAGGTCGTCTCGCCGTGCGCATTGGCGTCGTGCGTTCGCGGCAGGCCGTCGAAGAGCGAGATGTCGCCGAACCACAGGCCCGGCTCGACGTAGGTCAGCGTGACCTGCTTGCCCGACAGCGACACCGAACTGATGCGCACCGAGCCCTTGGCCACGCCGCACCATTCGTCGGCCGCCGAGCCGCGAGAAGACATCAGCGAGCCGTCGGCGAGCCGGCGCACGATGGCACGCGACAGGATGGCTTCGCGCAGCGGCAGTGAGAGCTTGGAGAACCACGAGCCCGTCTCGATGTTGGAACGTTCTTCGATTGTAAGAACCGGGGTGGTCATGCTGAGTCGCTGATGTGACAGGGTCTCTAGTGACCTATAACAGTGCAATCGAAAGTGACCGTCCGTGCGATACGACGCACGCTGCGGCGTTGTGAATGCTCGCGATGCCTCTGGGCATCGCTGCGCTTCGCGCCTTGCATCGCACCCCGTCTCGCACGTTCTTCCACTCCCATTTCACTATTACAGGCCACTGGGTTCAGCGAAAGCGCGGCGGGCGCTTCTCGACGAAGGCCTGCAGGCCCTCGCCGCCGTTCGCGTGGAACAGGTTCTCGAGAAAGTGGTCGCGCTCTTGCGTCAGGTGCTGGGCGAGCGCCTGGCCGGGTGCGCGGGCGACCAGTTCCTTGGCGCTGGCGATCGCGCCCGGCGCCATCTGCGCCAGCCGACTTGCCAATTCCAGCGCCTCGGACAGCGCCTTGCCGTTGTCGCTCACCGCATTGACGACGCCATGCTGCAGCAACTCGCGCGCGGTGACCGGCTCGGCCAGCCAGATCAGTTGCAAGGCCAGCGCGCGCGGAAGCATTCGCGCCAGGTGCCAGCTCGCGCCACCGTCGGGCGACAGGCCAAGCCTCGCGTGCGATAGCACGAAGCGCGCATCCTCGGCGGCGACGATCAAGTCGCACGCGAGCGCGATCGAGAGGCCGCCACCGGCGGCGGCGCCTTCGACGGCAGCGATGATCGGCTTCGGGCAGGCGCGCAGCGCCTCGACGAACTGATGGAAGCGCTCGATCATCTGCATCTGCACCGAAGGGTCGGCCGCGCGCCGCTCGCGCAGGCCGGCGATATTGCCGCCGGCGCAGAAGTGGCCGCCGTCGCCCTGCAAGACGATGCAGCGGATGCCGGGATCGGACTCGGCGACGCCGAGCGCCTCGACGCCTGCTGCGAACAGTTGCTCGGACAGCGTATTGCGCGTCGCCGGGTCGCTCATCGTCAGCACGAGCGTCGTGTCGCGGCGTTCGGTTCGCAGCTCTGAAGGCATCTCGGGGGACCTGTGGGGCGGGTTGGTGGCGCAGCGGCGAACAAATTGTGGCATGTCGCGCAAGGGCCTGATTTGCATGGGCTTGCGGGCCGATCCGACGCGCCCCGCGCCGGCTGGCTGCATGCTAGAGTCGTTCGGCTGAGGGATCCGCCTGCGCATGCTGCGTCAACTTTCCATACTCGCTCTCGCAGCGTGGCTGGCTTCGCCCATGCAGGCGGCGACGGCGCTCGCGTTCGGGCGCGTCGCCAACGCAACGTCTTTGGGCCAGCCGCTCGACTTCAGCGTCGAGGTGCAGGGAGACGAACGCGAGAATCTGAGCGCCAAGTGCGTGTCGGCCGAAGTCTTCGTCGGCAGCAAGCAGTTGCCTGCAGGCATGGTGCAGCTTGCGGTCGAGCCCGGTGCTTCGCCAGCCGAACGCCGGGTGCGGGTCGTCAGCGGCGGCCCGATCGATCAGCCCTTCGTCAGCGTGAACCTCACGGTGGCGTGCCCGACGCGCATGACGCAAAGCTTCGAGGTCTTCGTCAATTCTCCGGCGTCGACAGACGGCCAGCTGACCCCGGCTGCCGGTGTTCTCTCTGACACGCAAAGGCCATCCGTCGCGAGCGACGAGGAAGCCGCACAACGGGCCATCGAGCGCAAGCGGCTCGCGAGCCTGGAGGAAAGCCTGACCGCGCTGCGCGCCGAGAAGCAGGAGACGGAGGCGAAGCTGGCCTTGCTTCAAGCACGAGCGGCCGAGTTGCGACGCGAGTCGAGCCAACTCGCGTTGGCACTGATCGCCATGGGTCTGGCGTTCGCGGGAGCGGTCGGCGCGCTCATCTGGAAGTGGCGGTCGATTCCCCGCTCGAAGTCGCGAGCCAGCGAAGTGGCGGGTACGGATTCGGAGCGATCGTCGCAGGTCGACACGGAGCACTTGGACACGATCCCCGAGAGCGAGCGGCGGCCCGCGGGTGATGGCGCCGAGCCGACGACCCGCCCGATGGCGCTCGCACAGGTGCAGGATCGACCCGAGTCGGAGTTCCTGCCGCAGGTCGACGGGCCGGCGCGGGAGATGACGGTCGAAGAGCTGATCGACCTCGAGCAGCAGGTCGAGTTCTTCCTCGTGCTGGGGCAACTCGACGAGGCCGTCGACCGCCTGACGGAGCTGATTGACAGCGGCAGCTGCGTCAGCCCGCTGCCGTATCTGAACCTGCTCGACATTCTGCAACGGCGTGGCGATCGCGAGGCTCACCAGCGTCTGCGCGAGCGCTTCGCGGCGCGCTTTAATGCGCCTGCGCCGGAGTGGACACCTGAGCCGTTGCCGGGCCGCGGCGCCGACGAGAACCCCAGCCTGATCGCACGCCTGCAGGCGCTGTGGCCAACGCATGCGCGGGCGATGGAGACCCTCGCCGGCTGGCTGCTCCGGCGCGACCCGAGCGGCCCGATCTTCGAGCTCTCGACGTATTGCGACCTGCTTGATCTGCACTCGGTCGCGCGCGACCTCTGCGAGCACGAGCACTTGTCCAGGGGTGTCGACGTGCTGCTGCCGATGGAAATCTCGGCGACCGGCGCGGCCTCGTGGTCGCGCGCCTATCCGACGAGTGCCGGTCGTGCCTTGCCGGGCAGGGGCGCCGCCCCCGACGTCGACATCGTCCTGCCGTGAACCCCGGCGCCGCGCAGGCGGGGCGTTAGAGTCGCGCCAGGCGCTCGATTGCGAGCGCCAGCGTCTCGTCCTTCTTCGCGAAGCAGAAACGCGCAATATGTTGCTCGCGTCCGCGGCTGTAGAACGCCGAGAGCGGGATTGCCGCGACACCCACCTCGCGCGTGAGCCATTGACAGAAGTCGGCCTCGCTGGCATCGCTGACCGCGGAATAGTCGACGCACTGGAAGTAGCTGCCGGTGCTCGCAAGCAGGCGCAGACGGGTCTGCGCCAGGCCGGCTCGAAAGAGGTCGCGTTTGCGCTGGTAGAACGCCGCCAGCTCGAGGTGCGGTCTCGGGTCGGCCATGTAGGCCGCGATCGCGTGCTGCATCGGCGTGTTGACCGTGAACACGTTGAACTGATGCACCTTGCGGAACTCGGCCGTCAGAGGCGCCGGCGCGGCCACGTAGCCGACCTTCCAGCCCGTCACGTGATAGGTCTTGCCGAAGCTCGAGACGATGAAGCTGCGCGCAGCGAGTTCGGGGTACCGAGCGACGCTCTCATGGCGGGCGCCGTCGTAGACCATGTGTTCGTAGACTTCGTCGGCGATCACCAGCACGTCGGTGCCGCGCAGCATCTCGGCCAGGCGGCGCATGTCGTCCTCGCGCCAGACGGTGGCGCTCGGGTTGTGCGGCGTGTTGACGATGATCGCCCGCGTGCGCGGCGATATCGCGGCCGCGATGGCATCGAAGTCCGGCTCGAATGTTCCCGGCGTCAGCGCCACGTGCACGGCCGTTCCGCCGGCAAGAAGGATGTTCGGCTCGTAGCTGTCGTAGGCCGGCTCGAGGACGATCACTTCGTCGCCCCGATGCACGACGGCGAGGATGGCCGTCAGGATGGCCTGCGTGGCGCCTGCCGTGACCGTGATCTCGCTGCCGGCGTCGTAGTGCGCGCCGTACAGCGCAGCGATCTTGGCCGCGATGGCTTCTCGCAGCACGGGCACGCCGGGCATCGGCGGGTACTGGTTCAGGCCGGCGCGCATCGCGCGGTCGACGGCATCGATGAGCTTGGCGTCGCAGTCGAAGTCCGGAAAGCCCTGGCCGAGGTTCACCGCGCCGTGCTGCTGCGCGAGCGCCGACATGACGGTGAAGATCGTCGTCCCGACCTTCGGCAGACGGCTGCTGACGGCCGGGGTCGTGAACGTGGAGGAGGGCACTGCGCTCACAGCTCGTAGTCGGCCGGCCCACCGCTCATCGCCCTCTCGATCAATGCACGGCTGAGGCGGCTCGAGATCTGCTCGGCGAACGCATAGACGAAGTTGCGCAGGTAGGCACCGCGCTTGAAGGCGACGCGGGCAACGTTTTGGCCGAACAGATGACCGACCGGGCGCCAGACGAGGTCGCCGCCCGGCGCGTCGTCGCGCACCGCCATCTCGGCCACCAGGCCCACGCCCAGACCGAGGCGCACATAGGTCTTGATGACGTCGGAATCGATCGCCTCAAGAACGACGTTAGGCTTCAGGCGCCGCGCGGCGAAGGCCAGGTCGATGCGCGTGCGACCGGTGAACGACGGGTGGTAGGTGATCAGCGGCTCGAGCACCAGGTCTTCGAGCGAAATGCGCTCGAGCTGCGCCAGCGGATGGCCGGACGGCACGACGGCGACGTGGTTCCACTCGTAGCAGGGCAGCGTCACGAGTTCGGCGTAGCTGCTCAGCGACTCGGTCGCAAGGCCGATGTCGGCCACTTCTTCGAGCACCATCTGCGCCACCTGGTCCGGCGTGCCCTGGTGCAGGCTCACGTTGACCTTCGGGAAGCGCTTGCGCAGGGTCGCCACCGGTTCGGGCAGCACGTAGCGCGCCTGAGTGTGCGTGGTCGCGATCGACAGCGTGCCGGCATCCTGCTTCGAATACTCGTCGCCGATGCGCTTCAGGTTGCCGACCTCGCGCAGGATGACCTCGATCGAACGCAGCACCTCCTGTCCGGGCTCGGTGACGCGGCGCAGGCGCTTGCCGTGGCGGGCGAAGATGTCGATGCCGAGCTCGTCTTCGAGTTCGAGGATCGCCTTGGACACGCCGGGCTGCGATGTGAAGAGAGCCTTGGCGGTCTCGGTCAGATTGAGGTTGCGCCGCACGGCCTCCTGGACGAAACGGAACTGGTGCAGGTTCATGGGCCGATTATTTCATTGCCCGCCAGCGGGCGTCGCGAGCACACGCAGAGCCTCGGCCGCGATCGCAGCGAGGACACCCTCGGCCTCGCCGATGGGGCCGTGCAGTTGCCAGCGCGTGGCCGGATGCGCAGCGGCGAGCTCGTCCAGCAGACGCGGCACGTCGCCGCGCACGTGGCCGCCGGCGCCCAGAAAAAGCGGCAGCACGTCGACCGTCGTGCACCCTGCATCGGCCAGGCGCCGACCGGCTTCGGCCAGGCTCGGCGACATGAATTCGAGATAGGCGAGCTCCACCGCCAGATCGGGCCCGGCGGTCCGTACGCGGCGCGCCACCTCCGAGAACGGCGCGGCCCATTGCGCATCGCGTGCGCCGTGCGCGAAGAGAAGCAGGCCGCGGCGCATCAGCGGTAGCGCACGAGCCAGCTGAACGCGGCCATCGACATCAGCAGGTAGAGCGCGCTCGGTGCCGCGGCAACGAGCCAGGGCGTCCAGTTGCTGAGCAGGCCGATGTGCCCGGCGACGCTGTTCAGCAGCACGAAGCTGATGCCGAGCATGATGCCGCCGAAGACCTTCAGGCTCACGCCGCCGCTGCGCGCATGCAGATAGGCGAAGGGCAGCGCGAGCGCGATCATCACCAGGCACGCAAACGGATAGAGGGCGCGCTTCCAGAACTGGATCTCGTGGCGCTGCGAGGCCTGCTCGTTCTCGCCCAGGTGACGGATGTAGCGGAACAGATCGAAGGTCGACATCGCCGCCAGCGGCATCACGGCCGAAGACACGACGTCGGCGCTCAGCGTGCTTTGCCAGGTCAGCGTCGGGTGCTTGGTTTCAACCACCTTCGCGCGCCCGTCGGGCAGCGAGGCGTTCCACTCGGTGACGCGGGCCTCGGTCAAGGTCCATGCGCCGTCGTTGCCGACCTTGCCGGTCTCCGCGGCGATGCGCGAGAGCAGCCGGCCATCGCCGTCGAACTCGAAGATGCGCACCCCGCGCAACTCGCCGCTCGCGGTGGCGCTGGCGACATTGACCGAGTAGGTGCGTTCGCCACCCGTCGTCATTCGTCGATCCTTGAGCCAGGCGCCGGCGCGGTCGAGCTTGAAACCGCCCCGAAACGCGGCTTTGAACGACGCCGCCTGGGTCTGGCTCAGGGGCGCGAGGAAGTCGCCGAGCACGAAGGTTGCGAGGGCGAACGCCAGGCCGAGGCCGGCCAGGGCGGCCAAGGCGCGGCCAGGGCCGAGCCCGCCGGTGCGCATGATCGTGAACTCGGACGACTGGGCCAGGCTGGCCAGGGTGTAGATGGCGCCGATCAGCACCGCGATCGGCGCCAGTTCGTAGAGGTGGCCGGGCAGGAAGAGCAGGCTGTAGAGCGCCGCATGGGCGACCGTGTAGCCCTTGTCGTTGGCCTTGCCGAGCTCGGCGACGAAATCGAAGAAGAAGAACAGCGAGAGGAAGGCGAGGGCGACGAAGACCACCGCCTTCACGATCTCTTTGTAAAGCATGCGACGTATGGTCTTCACGGGCTCGTGCTCCGGCGCAGGCTGAAGCGGCGGCTCGTGGTGGCATGGTCGCGCCACCACAACGCCGCCAGCGCGAGGATGAACGCGCTGCCGTGGATGGCGACGAGCATGCCGCCCATGCCCGCCTTGCCGCTGGCGATCCAGGCCTGCGAGAGGTTGATCAGGTTGTAGTAGACGACGAACGCCAGCAGCGCGAGCAGCAGGTTCCAGCTGCCGGCCCGGCGCGGGTTCGAGGCCGCCAGCGTGATCGCCAGCAGCAGCAGGTTGGCGGCGCCGAGCACGAGGCCGATGCGCCAGGCCAGCTCGCCCTGGTACGCACGCGTGGGTTCGCGCAAGAGTTCGAGCGTCGTGCGCGCGGTGGGCGGCAGGTTCGTGATGTTGGCCGAGACCTTTTCGTCGACCAGCGCGCGGTAGCTGTCGAAGCGCGCCAACGTCTTCTCGTGGCTCTTCAGGTTCTCCTCGTTGCGCTGCCCGCGCTCGAGCAGGATGAAGCGGTCGTCACCGTCGAACTCGATGTGCCCGGCGCGCGCCGAGGTCACGGCTTCGGTGTCGCCCTGGTGCGTGAGGACGAACACGTTGCGCCCGACGCGCGCGTCGTCGGTGTCACGGTCGATGAAGAACACGCGCCGCCCGTCGGCCGAGCTCTGGAATTCGCCGGCGGTCACGCGCGAGAGGTCCGAGCGCCGCTCATAGCGGCTGATCAACTCGACCTGGCGCTGGTTGACCCACGGCCAGACGAACATGGCGAGCAGCAGCACGACCAGCAGCACCGGCCAAGCCATGCGTAGCACCGGGCGCACGAAGCGCGACAAGCCGACGCCGCTCGCGAACCAGATCGTCATTTCGCTATCGCGGTACATGCGCGTCAGCGTGGCCACGGTGGCGATGAACAGCGACAGGCTGAGGATGGTCGGCAGGAAGGCAAGCGCGGTGAAGCCCAGCAGCAGCACGACGTCCTGCGGGCTGACCTTGCCACCGGCGGCCTGGCCCAGCGTGCGGATCAGCATGATCGTCAGCACGATGGTCAGCATCACCACCAGCGTGGCGCCGAAGCTGCGCGCCAGGTCCTTGCGCAATGAGGAATCGAATAACATTCTTGGTTTTCAGACTGGGTCGCATTATGGACTTCCACAATCAAGTTACCGCCCTCGATGCCCTGGCCGGGGTCGCCGCCGACGCGCTGGTCCTCGTCGTGGTCGGTGAGGCGCTGGACCCGGCTCTGGACAAGACGGTCGCGGGCCTGGTCTCCGAGGCCGTCGCCAGCGGCGACTTCAAGTTCAAGGCGGGAGGCGCGCTCTACCTTCACCGGCCGGCGGGCTTGAAGGCGGCGCGCCTCGTCGTCGCCGCATCGGCGAATGCGACGCCCAAGGCCTTCAAGAAGGCCGCCGCCGCTGCTCTCGCACAGATCAAAGGCCTGGGAGCGCGCCAGGTGGCCGTATCGGCGCCTTTCGCCCTCACTGCCGAGCACGCCGAGGCGTTGGTGACGGCCGCGGCCGATGCGACCTACCTCTATCGGCACACCAAGCCGAGCGCGAAGGCCGATGCCGTGATCGCCAAGGTCACGCTGCTGTGCACGAAGGCCGACACGAAGGCGGTCAAGCAGGGCCTCGCGCGCGGACAGGCGGTCGCGGATGGCGTCAAGCTCGCACGTGAACTCGGCAACCGCCCCGGCAACCACTGCACGCCGACCATGCTCGCCGAGCAGGCGAAGAAGATCGGCAAGAGCCACGGGCTCAAGGTCGAGCTTCTCGATCGCAAGGCGATCGAGAAGCTCGGCATGGGATCCTTCCTCGCCGTGGCCCAAGGCTCGAACGAACCGCCACGCTTCATCGTCGCCCGCTACGACGGCGCGGCCAAGGGCGTCGCGCCGGTGGTGCTCGTCGGCAAGGGCATCACCTTCGACAGCGGCGGCATTTCGCTCAAGCCGGGCGCCGAGATGGACGAGATGAAGTTCGACATGGGCGGCGCGGCCAGCGTACTTGGCACCTTGCTCGCCGTAGCTGAACTGAGGCCCAAGCTCAACCTCGTGTGCATCGTGCCGACCTGCGAGAACCTGCCCAGCGGCGGCGCGATCAAGCCGGGTGACGTGGTGACGAGCCTGTCCGGGCAGACGATCGAGATCCTGAACACCGACGCCGAAGGGCGCTTGATCCTGTGCGACGCACTGACCTACGCCGAGCGCTTCAAGCCGGCGCTGGTGGTCGACGTGGCGACGCTGACTGGCGCCTGCGTGATCGCGCTCGGCAACCACCATTCAGGCCTGTTCACCGCCGACGACGCGCTGGCCGCGCAGTTCCAGGCCGCCGCGCAATCCTCGCTCGACCCGTGCTGGCGGATGCCGCTGGACGAAGAGTACGACGAGGCGCTCAAGAGCAACTTCGCCGACATGGCCAACGTCGGCTCGCGTGCTGGCGGCGCCGTCACTGCGGCGATGTTCCTGCGCCGCTACACCGGCAAGTACCGTTGGGCGCACCTGGACATCGCCGGGACGGCGTGGAAGTCCGGTGCCGCCAAGGGCGCCACCGGGCGGCCTGTCGGGCTGCTGACGCACTTCGTGCTCGCGCAAGCGGGCTGAGGGCTGCGATGACCGAAGTCATGTTCCACCTGCACGTGCCGGACCGGCTGGGCTACGCCTGCCGGTTGCTGCGCAAGGCGCATGCGCAGGGGGCGCGGGTGGTCGTGACCGCACCTGCAGCGACGCTGGCCCGCCTGGATGCCCTGCTGTGGACTTTCGAGCCGACCGACTTCGTGCCCCACATTCGCGTCGCTGCCGGCGCGGCGGTGGCGCCGAACCAGCAGCCGACACCGATCTGGCTCGTCGACCAGGCCCTGCAGGCGCCTCATCACGAAGCGCTGCTCAATCTCGGTGACGATCTTGTGCCGGGCTTCGAGACCTTCGAGCGCGTGATCGAGATCGTCCCCGAGGACGAGGCGCCCAAGCAGGCCGCACGCAGGCGCTGGAAGCATTACGCCGACCGCGGCTATGTGCTCAAGCGGCATGAGGCCGGGTCGTGAACGCATCCCGCCCACCGCCGCAGAATCTGCCGGGGCTGCCGACCCTGACCGAGGTCATCCAGTTAGGAACCTCGGCGAGCGAGCCGAGCGTTGAGCTTGAAGCCACTCAGCCGAGCGAACCGGCCCTGGCTGCAGCGATCAAGGCCGAGACCACGCCTGCCGCCGCGGCCCCTGTGATCGACGAAGAGCAGATCGTCCAGCGCGTGCTCATCGATCTGCAGCGCCATTCCGACCTGATGTTCGAGTACCGGCTGCGCGAGACCTTGGCGCCGGCGCTGGCGAGGCTGACTGACGCGCTGATCCGCGACGTTCGTGATGAGCTCGCCGCCACTCTGCGCGACGTGGTGTCGCGCGCGGTCAGCCAGGAGCTGGCGCGCCAGCGAAGCCGCTGATCGGTCCGGCGCGGCTTGGCCCGAGAATTCCCCATGGTTGTTGGGGCACTTTTTGCGGTATCGTTGCGCGCGCTGAGAAAACGGGGCTCGAGGGTTCCGCTTCCTCTCACCCAGTCCCTGGTTTTCCAACAATACCCTTCGGAGGTCTTCGAATGCAAGTCAAGCTCAATGTGATCGTGGGTGCGGTCGTCGCCATGTGCGGCGTCGCCGCGTCGGCGCAGGATGCCGTCGTCAAGATCGGCCACGTGGCCCCGATGTCCGGCGGCCAGGCCCACTACGGCAAGGACAACGAGAACGGCGCGCGCATGGCGGTCGAGGACTTGAACGCCAAGGGTGTGGTCATCGGCGGCAAGAAGGTCAAGCTCGAACTGGTGGCCGAAGACGACGCCGCCGATCCGAAGCAGGGCGCCGCTGTGGCCACCAAGTTGTGCGACGCCAAGGTCAACGGCGTGGTCGGCCACCTGAACTCGGGCACGACGATCCCGGCCTCGAAGATCTACAACGACTGCGGCCTGCCGATGATCACCGGCGCGGCGACGAACCCGAAGCTGACGCAGCAGGGCTTCAAGAACGTGTACCGCATCATCGCCAACGACAACGCGCTCGGCGCCGGCCTGGCGTTGCACGCCACCAACAACTTGGGCGTCAAGAAGGTCGCCATCGTCGACGACCGCACGGCCTACGGCCAAGGCGTTGCCGAAGTGTTCAAGAAGACCGCGCAGGCCAAGGGCGTGCAGATCGTCGACGAGCAGTACACCAACGACAAGGCGACCGACTTCACCGCCATCCTGACCGCCATCAAGGCCAAGCAACCCGACGCGATTTTCTACGGCGGCATGGACACCCAGGGCGGCCCGCTGCTGCGCCAGATGGAGCAGCTCGGCCTGACCAACGTGAAGCTCTTCGGCGGCGACGGCATCTGCACGGCCGAGCTGGTGAAGAACTCCGGCGGCGCGAAGACGATCGAGAACGTCGTCTGCGCCGAAGGCGGCGCGTCGCTCGCCAAGATGCCCAGCGGCAATGCGTGGAAGGCACGTTACGACGCCAAGTATCCGGGCCAGTTCCAGGTCTACTCGCCGTACACCTACGACGCGGTCGGCGTGCTGGTGGACGCGATGGTCAAGGCCGGTTCGACCGACCCGAAGGTCTACGGCCCGCAGCTCTTCAAGTCCGACTACCAGGGGGTGACGACCAAGATCGGCTTCGAGTCCGACGGCGAACTGAAGAACCCGGCGATGACGCTGTACGTCTACAAGGACGGCAAGAAGGTTCCGCTGAACTGAAGCCAGCGCAGCCAATAGAGAGGGCGCCTTCGGGCGCCCTTTTTGTGCTCGTCGCAAGCGTGCGTCAGCGGCCGTACAGCCGGCATAGCGCGGCGAGCCGCTGCGCGTGCTCGGGCCGCACCTGGCTCCAATCGAAGCGCCATTCCCAGTAGCCTTCGCCGCGGCCGGGAAGGTTCATTCGGTGCTTGCCGGCCAGGCCCAGCACGTCCTGCAGCGGGATCACCGCGGTGTCGGCCACCGAGACGCAGGCGGCGCGGATCAGCGCCCAGTGCATCTCGGCGCCGTCGCAGGCGAGGTAGGCCAGCGCATGCTCGCGTTCGCGCGCACTCGCGCTCGCCCACCAGCCGAGCGTCGTGTCGTTGTCGTGGGTGCCGGTGTAGACCACGCTGTCCGCTTCGTGATGGTGCGGCAGGTAGATGTTGCTGCTGTCGTCGCCGAACGCGAACTGCAAGATGCGCATGCCGGGGAACGCGAAGCGCTTGCGCAGCGCGACGACGTCGGGCGTGATCAGCCCCAGGTCTTCGGCAATGATGGGCAGCGGGCCGAGCTCGCGTGCGATGGCCTTGAAGAGCGCGCTGCCCGGCCCGGCGCGCCAGCGGCCGTTGACCGCAGTGGCTTCGCTGGCCGGTATCTCCCAGTACTGCGCGAAGCCGCGGAAGTGGTCGATGCGTACCACATCGACGAGCTCGAAAGTGCGGCGGATGCGTTCGGTCCACCACGCATAGTTCTCCTCCGCGTGTGCGGGCCAGCGGTACAGCGGGTTGCCCCAGCGCTGGCCGGTCGCGCTGAAGTAGTCCGGCGGCACGCCGGCAACGACCCTGGCCTGGCCGCTCGCGTCGAGGTCGAACAACTCCTGGCGCGCCCACACTTCGGCGCTCTGGTAGGCGATGAAGATCGGCGCGTCGCCGACGATCTGGATCGCGCGCTCGTTGGCATACGCCTTCAAGCGCAACCACTGCTCGAAGAAGCGCCATTGGCAGAACTTGTGGAAGGCGATGCGCTTGGCGTGCAGGGCGCTTGCCGCCTGCAGCGCCGCGGGCTCGCGGCGGGCAAGCGGGGCCGGCCAGTCGCACCAGAGGCGAGAAGGCTCATGGTCTGCGAGCGCCATGAAGAGTGCGTAGTTGCCCAGCCAGCCCGCGTGGCGGTCGCAAAAGGCCGCGAACGCCGCGGCGTCGGCCTCTCCGTGCGCAGCGGCGAAGCGCGTTGCGGCGAGGCGCAGGCGATCCATGCGCCAAGGCACGACAGCCGCGAAGTTCACGCGTTGCGACTCGAACGTCGGCGCAGGCGCGAGCTCCTCGGCGGTCAGCCAGCCTCGCTGGCGCAACTCGTCGAGGTCGATCAGCAGCACGTTGCCCGCGAACGCCGAACTGCTCATGTAGGGCGAATTGCCGGGGCCGATGCCGCCCAGCGGCAGGATCTGCCACAGCTTCTGGCCGGCGCCGACCAGCCAGTCGACGAAGTGATATGCCGCGCTGCCGAAGTCGCCCGAGCCGTACGCGCCGGGCAGGCAGGTCGGGTGCAGTAGAACGCCGCAGGCGCGCTCGAACCTCATGCGGGTTGCACGCGAGAGAGCAGAACCAGGCTGTGTGCGCTCACCGGATAGGGCGACTCGCCCTGCCAGTGCGGCGCGCCGTCGGCGTGCGCCGTGTCAAGCACGGCGGTCCATCGTCCGGCAGGCAGCGCGAAGCGAATCTCCTCGGTTTCAGCGTTAGCGAGCAGCAGCAGCGGCGCTGCGGCCCGGCCCGGAGCGCCGATCAGCGCGCCCAGAGCGCGCGGCCGCAGGTCGCGCCAGTCGTCGCCCGCGAGCGGCTGGCCGTCCTCGCGCAGCCAGCCGAGGTCGTGCAATCCGTTGCCGCCGGGCTGGCCGCTGTACCAGTGGCCGGCCAGAGGCAGAGAATCGGCGCGCAGCGCGATCAGGCGCGACGTGAAGGCGATCAGCGTGTCGTCGGCGTGAGGCCAGGCGATCCACGTCGCCGCGTTGTCCTGGCAATAGAGGTTGTTGTTGCCGCCCTGGCTGTGGCCGAGTTCGTCGCCCGCGGCGAGCATGGGCGTGCCCTGCGCGAGCAGCAGCGTGGCCAGCAACGCGCGTTGCAGCCGCGAACGCAGTGCCAGCACCTTCGGGTCGTCGGTCGGGCCCTCGACGCCGCAGTTCCAGCCGAGATTGGCCGAGTGGCCGTCGCGGTTGTCCTCGCCGTTGGCCTCGTTGCGTTTGCGCTCGTAGGTGAGCAGGTCGCGCAGCGTGAAACCGTCGTGGGCGACCAGGAAGTTGACCGACGCGGCGGGCTCGCGCCCGTTCGCGTGGAACAGGTCCGACGACGCACACAGCCGCTGCGCGAACTCGCCGCGGGTCGACGCGCCACCGAGCCAGAAGCTGCGCACGCCGTCGCGAAAGCGGTCGTTCCACTCCAGCCAGTCGCGCGGGAAGCGGCCGAGCTGGTAGCCGCCGGGGCCGATGTCCCAGGGCTCGGCGATCATCTTCAGGCCAGCAAGCACCGGGTCTTGCGCGACGGCATGGAAGAACGCGGCGCGCGCGTCGAAGCCGTGGTCGCCGCGCCCGAGCACGGTCGCGAGGTCGAACCGGAAGCCATCGACGTTCATTGTCTCGGCCCAGTAGCGCAGGCTGTCCATCACCATCTGCAGCACGCGCGGCTGGCGCAGATCCAGCGTGTTGCCGCAGCCGGTGACGTTCTCGTAAGCGCCCGGCTGGGCCGCCAGCGTGCGGTAGTAAGAGAGGTTGTCCAGGCCGCGCCAACTGATGGTTGGGCCGTTCTCGTCGGTCTCGGCGGTGTGGTTGTAGACCACGTCGAGGATCACTTCGATGCCCGCTGCGTGCAATCGCCTGACCATGGCGCGGAATTCTTGCCGCGGCGAGAGCCCGCCCGCGCCGCTGGCGTAGCGCGGTTCGACGGCGAAGAAACCGACCGTGTTGTAGCCCCAATAGTTCGTCAACCCCTGCGCGACGAGGCGCTGCTCGTCGAGGTGCTGATGCACCGGCAGCAGGCTGACTGCGGTGACGCCCAGGCGCTGCAGGTGCGCGAGCATCGCGTCCGAGGCCAGGCCCGCGCAGCTGCCTCGCAGCGGATCAGGAACGCCAGGGTGGCGCATCGTCAGCCCTTTGACGTGGGCCTCGTAGAGCACCGTGTTCGCCAGCGGCGTGTACGGGCGGCGTTCGCGGGCCTCGCCTTCGCGTTCGAGTCGCTCGTCGACGACGCGCGCCTTCAGCGCAAATGACGCGTTATCTCGCCTGTCCATGCGCGCCGGATCGGCGCGCTCGCCGCCGAAGTGCTCGCCGCGCCACTCGAAGCGGCCGACGATCTCGCGCGCATACGGGTCCAGCAGCAGCTTGTGCGCGTTGAAGCGCTGCCCGTGCGCGGGCGCCCACGGCCCGTGCGCGCGCAGGCCGTAGACCTGGCCCGGGCCGATGCCGCGCAGGCGGCCGTGCCAGACGTCGCCGCTGCGGCCGGGCAGCGCGATGCGCTGCAGCTCGTTCGTTCCCGTGGCGTCGAACAGGCAGAGCTCGATCGCCTCGGCATGCGCGGAGAACACGGCGAAGTTGACGCCGCCGTCGCCGTCGCAGTGCGCGCCCAGCGGCCAGGGCCGACCGGCCTCGGCGGCGGGCACCTCAGTCGGCACCGGGCCGCCCCAAGCCGACTGAGATCCCCCCCTGGGGGGGGGGCGACGCCGCAGGCGTCTTGGGAGCCAAATTCACGCCTTCCATTCGAAGAAGACGGTCGCCAGCGGGGGCAGGTCGATCACGATCGAGTGCGCCTGGCCGTTGCAGGCGATGGCCTGCGACGCCGCGACGCCGAGCGGCGTGCCGATGTTGCTGCCGCCGTAATGCGCGGAGTCGGTGTTCAGGCACTCGTGGTATCGGCCCGGCCGCGGAACGCCGATGCGCATGCCGTGGTGGACCGTCGGCGTGAAGTTGCACACGACGGCAACCATCGCCTCCGCAGCGCGGCCGTAGCGTACGAAGCTCAGCAGCGAGTGCTCGGCGTCGCCGTGGTCTACCCAGCCGAAACCTTCGGGGCCGAAGTCCTGCTCGTAGAGCGCGGGCGTGGCGGCGTAGAGCCGGTTCAGATCGGCGACCAGCCTGCGCACGCCGTCGTGCAACGGGTCGGCGAGCAAGTGCCAGTCCAGGCTCTGGTCGTGGTTCCACTCGCTCTCCTGCGCGAACTCGCAGCCCATGAAGAGCAGCTTCTTGCCCGGGTGGCCGAACATGAAGCCGTAGTAGGTGCGCAGGTTGGCAAACTTCTGCCAGCGATCGCCCGGCATCTTGGCGAGCAAGGAACCCTTGCCGTGCACGACCTCGTCGTGCGAGAGCGGGAGCACGAAGTTCTCGTTGAACGCATAGACGAGGCCGAAGCTCAGCTCGTGGTGGTGGTACTTGCGGTGGATGGGGTCGCGCTGCATGTAGGCCAGCGTGTCGTGCATCCAGCCCATGTTCCACTTGTAGTGAAAGCCGAGCCCGCCCGCGAACGTGGGACGTGAGACGGCTGGGAAGGCGGTCGACTCTTCGGCCAGCGTCACCGCCTGCGCGCGCTCGACGCCGACAACCTCGTTGGCGCGCTTGATGAAGGCGATAGCTTCGAGGTTCTCGCGCCCGCCGTGGACGTTGGGGATCCACTGCCCCTCTTCGCGGCTGTAGTCGCGGTACAGCATCGACGCCACGGCGTCGACGCGCAGCCCGTCGACGTCGTAGCGTTCGAGCCAGAACAGCGCGTTGCCAACCAGGAAGTTGCGCACCTCGGTGCGGCCGAAGTTGTAGATCAGCGTATCCCAGTCGTTATGCACGCCTTCCCGCGGGTCGGCGTATTCGTAGAGCTTGGTGCCGTCGAACTGCGCCAGGCCGTGGACGTCGCTCGGGAAGTGCGCCGGCACCCAGTCGAGCAGAACGCCAAGGCCATCGGCGTGGGCGCGCTCGACGAAGCGGCGCAGCCCTTGCGGTTCGCCGAAGCGCGAGGTCGCGGCGTAAAGCCCGATCGGCTGGTAGCCCCACGAACCGTCGAAGGGGTATTCGCTGACCGGCAGCAGTTCGAGGTGGGTGAAGCCCATCTCCTTCGCGTAGGGCAGCAGCGTGTCGGCGAGCTCGTCCCAGCTCAGGAAGCGGTTGCCCTCCTCGGGCTTGCGCCGCCACGAGCCGAGGTGCACCTCGTAGATGCTCATCGGCGCACCGAGCGCGTTCGCGCGCTGGCGCTGCGGCGAAGGCGGCGCGATATCCGGGATCGCGCCGACCACGCTCGCAGTCGCCGGGCGCAGCTCGGCCCGAAAGGCGTAGGGGTCGGCCTTGAGCGGCAGCACGGCGCCGTCGCTGCCGAGCAACTCGTACTTGTAGCGCGCACCGGCTTCGAGGCCGGGGACGAAGATCTCCCACACGCCGCACTCGCGGCGCAGACGCATCGGGTGGCGTCGGCCATCCCAGGCGTTGAAGTCACCGACGACGCTGACGCGCGAGGCATTCGGCGCCCAGACCGCGAAGCTCGTCCCGGCGACGCCCTCCATCACGCGCAAGTGCGCGCCGAGGATCTCGAACGGCCGCAAGTGCGAGCCTTCGCCGAGCAGCCAGACATCCATCTCACCGAGCACCGGGCCGAAGCGATAGGGGTCGTCGAGCAGCGACTCGTTGCCGTCGGCCCAGCGCACGGTGAAACGGTAGTCCTTCGGGCACGTGCCGGCGAGAGTTGCTTCGAACAAGCCGTCGGCATGGCGCCGCGTCAGTTCGGCGAGCGGCTTGCCGCTCTTGGCACGCACCAGCGCCACCGACTCGGCGCCAGGCTGGAAGGTGCGGATGCTGAATCGCCGTGAGTCCACGGCGTGCGTCCCGAGCACGCCGAACGGGTCGGCGTGGCGGCCGGTGCGGATCAGATCGAGTTCGGAGTTGGACAACATCGGGCGGGCGGGTGAGGGACTAACGGGTACATCGGTTCTGAGTGTTCGCATGGCTCCCGTTCGCCCTGCGCTATCGTATCGAAGCGCGCGCAGCGCTTCGGTGCTTCAGGCCGAACGGTGTCGGGGGTGTTGCCTCAGGCCGGGTCTTCGAGGCGGATCGGGTTCGCTCAACGACGACCCGCGTGGGCTGATCTTTGGGAACCCGGCCAAACGCTGCATTTTGCGTGAAGTGAGGCGGCGGCCCGCTTTGGGCGTCACGTTTGTGCTGCGCGGGGAGACGAGTCCGCAACGCAATGCGGCGGCTGAAGCGTGCGAATCGAAGATCAGGGATCTGCCTTCAGGGGGTTCAAACCAAAGACCTGACCCCGTTGACCGTGTTGACCGAAAGACCTGACCCCGTTGACCGTGACCCCGTTGACCGCAAAGACCTGACCCCGTTGACCGACCCGTTGACCCTTGACCCCGTTGACCCGCGGTCCCCTGACCCGAAAACCTGTGGACGCGCTCTCGACTGCGGGTTGCTCAGTACCGCTCATTGAGCGATCTGTACCGCTCATTGAGCGATCTGTCGGAGGGTCCAGGGACTCTGAAGAACAACTGTCGGGCTGCCGCCGCAGCATTGACGCAGTTTGGCGATCCGCCCAATTCGCCCGGGTTGTTATTGCACTTCTCAAGCATCGCCTTTCGCGCGGCGTCGTTGGCTTTGTACCAGTCAGCCGTTTGCACCGGCTCCGATTGACCGCAGCCCGTCGCGGTAAGCATCCCAAGTGAGCAGATGATCGCCAGCGTCCATTTCATTTCCGTTTCCTTTCCTCGTTTCTTGATCTGTCGGGAACCCGTGTCGGACTCGAACCGCGGCAAACTACCCAGGTTCCGACCCCGATAGCGACTCTTGGAAGATCTGGGGACGGGGAAACATGGGAATCCTGAGTGTATTTCGACTCCGCCGCTCTCGGACATAATCATCGCCTCATTCGACGACGGTCTGGTCAACAGCGCCTCGCCCCATGCCCCGCGGCGCCATCCCCCATATTCGCGTCGCGTACTCGCGTATCGCGCGGTCGGACGACAGCGCTCCCATGCCGGAAACGTTGGCGATCGCGCAGCGCACCCAGGCTTCGCCGTCGCGGTACAGCGCGTCGACACGCATCTGCGCGGCTACATAAGCGTCGTAGTCGGCGAGCAGCTTGTAGTAGTCGCCGCCCGAGAGCAGCGCGTCGACGATGCCGCGGTAGCGGTCGGGCTCGTCGGGCGAGAACTGGCCGCTCGAGATCGCGTCGAGCACCGCGCGCAACGTCGGGTTGGACTCGTAGATGCGCAGCGGCTGGTAACCGCTGCGGCCGATCTCGGCGATCTCGGGCGTCGTGTGACCGAAGATGAAGATGTTGTCCGCGCCGACCCTGTCGCGGATCTCGATGTTCGCGCCGTCCAGCGTGCCGATGGTCATCGCGCCGTTCAGCGCCAGCTTCATGTTGCCGGTGCCCGAGGCCTCGGTGCCGGCGGTAGAGATCTGCTCCGAAAGGTCGGCCCCGGGCATGATCAGCTCGGCCACCGAGACGCCGTAGTTCGGCACGAAGACGATGCGCAGCCGGTGACCCGCGCGCGGGTCGTTGTTGATCACGCTGCCGACATCGTGGATCAGGCGGATGATCTGCTTGGCCATGTGGTAAGACGACGCCGCCTTGCCAGCGAGGATCACGCTGCGCGGCACCCAGTCGGCCTGCGGGTCGGCCAGGATCGCCTGGTAGCGCGTCACCACGTGCAGCACGTTGAGCAGTTGCCGCTTGTACTCGTGGATGCGCTTGACCTGAACGTCGAAGAGGCTTGCCGGGTCCAGGCGCACGCCGATCTTGCGATCGATGTAGTTCGCGAGGCGCACCTTGTTGGCGTGCTTGACGGTCGCGAACGCCGCGCGCAGCGCGCCGCTGTCGGCGTGCGCGGCGAGGCCCGAGAGTTGGTCGAGGTCCAGCCGCCAGCCGTTGCCCAGCGTGCGGTCGAGCAGCGCGGCCAGGCCCGGGTTGGCCTGCGCCAGCCAGCGCCGCGGCGTGACGCCGTTGGTCACGTTCGTGAAGCGCTCGGGAAAGAGGCTCGCGAAGTCGGTGAAGACGGTTTTGACGAGCAGTTCGGAATGCAGCGCCGACACGCCGTTCACCGTGTGGCTGCCGACGATGCTCAGGTGCGCCATGCGAACGCGGCGCTCGCCGGTCTCGTCGATCAGCGACAGCCGGCGCAGGAAGTCGTCGTCGCCGGGCCGCTGGCGCGCCGCGGCATCGAGGAACTCCTGGTTGATGCGCAGGATGATCTGCATGTGGCGCGGCAGCACGTGCTGCATCAGGCCGACGCTCCAGGTTTCCAGCGCCTCGGGCATCAGCGTGTGGTTGGTGTACGAGAACACGCGCTGGCACTGCGCCCACGCCGAGGCCCAGGGCATGCCGTGCTCGTCGACCAGCAGGCGCATCAGCTCGGCGACGCCGATCGCCGGGTGGGTGTCGTTGAGGTGAATCGCGACCTGGTCGGCCAGGTTCTCCAGCCGCGCGTGTTCGAGCAGGTGGCGGCCGAGCAGGTCCTGCAGCGAGGCGCTGACGAAGAAGTACTCCTGGCGCAGGCGCAGCTCGCGCCCGGCCGGCGTGCTGTCGTTGGGGTACAGCACCCACGAGATGTTCTCGATCTTGTTCTTCACCTCGGCGGCGCGCGCGTAGTCGCCGCTGTTGAAGGCGTGCAGGTCGATGTGCGCCGGCGCGGCGGCCTTCCACAGCCGCAGCGTGCTCACCTTGTGCGTGCCGTGGCCGGGAACAACCATGTCGTAGGCCTTGGCGGCGACCTCGCTCGCGTGGTGCCAGACGGCGCGGTCGCCTTGGCTGTCGACCCAACCGCCGAAGCGCACCGGGTAGCTGATGCCGGCGCGCGGAAACTCCCACGGCGTTCCGTCGGCCAGCCAAGGGTCGGGCTGCTCGACCTGCCGGCCTTGGGCGATCTCCTGCGCGAACATGCCGTACTCGTAGCGGATGCCATAGCCGAACGACGGCAGGCCGAGCGTGGCCATCGAGTCGAGGAAGCACGCGGCCAGGCGTCCGAGACCGCCATTGCCCAGGGCCGCGTCGGCCTCGCGTTCGGCCACGTCCTCGAGCTGCGCGGCGTGCGCGCTCAGCGCGGACGCCGCATCGTCGTGCAGGTTCAGCGCGGCAAGCGCGTTGCCCAGCGTGCGCCCGATCAGGAACTCCATCGACAAGTAGTAGATGCGGCGCGCCTTGTCGGCGCGCTCGGCGGCCTGGGTCTGCACCCAGCGCTCGGAAAGCTGGCTTCGCGCGACGCCGGCCGTGGCCTGCATCAGCTCGGCGGCGCTGGCTTCGCCCGGGGCCACGCCGACGGACGTCAGCAGCAGCCGGTCGAGTTTGGCCTCGAATCCGGGATATGGGGAAGTCGCTGAAAGCATCGTAACTTTCCTAGGTGAATCGAAACACGCAGCGGTAGACAGGCCCGCCACCCCACGATGGTGCCATGCACGGTCCGAGCCAGTGTTGATTGTGCAGTCCGGCGAGCGCGATTCGGCCTCGCGGCGGGATACGATTCGGGTGGCGCGGCAGTGATGTCGTCGCGCGCCTTCGGGGCATGGGAGCCGTCATGAGAGCGAACGAACTTGCACACAACATGGACCTGCCCAGACGCTCGGTCGCGCTCGTGTTGGCCGGCGGGCGGGGCAGCCGCCTGCGCAACCTGACCGATACCCGCGCCAAGCCGGCGGTGTACTTCGGCGGCAAGTTCCGCATCGTCGACTTCGCGCTCTCGAACTGTCTGAATTCGGGCGTGCGCCGCATCGGCGTCATCACCCAGTACAAGAGCCACAGCCTGCTGCGCCATCTGCAGCGCGGCTGGGCCTTCCTCAAGAGCGAGATGAACGAGTTCGTCGACCTGCTGCCCGCGCAGCAGCGCGTCGACGAGGAGTCGTGGTACCGCGGCACGGCCGACGCCGTGTACCAGAACCAGGACATCCTCGACGGCTATGGCGCCGAGTACGTCGTCGTGCTCGCGGGCGACCACATCTACAAGATGAACTACGCGCTGATGCTGGCCGACCACGTGGCCAAGGGCCGCGAGTGCACGGTCGCCTGCATCTCCGTTCCGCGCGCCGAGGCGAGCGCCTTCGGCGTGATGGCCGTCGACGCCAATCACATGATCACCGACTTCGTCGAGAAGCCGGCCGATCCGCCGGCGATGCCGGGCGACCCGACGCGGTCGCTGGCGAGCATGGGCATCTACGTCTTTAACGCCAAGTACCTCTACGCCGAGCTCGCCCGCGACCTCGCCGACCCGAACTCGACGCACGATTTCGGCAAGGACATCATCCCGCATGCGGTGCGCAACGGCTGCGCCGCGGCGCACCCGTTCGAGCTGAGCTGCGTCTCGTCGCAGCCGCACCAGGCACCGTACTGGCGCGACGTGGGGACCATCGATGCCTACTGGGACGCCAACATCGACCTCACCGCCACCGTGCCGTTGCTCGACCTGTACGACCGCCAGTGGCCGATCTGGACCTATCAGCCGCAACTGCCGCCGGCCAAGTTCGTGCACAACCAGCCGGACCGGCGCGGCCTGGCCATCGAGTCGATGGTCTCTGGCGGCTGCATCATGTCGGGCGCGGTATTCCGCTCGGTGCTGTTCTCCAGCGTGCGCGTGCATTCGCATTCCAGCGTCAACTGGAGCGTGCTGCTGCCCGACGTGCAGGTCGGACGCCGGACGCGCCTGACGCGCGTCGTCGTCGACCGCGGCTGCGTCATCCCCGACGGCCTGGTGATCGGTGAGGACGCCGTTGAGGACGCGCGGCGCTTTCATCGCAGCGAGAACGGCATCACGCTCGTCACGCGCGACATGCTCGCGAAGCTCGCTTGAAGGCGGCGCCGCTGCCGGCACCGCCACTGCGGGTGCTGCACGTTGCCGCCGAGGTCTTCCCGCTCATCAAGACCGGCGGCCTGGCCGACGTGGCCGCGGCGCTGCCGCCGGCACTCGCACGCGTGGGTGCCGACGTGCGCTTGCTGCTGCCGGGGCTGCCGGCGATCGCCGACGCCGTGCTTCATCAGCGCACCATTCGCGAGATCGGCCCCGTGTTCGGCGCCGGGCGCGTCACCTTGCGTTGCGGACGGATGCCGTTCACCCACGTGCCCGCGTATGTGATTGACGCGCCCTACCTCTACCGCCGCGGCGGCAGCCCGTATCAGGACAGCAACGGTCAGGAGTGGCCCGACAACCTGCAGCGCTTCGCGCTCCTGAGTTGGGTGGCGGCGCACTTGGCGGCGGGCGAACTCGACAACGCCTGGACGCCGGACGTGATGCACGCGCACGACTGGCATGCGGCGGCGGCCTGTGCCTACATGGCGGCGCACCCGTCGAGCGCTGCGGCCTCGGTGTTCACCGTGCACAACCTCGCCTTCCAGGGCCTATTCTCGATGGCAGACTTCGGGCTGCTCGGCCTGCCATCACCCTTCATGGCGGCGACCGGACTCGAGTTCCACGGCCAGCTCTCGCTGATGAAGGCCGGTCTGAAATTCGCGCACCGCATCACGACCGTGAGCCCGACCTATGCGCGCGAGATCGCGACGCCCGAGTTCGGCTTCGGGCTGGACGGCGTGATCCGCGAGCGAAGCGGCGAGCTCTCGGGCATCTTGAACGGCGTCGACCAGGATGTGTGGGACCCGACCCGCGACCCGGCACTGGCCACGCGCTACAGCGCTGAGGAGCCGACTGGCAAGGCGGCCTGCAAGCTTGCGCTGCAGGCGGAAGTCGGCCTGGCGCTGCAGCCCGACGCGCTGCTGTTTGGTGTCGTCAGCCGGCTGACCTGGCAGAAGGGGCTGGACCTCTTGCTCGCCGCGCTGCCGATGCTGCTCAAGCAGGGCGCGCAGCTTGTCGTGCAAGGCAGCGGCGAGCCGGGCCTGGAGGCCGCCTTCCTTGAGGCCGCGCGCGCGCACCCGGGGCAGGTGGCGGTGCGCATCGGTTACGACGAAGCGCTGGCGCACCGCCTGGTGGCGGGCTCTGACGCGATCCTCGTGCCGTCGCGCTTCGAGCCCTGCGGGCTGACGCAGCTCTACGGCCTGCGCTACGGCACGCTGCCGGTCGTGCGCCGCGTCGGCGGGCTGGCCGACACGGTGGTCGACGCGGCTGACGCCGAGCGCGGGACCGGCTTCGTCGTCGACGCCGACTGGCCCGCCGCACTCGAGAACGCGCTGGAGCGCGCGGTCGCGCTGTACCGCCAGCCGCCGGACTGGCAGGCGGTGATGCGGCGCGCGATGGCGCAGGACTTCTCTTGGGACGCCGCTGCACAGGTTTACCTCGCGCTCTACGGCGACGCAGTGGCTGCACGGCGGGGCGTCGCGCAATAGGCCGCTGGCCGAGCGCGGGCCTGACCTCACCCACAACCGAATCCCCTGCGGAGCTTGTATGGAAGCCTTCCTCGTCTCCACGGGCGTCGTCGCCCTGGCCGAAATCGGAGACAAGACGCAACTCCTCGCGTTCGTCCTCGCAGGAAAGTTCAGACGGCCTGTTCCCATCATCCTCGGCATCCTTGCCGCGACGCTGGCCAACCACGCGCTGGCTGGCGCGCTCGGCGCATGGATCACGAGCGCCGTCCGCCCGCACACCATGCGGTGGGTGCTCGGCGTCTCGTTCCTCGCGATGGCCGTCTGGACGCTGGTGCCCGACAAGCTCGACGAAGGCGATGCGAAGATCGCGCCCTACGGTGTCTTCGGCGCGACCTTCGTCGCCTTCTTCCTCGCCGAGATGGGCGACAAGACGCAGATCGCGACGATTGCGCTGGCGGCGCAGTATTCGTCGGTGGTCGCCGTGGTTGCCGGCACGACGCTGGGCATGATGATCGCGAACGTACCGGCGGTGCTGCTCGGCGAGCGCATCGCGAGGCGCATCCCGGTGCGGCTGGTGCACGCCGTCGCGGCGGCGATCTTCGCGGCGCTGGGCGTGGCGACGCTACTTGGCGCCGGAGCCTCACTAGGCTACTGATCGACAGCGCGCTGAAATCTCACGACTCGCAGAAGACGCTGCCCCGCACGCGCAGCGCAATCACGCAAAGCCGAGTACGACCCTGCGCGTCATCGCGCTCTTCTTGTGGCTCCGGCACGCGGGCTGCGCCCCCCTCACATCGCTGCGCGATGTGAGCCTGCACCGGAAGAACGCGCGACTAGCCTTCGGCAGGCTTGGCAAAGCCGAGTACGACCCTGCGCGTCATCGCGCTCTTCTTCTCGATCTTGGTGACGACGATGGGGCCGATCTCGGCCGTGTTGGCGACGTGTGTGCCGCCGCAGGGCTGCATGTCCACGCCGTCTATCTCGATCACCCGGATGCGGCCGAGGCCGCGCGGCGGCTGCACGCTCATGCTTCGCACGAGGCTGGGGTTGGCGTCGAGCTCGGCTTCGCTGATCCAGCGCTGGTGCACCGGGTGCGCCTCGGCCACCAGCCGCGCCAGGCCAGCGTCGAGCGCCTCGCGCGCCAGCGGCTCGTTCATGTGGAAGTCCAGCCGCGCATAGTCGGCGGTGATCGAGCAGCCGTCGACCGCATGCGGCACCAGCGCGCACAGCAGGTGGGTCGCGGTGTGA
Source organism: uncultured bacterium (assembly GCA_903830565.1). GTDB lineage: Bacteria > Pseudomonadota > Gammaproteobacteria > Burkholderiales > Burkholderiaceae_C > CAIKUF01. The sequence continues at coordinate 525 of CAIKUF010000053.1, read as the reverse complement.
AAGCGCATGTGGCGCCGGCGGCGCTGCACGTCGATGCGCGCCAGCACACGCTGGCCGGGCGCGAGCCGCGCGAGCAGCGCCTCCTGGCCGGCGGCGGGCACGTGCACGATCTCGCCCGGCAATGCGCCCTTGCGCGTGTCGGCAATGGCCAGCACGCTGCCGTCTTCGAGCACGAGTTCGCCGCGGTCGCCCGCCTGGCCACCGCCTTGCGGGTAGAACACGGTGCGGTCGAGCTGCACTCCGCGCTCGTCAGATGCGGTGACAAGGGCGCTGCATTCGGCGAGTGCAGCGTCTTCACGGAAAAGCTCTTCGGTGGTCGGCATGACCGCCAGCTTAACGTGTCGGTGAAGGCCTTGAGGCGGCCGCTTGCCAGGCTCGGAATCTCCCGCAGTATTTTCCAATCCAGGTATGAGCCTGAAGCGAGCGTGAAGTGAGGCTGTTCGGTGGTCGAGTTGATCTGGTCAAAAGAGACAGTCTATCGACCCGCCGGTGTGACTGCTTTTACTTGATCAGGCCCCTGCCAGG
>CAIKUF010000052.1 GCA_903830565.1 uncultured bacterium | reverse complement strand
GCCGCCAGGTGGGCCGGCGTCGGGTAGCCCTTGTGACCGTCGAAGCCGTACTGCGGATGCTCCGCGTGCAACGCAAGGCACAACCGGTCGCGCTGCACCTTGGCGAGTATCGATGCCGCCGAGATCGCCTTCACCCGTGCGTCGCCCCTGACGATCGCCTCGGCCGGCATCGGAAGCACCGGCAGGCGGTTGCCGTCGACGAGCACTTTGTGCGGGCGCAGGCGCAGGCCGTCGACGGCGCGGCGCATCGCGAGCAGCGTCGCCTGCAGGATGTTCAGCTCGTCGATCTCTTGCACGCTGGCCTGCGCGATGCTGCAGCACAGCGCCTTCGCGCGGATCTCGTCGAACAGCCGCTCGCGGGTGCGCGGGCCGAGCAGCTTCGAGTCCTTCAGGCCCTTGATCGGATGCAGATCGTCGAGGATCACCGCGGCGGCGACGACCGGCCCGGCCAGCGGGCCGCGGCCGGCCTCGTCGACGCCGGCGATAAGGCCCGGCGCGTCGAAGCTGAACGCCAGTTGATCAGCTAGCCAGGATCGTTTCGAGGGCATCGGTGGCGGCCTGCGCGGTGTTGCGGCGCAACTCGAGGTGAAGGCGGCTGAAGCGCTCGCTGACGCTTGCGGCGCGCTCAGGTTCGGCAAGCCAGGCAAGCGTGGCCTCGGCCAGCGCCTCGGGCGTCGCCTCGCCCTGCAGCAACTCGGGTACGACGCTGTCCTGCAAAAGGATGTTGGGCAGGCCAACCCACGGCTGCATCTTCTGGCGCTTCATCCACTGCCACGACAGCCAGTGCATGTTGTAGGTGATCACCATCGGCCGCTTGAAAAGCGCGGCTTCGAGCGTTGCCGTGCCGCTGGCCACCAGTGCGACATCGCACGCGGCCAGTGCCTCGTGCGAACGTCCGTCGAGAACGTCGATGCGCGTGCCGGCGGCGTGCTGGGCCAGCAGCGGCTCGATCAGTGAAGCAAGCCCCGGTACCAAGGGAAGCATGAAGCGCAGGTCGGGCCTGGCGCGCTGCATCAGCGCTGCGGCAGCGAGCACGCGCGGCGCGATGTACTCGATCTCGGAGCGCCGGCTGCCGGGCAGCAGCGCGACGACCACCTTGTCGCTCGCGAGGCCGAGCGCGAGGCGGGCCTGCTCGCGCGGCACTTCAAGCGGTATCGCGTCGGCCAACGGATGCCCGACATAGGTCGCCGGGATGCCGTGCGCGGCATACAGCGCCGGCTCGAACGGGAACAGGCACAGCACGAGGTCGACCGCGCGCCCAATCTGATGCACGCGACCCGGCCGCCAGGCCCAGATCGAGGGGCTGACGAACTGCACGGTCTTGATTCCGCCGCCGCGCAGCCGCGCTTCGAGGCCGAGGTTGAAGTCGGGCGCGTCGACGCCGATGAAGACATCCGGCCGCTCGCGCAGCAGGCGCTCGCCAAGCTGGCGGCGGATCGACACGAGCTCCCAGTAATGGCGCAGCACCTCGGCGTAGCCGCGCACCGCCAGCTTGTCGTGCGGCCACCAGGCCTCGAAACCCTGCGCGGCCATCTTCGGCCCGCCGATGCCGGCGGCCTTCAGCGTCGGCCAGCGCTGCCTGAGCGCCGCGAGCAGCATGCCGGCCAGCAAGTCGCCGGAGGCCTCGCCAGCCACCATTGCGATGCGCGGCTTCGCCTCGTCCATCAGCGCCCGCCTAGCGAACGATGCCGCGCGCCGCCTGGCGCAGGAAGTCGAGCATCGAGGCCACGTCGTCCTTCGCTTCAGGCACCGCCTGGCCGAGCAGCGCGATGTCGGCGCACGCCTGCTCGAGCGTCTTGCCCTCGCGATAGAGAAGCTTGTGCATCTGCTTCACGGCGGCGATGCGCTCGGGCGTGAAGCCGCGTCGGCGCAGGCCGACCACGTTGTAGCCGCGCACCGCGAGCGGGTTGCCATCGACGGTCATGAACGGCGGCACGTCCTGCGACACCGCGCTCGCGAACCCGGCCATCGCGTGGGCACCGATCTTCACGAACTGGTGCACGCCCGTGAGGCCGCCGATGAACACCCAGTCGCCGAGGTGCACG
>CAIKUF010000051.1 GCA_903830565.1 uncultured bacterium | reverse complement strand
CTTCGCGCTCTTCTTCTGGGGCCTCTACGCGTCGCTGCAGGTCGACATTCCGGCCAAGCCCGCCGCCAACGTCGCCAGGCTCGCGCCCGGCTTCGTCAGCAACTTCTCGGCGCTGGCGCTGTGCTTCGCGTTGCTCGGCTCGGCGGCATGGATCTGGCTCGTGCGCTGGCGCACCGGGCGCAGCCGCCATCCGCTGTGGAAGAGCCTCGTGCTGCCTGCCAGCGGGGTTGCGCTGAGCTGGCTGCTCTGCATGACCTTGATGCTGCAGTTGGCCGACTACGCGCTCAGCTACCGCGTGCAGGTCGAACGCATCGCGCGCCACGTGAGCAGCGACCAATGCATCGTCGCGCCCGGCCTACCGCGCTCGCAACTGGCCGCGCTGGAATACTTCGGCCGCTATCGCGTCGACGCCACGGCATCGCCGGACGCAACGAACTGCAACTATCTCTTCGTGCTCGAAGGCCGCAACCGGCCGCGCGGGACGTTCCCGGGCTGGGAGTGGGTGGCCAGCGAGCGACGGCCCGCCGATCGCGAGGAAGCCACCGCAATCTTTCGCCGCAGCGCGATCTCCAACTGACGCCCCGGCGGCCTAGCGGTCAAGAGGCCGCGATGGTCGGGTGCCGTGGATCGGGCGCCGGCTCGAGGTAGCGCACCCGCGCTGCAGGAAACAGCAGCCTGAAGTTCGAGCCTTTCCCGGGCTCGCTCTGGATGTCGAGCTCGCCGCCGTGCCGCTGCACGACGTGCTTCACGATCGACAGCCCGAGCCCGGTACCGCCGGTGTCGCGCGAGCGACTGCCGTCGACGCGATAAAAGCGCTCGGCGAGCCGCGGCAGGTGTTCGCGCGCGATGCCGATGCCGGTGTCGCTGACCGAGATCTCGCCGCCACCGTCAGGGAGAAGGCCCCAGGTCACGTCGACCTGCCCGTCGACCTGCGTGTAGCGCACGGCGTTGTTGACGAGATTCGCGATCGCGCTCGCGAGTTCGCTCTCGCTACCGGCAAGCTGCGCCGCGTCGTCGCCCGTGAAACTGATCCGGTGCCTGCCCTGCGACAGTGCCGTCGCATCCGCCTCGGCCTGCGCGAACAGGCGCGCGACCGACACCCAGCGGTCGGGCGACGGGCGCGGGCTGCCTTCCAGCGTGGCCAGCGTCAGCAGGTCGTTGACAAGCGTCTGCATGCGGGCGGCCTGTTGCCCCATCAGGCCAAGCGCACGGCGGCGTTCGACCTCGGTCAACGGCACCTGGCTCATCGTCTCGATGTACCCCGCCAGCACGGTGAGCGGCGTGCGGATCTCGTGCGAAACATTGGCGACAAAGTCGCGCTTCATAGCATCGGACTGCTCACGCTCGGTGACGTCCAGCGAGAGCACGAGCTTTTGTTCGTCGCCATAGGCGCGAATCAGCACCGACAGCAGGCCCTTGCCGCGCGGGGCGGGAACGACGACGGCCTCGCCCCACTGCCCGGATTGCAGATGGCTCACGAACGCCGGCGCGCGCACGAGGTTGGTCACGCGCTGCCTTCGGTCGCGCAACGGGTCGAGCCCGAAGTGGTCCGCGGCGACGGAATTGCACCACTCGATGTGGTCGCCCGCGTCAAGCAGCAGCACGCCATTGGGCGAAGCTTCGATGGCCGACAGGAACTGCGACAGCCGCGTCTGCTCCTGCGCCACGCTGCGCTCTAGAAGGCGAACCGAGCGCTCGGCGCGGTAGGCCAGTTCGCCCCAGAACCCGGCGCTGCGCGGCGCGTCGGCGTCCTGGGCTCCGCGCAGCCACTCCATCAAGGCCTGGCCGCGCAGACCGTCCCACGTGACCAGTGCCGCAATTCCGACCGCGCCGCCCACCAGCACGCTCATGATCGGCGCATCGGTGGACCGACCGACGACGGCGCCGACCCAGCCACCGGCCAGCATCGCCAACACTGCGGCCGCGATGCGGTAGATCAGCCAGCCCATATCGGCGCCCTGGCGATATGCCGGCGCGCTCGAAGTCGTCGTCGCGTCACGCTATTCGGATTCGGCTCGTACATGCTGCGTCAGGCGGTAGCCGGCGCCGCGCGAAGTCTCGATCATGGCCGCGCAGTTCACGGGCGCCAGCGCCTCGCGCAGGCGCTTGACATGGACGTCGACGGTGCGCTCCTCGATGAAAACGTGATCGCCCCAGACCCGGTCGAGCAGTTGGGCACGGCTGTGCACGCGCTCCGGGTGCGTCATGAAGAAATGTAGCAAGCGAAACTCGGTCGGGCCGACCTTGACCTCGCGCCCGCCGAACGTGACGCGGCGCGTGGCCGGGTCCAGCCGCAGCCCGGCGACCTCGACTGCATCGTCGAGCGCCTCGGGCGCCTTGCGCCTGAGCACGGCACGGATGCGCGCCATCAGCTCGCTGGGCGAGAACGGCTTGCTGAGGTAATCGTCGGCGCCGGCGTCCAGACCAGCCACGCGGTCAGCCTCCTCGGCGCGGGCGGTGAGCATGATCACCGGCAGCGCGCGCGTTCGCGGGTCGGCGCGCCAATGTTTGGCCAGCGACAGACCCGACCGACCAGGCAGCATCCAGTCGAGCAACACCAGGTCGGGTAGCGCGTGATCGACGGCGGCCTGAGCCTGGTCGGCGGTCTCGGCGAGCGTGACCTCATGGCCTGCATGGCGCAGGTTGATCGAGACCAGCTCGGCAATCGCCGCTTCGTCCTCGACCACCAGGATGCGGCTCATCGGCGCCTCCGCGTCGCGCTCGTCATTGCACCATCGACTCGACGGTCTCGACCGGGTTGTGCCGCACGTCCGTGCCCTTGACGACGTAGATGATGACCTCGGCAAGGTTCTTCGCATGGTCGCCGACGCGCTCGATCGCCTTGGCGACGAAGACGAGGTCGATCGACGACGAGATCGTCCGCGGGTCTTCCATCATGTACGTGATCAGCTTGCGCAGCAGGCCGTCGAATTCCTGGTCGATCTGGTCGTCCTGCTTGAGGACCTCGATCGCCTTCGCGACATCCAGCCTTGCAAATGCGTCCAACGCCTTGCGCAACTGGGCGATGGCAAGCTCGGACTCGAACGCGAGGTCGTTGACCGGCAAGCGCAGGCGGCTCGACACGCCCGTGTTGATGAGGCGCTGCACGGTACGGGCGATGCGCGCCGCCTCGTCGCCCACGCGCTCGAGGTTGGCGATCGCCTTCGAGATCGCGATCAGCAGCCGCAGATCGACGGCCGTCGGCTGGCGCCGCGCGATGATGGTCGAGAGATCGTGGTCGATCTCGACTTCCATCGCATTGACGCGCTCCTCCTGGCGCAGCACCTGGGACGCCGTCTCGCCGCTGAAGTGCGTCAGCGCGTAGACGGCCTGGGCCACCTGGGCCTCGACGACCCCGCCCATTTCAAGCACACGGGTCGAGATGGCGCTCAGTTCGGCGTCGAATTGGGTCGAGAGATGTTTGTCGGTCATGGTGGTGCCCTCGCGGTCAGCCGAAGCGTCCAGTGATGTAGTCCTCAGTGTCCTTCTTCTTCGGCTTCATGAACACCTCGGAGGTGGGCCCGAATTCGATCAGGTCGCCGAGGTACATGTAGGCCGTGAAGTCCGAGCAGCGCGCCGCTTGCTGCATGTTGTGGGTGACGATCACCACCGTGTAGTCGCTCTTGAGTTCGCTGATCAACTCCTCGATCTTGCCGGTCGAGATCGGGTCCAGCGCCGAGCAGGGTTCATCGAGCAGTAGCACTTCGGGCTTGATCGCAATGCCGCGCGCGATGCAAAGACGCTGCTGCTGCCCGCCAGAGAGGCTCGCTCCGCTCTGGTTCAACTTGTCCTTGGCCTCGCTCCACAGCGCCGACTTCTTCAGCGCCCACTCGACGCGCTCGTCCATCTCGGCCCGCGGCAGCGTCTCGAACAGGCGCACGCCGAAGGCGATGTTGTCATAGATGGACATCGGAAACGGCGTCGGCTTCTGGAAGACCATGCCGACCTTGGCACGAATCAGCGACACGTCTTCCTTACTCTTGAGGATGTCTTCGCCGTCGAGCACGATGCTGCCCTCGGCGCGTTGCTCGGGGTAGAGCTCGAACATGCGGTTGAAGGTGCGCAGCAGCGTCGACTTGCCGCAGCCCGACGGGCCGATGAAAGCCGTCACCTTGTTTTCGGGAATGTCGAGGTTGATGTTCTTCAGCGCATGGAACGCGCCATAGTAGAAATTGAGTTCGCGCACCGAGAGCTTGGGCTGCTCGGTGACGGACAAATCGACCCTGGCGTCCATGGTTCTCTTTCAGTCAATGCTTGTTGCGGAACACCACGCGCGCCAGGATGTTCAGCATCAGCACACCCATCGTGATGATGAACACCCCGGCCCAGGCCAGCTTCTGCCAGTTCTCGTAGGGGCTCATCGCGAACTTGAAGATCGTCACCGGCAGGCTGGCCATCGGCTGGCCGAGGTTCGCGGTCCAGAACTGGTTGGACAGCGCCGTGAACAGCAGCGGCGCCGTCTCGCCAGCGATGCGGGCGAGCGCGAGCAGGATGCCCGTCATCACGCCCGCCCAGGCCGATTTAAGCGTGATCGTCATCACCACCCGCCACTTGGGCGTGCCCAGCGCGTAGGCCGCCTCGCGCAGGGCGTTCGGGATCAGGCTGAGCATGTTCTCCGTCGTGCGAATGACGACCGGGATCACGATCAGCGCCAGCGCCAGCACGCCCGCGAAGCCGGAGTAGCTCTTCATCCGCGTGACGACGACCGAGTAGACGAAGAGCCCGATCACGATGCTCGGCGCCGAAAGCAGAATGTCGTTGATGAAGCGCGTGGCACTGCCGAGCCACCCTTTCTGGCCGTACTCCGCGAGGTAGATGCCGGCCATGATGCCGATCGGCGTGCCGAGCAGCGTTGCCAGCGAAACCATCAGCACCGAGCCGAAGATGGCGTTGGCCAGGCCACCGGTGTCGGCCTGCGGCGGCGGCGTCATCTGGGTGAAGGTCGCCAGCGCGATGCCGCCGACACCCAGGCGCACGGTCTCGACGAGGATCCACATCAGCCAGAACACGCCGAAGGCCATGGCTGCGAGCGAGAGCACCAGCGCCACCGCGTTGACGCGCTTGCGGCGACGGTGGTGGGACAGGCGCGATGCGTCCAGAGCGGCTGCGCTCACTGGAGTACCTTCGTGCTGCGCACTCCGGTATTCGCCCTTGGGGCGGCCCGGCGGGCTCATGTGCGCCCTCCTTCGTTGCGCTTGAGGCGTGACAGCAGCAGCTTCGAGAGCGAAAGGACGACGAAGGTGATGAAGAACAGCACCAGCCCGAGGTAGATCAGCGACGCCTGGTGCAGGCCCTGACCGGCTTCGGCGAACTCGTTCGCCAGTGCCGAGCTGATGCTGTTCGCGGCCTCGAACAGCGACAGCGAATTGAGCTGATTCGTGTTGCCGATGACGAAGGTCACGGCCATCGTCTCGCCGAGCGCGCGCCCGAGACCAAGCATGATGCCGCCAATCACGCCCGTCTTGGTAAATGGCAGCACGATCTGGGAGACGACCTCCCAGGTCGTCGAGCCCAGCGCATAGGCCGATTCCTTCAGCATCGGCGGCGTGACGTCGAAGACGTCGCGCATGACCGAGGCGATGAACGGGATCACCATGATGGCGAGGATGATGCCCGCCGACAGAATGCCGATGCCCACCGGCGGCCCAGAGACCAGCGCGCCGAGCAAGGGCACGCCGGTGAACAAGCGCTGCAGCGGCGCCTGGACGTAGGTCGCGAGGATGGGGCCGAACACGAGCAGACCCCACATGCCGTAGACGATGGACGGCACGGCAGCCAGCAGTTCGATCGCGATGCCCAGCGGGCGCTTGAGCCAGCGCGGCGACAACTCGGTCAGGAAGAGCGCGATGCCGAAGCTCACCGGAACGGCAATCAGCAGCGCGATGAACGAGGTCATCAGCGTGCCGTAGATCATCACCAGGCCGCCGTAGCTGTCCTTGACCGGGTCCCACTCGGAACGCCAGAGGAAGGAAAGGCCGTACTCACGGATCGCCGGCGCGGCGCCGACGACCAGCGAAGCGATGATGCCGGCCAGCAGCGCCAGTGTGAGCACGGCCGCCGCATGGGCAAGCAGCGAGAACGCGGTGTCGGCCCACGGAGCGGACCGCCGGCGAACCGGCGGGCGACTCTGCGGGACCGATCGTTGCATCGTGTTGTCGTTGCGAGGGCTGGCTGAAAGTGTAGCGGGCATGGCCCCTCCGGCCGATGGCGCGTGCAGCGGGCGGCTGCCTGCCGCCATGGTTTGAGCAGCTACTTGTTTGAGCGACTACTTGAGCGCGACCGGCTTGCCGGCGCCGTCCTTGATCTCGCCCCATTGCTTGCGCGCGAGGTTTTTCACCCCAGCCGGCAGCGGAACGTACTCAAGGTCCTCGGCCATCTTGTCACCGTTGTCGTAGGCCCACTCGAAGAACTTCAGCGTGTTGGTGGCGTTGACCGGCTTGTCCTGCACCTTCTGCATCATGATGAAGGTGGCGCCCGAGATCGGCCAGGTGTCCTTGCCGGGCTGGTCGGTCAGCACCTGATAGAAGGTCTTGGACCAGTCGGCACCGGCCGCCGCGGACTTGAAGTTCAGGTCATCCGGCGCGGCGAAGTGACCGTCCTTGTTTTTCAGCAGCACATGGGCCATCTTGTTCTGCTTGGCGTACGCGTACTCGACGTAGCCGATGCTGTTCGGCAGGCGCTGCACGTAAGACGACACGCCTTCGTTGCCCTTGCCGCCGGCGCCGGTCGGCCAATTGACGGCCGTGCCCTCGCCGACCTTGGCCTTCCAGTCGGCGTTGACCTTCGAGAGATAGTTGGTGAAGATGAAGCTGGTGCCCGAACCATCCGCACGGCGAACGACCGAGATCGCGGCGTCGGGCAGCGGAACGCCCGGGTTCAGCGCGGTCAGCGCGGGGTCGTTCCACTTGGTGATCTTGCCGAGGTAGATGTCGCCCAGCACTTGCCCGGTGAGCTTGATCTGGCCGGGGGCGATGCCGGCGATGTTGACCACCGGCACCACGCCGCCGATCACGGTCGGGAACTGAACCAGGCCGTCCTTGGCCAGTTGCTCGTCGGTGAGCGGCATGTCGGAGGCGCCGAAGTCCACCGTCTTCGCGCGGATCTGGTTGAGCCCGGCGCCCGAGCCGACCGACTGGTAGTTCAGGCGCGCGCCGGTCGCCTTGTTGTAGGCGTCAGCCCACTTGGCGTACAGCGGCGCCGGAAAGGTGGCGCCGGCGCCGGTCATGTCCTGCGCCGATGCGAGCACGGACACGGTCACGAACAGCGTTGCCGCTGTGGTTCTGATCATCGATAGCTTCATGGGAGCCCTTCCTCGTCAATCGCGAATTGAGAATGGAAGCGACTCTAGGTTCTCACTGTGACAAGGCCGTGACATCGCGGGCGCGAGCCGCGCGAGTCGAGCACGGTCACACTGGATTCAGCGAATTGTCACAAAGCGCAGCGCTGCCGTGAACACACGGCTATAACTGGCCGGCTACCTCGTCAGTCGCGCAAGGCGTCAGCCAGCCGCTGTGCGCAGCCTTGCGCAAGCGCGGCCTCGGATGCCTCGACCATCACCCGTAGCACGGGCTCGGTGCCGGAGGGACGGATCAATACCCGCCCGCGGTCGCCGAGTTCGGCGAGCACCCGGTCGTGCTCGGATGCCAGGCGTGCGTGGTCCTTCCAGCCGACACCGACCCGCGACCGCACATTGATCAGGCTTTGCGGATAGATGGTCACGCTGGCCAGCAACTCGGCCAGGCGGCTGCCACTGCGGCGAATGGCCTCGAAGATCTGGAGTGCGCTGACGATGCCATCGCCCGTCGTGTGCTTGTCCAGTGCAAGCAGGTGGCCCGAGCCTTCGCCGCCGAGCAGCCAGCCGCGCGCGTTCAGCTCTTCGAGCACATAGCGGTCGCCGACCTTGGCGCGAACGAGCGGCACGCCACGCGCCTTCAGCGCCAGTTCGACGCCGAGGTTGGTCATCAGCGTTCCGACCGCACCCGGCACCGCCTGGCCTTGCGCGAGACGGTCGCCGACCATTACGCAGAGCAACTCGTCACCGTTGTAGAGGCGACCCGTCGAGTCGACGAACTGCAACCGGTCGGCGTCGCCGTCGAGGGCGACGCCGTAGTCGGCGCCGGTCTCGCGCACCGCGCGCACGAGGGCGTCCGGCGCCGTGGCGCCGAAACCGGCGTTGATGTTGCTGCCGTCGGGCGAGCAGCCGATCGCCACGACATCGGCGCCGAGTTCGTGGAACACGTCCGGCGCCACCTGGTAGGCGGCGCCGTGGGCGGCGTCGACCACGATCTTCAGGCCCTTCAGCGAGAGTTCGCCGCTGAAGGTCGCCTTGCAGAACTCGATGTAGCGGCCGCGCGCATCATCCAGCCGACGCGCCTTGCCGAGATCCGCAGAACCGACCCACTGCGGTGCCTCCGACAGCATGGCCTCGACCTGCAGTTCCCATTCCTCGGGCAGCTTCTCGCCGCGCGCGGAGAAGAACTTGATGCCGTTGTCGTCGAACGGGTTGTGCGAAGCGCTGATGACGACGCCCAGCGCCAGCCGCAACGCGCGCGTCAGGTAGGCGACGCCCGGCGTGGGCAATGGGCCGGTCAGCAGCACGTCGACGCCGGCGGAAGCAAAGCCGGCCTCCAGCGCCGACTCGATCATGTAGCCCGAGATGCGCGTGTCCTTGCCGATCAGCACCGTCGGGCGCTCTTCGCCAGACTTCAACACGCGCCCGACCGCGTGACCCAGGCGCAGCATGAAGTCCGCCGTGATGGGGGCCTGGCCGACCGTACCGCGGATGCCGTCGGTGCCGAAATAGGTTCTGCTCATGTCGTGGACCAATGTAGCTTGCGCGAGGTTGCTAACCTGCAATTGTGCAACGCTGCTCCAGCCCGTCATGCACACAGGCCCGCAGCGCGCCAGACGCGCAGTGCGTCGACCGTGGCGGCCACGTCGTGCACGCGAACGATGCTGGCGCCCTGCTGAACGGCGGCCAGCGCGGCCGCCACGCTGGCGGCCAGCCGGTCCTGCGCGCCACGCCCGGTCAGCGCCCCCAGCGTCGACTTGCGCGACCAACCGAGCAACAACGGGAAGCCGAGCGCGAGCAACTCGCGCTGGCGGGCGAGCAGTGCGACGTTGTGCTCGGCCGTCTTGCCGAAACCGATGCCCGGGTCGAGCACGATGCGATCGGCCGCAATGCCGCGCCACGTGGCGGCCATGGCGCGTGAGGAAAGGAAGGCGGCGACCTCGTCGACGACGTCGGCGTAGTCGGGCGCATCCTGCATCGTGCGCGGATCGCCGCGCATGTGCATCAGGCACACGCCGCACGCCGCATGCTCGGCGATCGCGTCGATCGCGCCCGGCGCCCGCAGGGCCTGAATGTCGTTGACAATGTCGACGCCCAGCGCGAGCGCCTCGCGCATGACGCCTGGCTTGCAGGTATCGACCGAGACCGGCACGCCGAGCTTCAACGCGCCACGCAGCACCGGGAGCACGCGCGCCAATTCATCGGTCGCGCTGAGGCTCGCCGCACCCGGGCGGCTCGATTCGCCGCCGATGTCGAGCAGGTCGGCGCCCTCGGCCAGAAGACGTTCGCAGTGTGCGAGCGCCGCATCGGCGTTGAAGTGCTCTCCGCCGCCCGAGAACGAATCGGGCGTGACGTTGACGATGCCCATCACCCGCGGCTGGCGCAGGTCGATTCGAAAACGCGTGGTTTGCCAGATCATGCCAAGCGCGAGCCGAGTGACGCGGCCTCCAATGCAAAGCGGGGCCGAAGCCCCGCTCGAAGTCCGGTTGCCGGCGTCACGCCGCCGCGGGCGCCCCGTCGGGGTTGATGGGCGGCATTGGAACGGTCTTGCTCGCCGAGGGCGTCCAGTCCTTGGGCGGTCGCGGGGGCCTTCCGTTCATGATGTCGTCGATCTGATCGCTGTCGATGGTTTCCCATTCGAGCAGCGCGTTGGTCATGGCGTGGATCTTGTCCTGGTTTTCTTCAATCAGCTTGCGCGCGATAGCGTACTGCTCATCGATGATGCGGCGAATCTGCTTGTCGACCTTCTGCATCGTCTCTTCCGACACGTTGACCTGCTTGGTCACCGAGCGGCCGAGGAAGACCTCGCCTTCGTTCTCGGCGTAGACCATCGGGCCGAGCTCGTCGGTCATGCCGTAGCGCGTGACCATGTCGCGCGCGATGTGCGTCGCGCGCTCGAAGTCGTTGCTGGCGCCGGTAGTCATCTGGTGCATGAACACCTCTTCAGCGATGCGCCCGCCGAACAGGACCGAGATCGTCGACAGCATGCGTTCCTTGTCGAGGCTGTAGCGGTCGGTCTCCGGGAGCTGCATCGTCACGCCCAGCGCGCGCCCGCGCGGGATCACCGTCACCTTGTGTACGGGGTCGGTCTTGGGCATCAGCCGCGCCACCAGCGCGTGGCCCGACTCGTGGAATGCGGTGTTCCTGCGCTCCTCCTCGGGCATGATCATCGACTTGCGCTCGGGGCCCATCATGATCTTGTCCTTGGCGCGCTCGAAGTCGTTCATCTCGACGACGCGGCCGCTACGGCGCGCAGCGAAGAGCGCCGCCTCGTTGACGAGATTGGCCAGGTCGGCGCCCGAGAAACCGGGCGTGCCGCGGGCCAGGATGTCGGCGCGGATGTCCTGCCCGATCGGCACCTTGCGCATGTGGACGTTCAGGATCTGCTCGCGTCCGCGCACGTCGGGCAGCGTCACGTAGACCTGACGGTCGAAGCGGCCCGGGCGCAGCAGCGCGGGGTCGAGGATGTCGGGCCGGTTGGTCGCCGCCATCACGATTACGCCGACGTTGGTCTCGAAGCCGTCCATCTCGACCAGCATCTGGTTCAATGTCTGCTCGCGTTCGTCGTTGCCGCCGCCCAGGCCGGCACCGCGGTGGCGGCCGACGGCGTCGATTTCATCGATGAAGATGATGCAGGGCGAGCTCTTCTTAGCCTGCTCGAACATGTCGCGCACGCGCGCGGCGCCGACGCCGACGAACATCTCGACGAAGTCGGAGCCCGAGATCGAGAAGAACGGCACCTTGGCCTCGCCGGCAATCGCCTTCGCGAGCAGGGTCTTGCCGGTTCCCGGAGGGCCGACCAACAGCACGCCGCGCGGGATGCGCCCGCCGAGCTTCTGGAACTTCTGCGGATCCTTCAGGAAGTCGACGAGTTCCTTGACTTCTTCCTTG